>JAJKIV010000407.1 GCA_021154285.1 Gemmatimonas sp. | reverse complement strand
GCCTCGATTGATTTTCTGCCGCCCGACGCCGACACCACCCGAAACCTCAAGGTCATCGTGGAGGTCGATCAGGCGCTGCAGCAGCAGGTGCGCGAGGATTCGCGTGCCCGGCTGCGCACGTTAGGCCTGCTGGGCGACAAGATCGTAGACATCTCGCCCGGCACTCCACGGTATGCCGTCCTGCCACCGAACGACACGCTCCAGGTAGAGCCGGCGCTCGATTACGAGGCGGTGCTCATTCAGGCGAGCGGCGCCGTGAACGACATGGTCCAGCTGACGCGGGACCTCAAGGGGATCACCGGCGGGATGGCGCGCGGCGAAGGCACGGTGGGCCAGCTGCTGACGAATCGGTCCTTATACGACGAATTGAACGGCACGCTCGCGCGCACGAACGCCCTCGTGACCCGCCTCCAGGCGCCTAACGGGAGCTTCGCCAAGCTGCTCGATGATCCGACACTCTATCAGAACCTGAACGGCATGATCGGCTCGGTCGACTCGCTGGTGCGTCAGATGCGATCCGAGAACGGCACACTCGGCAAACTGCTCACCGACGACACGCTGTACACTCACCTCGTGGCGATCACCGCCGGTGCCGACTCGCTCGTGAAGCAGGTGACCCGCGGCAACGGCTTTGCGGCGAAGCTCGTGAATGATCAACAGCTCTACGAGCAGCTCACGAAAACGATCACAGACCTGAACGCGATCCTCGCGGACGTTCGACAGAATCCGGGGAAGTACACGAAGGGGATGATCAAAGTGTTTTAACTGACGGGCGACGGGGGACGGGCGACGGGCGACGGCTAGAAAGCGAGAACCCCCGGGATGCCTCACTGTGCGTGAATGGCTCCCGAGGGTTTCCGCCTTTAACCGTCGCCCGTCGCCTGTCCCCCGTCCCCGTTATCTTGGAATCATGCGCTCTTTCGATCTCGACGTCGTGGTCACCCGTGGCGCGGGCATAGAGTCCCGCCACCGCGTCCATGCCGCCGTGGTCGATGGCAACGACCAACTGGTCGGCACGGCGCGCGAGCCGGAAACGGTCACGATGTGGCGATCGTGCGCGAAGCCATTTCAGGTCATGCCGCTGATCGCGTCCGGCGGGTTCGACGAGGTCGGATGGGGCGACGACGAGCTCGCGCTCGCATCGGCCTCCCATGGCGGTGAGCCCGAGCACGTAGCCATCGCCGAATCGATGCTTCGCGACCTCGGGCTCGAGGAAGGCGACCTGGCGTGCGGGCCTCACGAGCCGCTCTCGCCCCGCGGCGCGCGCATCATTCGCGATGCCGGCACTCGGCCAACGCGACTCCATAACAACTGCTCCGGCAAACACGCCGCCATGCTGGCGCGCGCGCATTTCAGCGGCTGGACGCTCGCCGGCTACGAGGGTGAGGAGCACCCCGTCCAACTCGCCGCGCTCGAGGAAGTATCCCGCTGGACGAATGTGCCGTCGGCGAAGATCATTCGCGCCATCGACGGCTGCGGCGTGGTGGTCTTCGGCCTGCCACTCGACGCGATGGCTCGTGCGTACGCGCGCTTCGCGGTCGCGGCAGCTAGAGGCGAGGAGATTCCGTCGCGCATCGTGCGAGCGATCACGACCCGACCGTTCGTGTTCGGAGGCTCCGACCGATTCGACTCGCTCGTCGTCGAGGAGAGCAACGGTCGCGTCATATCGAAAGTCGGGGCCGAAGGCGTGCATAGCGTCGCGGTCCTCGACCTCGGACTCGGCTTCGCGATCAAGGTCGAGGACGGCGCAACGCGCGCCCAGTACCCCGCGGTGTTGCACATGCTCGAGCTGCTCGGGGCGCTGCCCGAGGGGCTCTCACCAAAGCTCGCGGAGTACGCCCGGGCGCGAATCCGCAATACGCGCGGAGAAGTCGTTGGCGAGTTGCTCCCGGCTGGTGCGTAGAGGTCTGTAGTTTCCGAGCACTGTCGCCGCAACCGATCGATCCAATGCTCGATACTGAGATGACGGGCGATGTGCCCGGTCGTGATACACTGCCGTCCGCGAGCGCGCTCGACGCGGAAACGGTCGCGCTGATCCGCTTGTCCGGCGTCATTGCGACCGGCACTGAGCCGCAAATGCGCGACGCGCTCGTTCGCGCCGCAACGGAATGCCGGCCTGAGTGGGTCGAGGAAGTCGTACTGCAATCGTATCTGTTCGCCGGGTTCCCGCGCGCCCTCAACGCCGCGCGCGAGTGGCGACGGATTTCCGGGCGAAGAGCGCCCGCTACCGATGAGGGCGAAGAGTTTGGCAACGCAGCGCAATGGCGGGCGGAAGGAGAAAAGACATGCACCACGGTGTATGGTCCGTTTTACGAGCGGCTCCGTCACAACATTCGTGAGCTTCACCCGGCGCTTGACGCGTGGATGATCGTGGAGGGCTACGGCAAGGTGCTTTCTCGCGCGGCACTGGACCTCAAGCGCCGCGAGCTGTGCATCGTGAGCGCGTGCGCGACCGCGCGTCAGGATCGCCAGCTGCACTCCCATTTGCATGGGGCGATTCACGCGGGCGCATCGCCCGCGGAAGTGGCCGCCGCGTTGGATTCCATTGCGGATCTCCTGGGCGCGGATGTTTCGCGCCAGTACCGCCAACTCCTGACACGAGTCGTGAACCGGTGACCATGCACGAGGAGCGCTGCGGTGTTCATTGATCGAGTAGTGGTGCGCGTGGAAGCAGGCACCGGTGGCTCCGGCGCCAGCTCCTTTCGCCGCGAGAAATTCGTTCCGATGGGCGGACCTGACGGCGGTGACGGTGGGCGCGGCGGCGATGTCATCGTCCGCGGCGACGACAACCTGGCGACGCTGCTCGACTACACCTACCGCGATAGCTGGCAGGCCGAACGCGGTGAGCACGGTATGGGCTCCAATAAGACGGGCCGGTCCGGCGCCGACGTCGTGCTTCCTGTCCCACCGGGAACCGTCATTCGCGAGGTCGGAGGAGCAGTGCTCGGCGAAGTCCTCGCGCACGGCGACGAGATCGTGGTCGCGCGCGGCGGTCGAGGAGGCAAGGGCAACGCGTTCTTCGCCACGGCAACGCACCAGTCGCCGCGCGAGTGGCAACCGGGAGAGGAAGGCGAGCAGCGCTCGCTGGAGCTCGAGCTCAAGCTCATCGCGGATGTGGGACTCGTCGGAAAACCAAATGCCGGTAAGTCCACGTTGCTCTCCGTAGTCTCGGCCGCGCGGCCCAAGATCGCCGACTACCCGTTCACGACGTTGTCGCCCAACCTCGGCGTCGTCCAACTGAGCGACGCCCGCACGTTCGTCGTCGCGGACATTCCAGGCATCATCGAGGGCGCGCACGAAGGAAAGGGACTGGGGCTGCAGTTCCTGCGTCACGTGGAGCGGACGCGAATCCTCGCGTTCCTCATTCCCATTGACGCCATGGATTGGCAGCAGGAGTACGATGACCTGCGTCGCGAGGTCGCGGCCTACTCGGGTGAGCTGGCGGAGAAGCCGCACTGCGTCGTGTTCACCAAGCTGGACTTGTTAGGCGAGGAGTTCATCCCTCCCGTGGACGCACCAGGGTCATTCGGCGCGTTCACGGTGAGCGCGGCGGCGCGTACCGGCCTCGACGAGCTGCTCGCGGGTTGGTGGCGCCAGCTCCTTGGGATGCGCAAGGAGGCGGAGCGGCGTGAGGGAAGCGTCCAGCTTCCCTGACGCCCGCGTAGACGCGCTGGCGCTGGCGCTCGCGCCCGGTGTCGGCGCCCGCGGCTACCATGAACGCTCGCGAGTATTTGGCTCCGCGGCGAGGGCGTTTCGTGCGGCGGTGAACCTGAGCGATCAGTCTCGCCTTCGCGACGAGGCGTTGCGACTGGCCGCTGACGCAGCGCAATGCGGCGCGACACTCCTGCTTTTCGGCGATGACGCCTATCCGGCGCCGTTGCTTCAGCTCTTTGATCCACCGCCGTATCTGTGCGTGCTCGGTGACCTCTCGGTGCTGGCGCGGCCAACGGTCGCGATCGTCGGGACGCGGCGCGCGACACCGTATGGAGAGCGGGTGACACACGCGCTCTCCGGCGCACTCGCCGCAGCCGGTGTGTGCGTTGTGAGTGGAATGGCGCGCGGCATCGACGCGGCGGCACATCGCGCGGCGTTGGCGCGAGGAGGTTACACGGCCGCCGTGTTAGGCACCGGCGTCGATATCGCTTATCCGGTCGCACACCGTTCTCTTCACGCCAGCATCGCGCAACAGGGAGTCGTGATCTCGGAGTTTCCGTGTGGCTCGCGCGCCGGTCCGGCGTCCTTCCCTCGACGCAACCGAGTCATTGCGGCGTTGGCACGCCTGACGATCGTCGTCGAAGCGGGAGAGCGGAGCGGGGCGCTCATCACGGCCGAGCACGCGCTGGACTTGGGTCGGGACGTGGGTGCCGTGCCCGGTCCGATCGAGTCGCCTCAACACGTCGGATCGAACGGGCTGCTGAAGAACGGCGCGCACGCCATCCTCGGGGCGGACGACGCGCTGTCGCTGCTCGGACTGCCCGACGCGAAGGCGCGGCCCAACGTCGCTGGGACACTCGTGGGTGATGAGCGCGCGGTGTGGATTGCCCTCGAGGACGGCGCAACACCCATCGATCGGCTCACCGAGCTCGCGGCACTGACGCCGCGCCGTTCGCTCGCCGCTGTGACTGCGCTGGAGCTCGCCGGTCTCATTGCAACCCTGCCAACCGGGGAAATACACAGACGCTCCTAGCCTTGCCGGAGCGGGTCGTATGTTTCCGTGTGCCGCCCCGCCACGTGTACGTTCACGTCCCATTCTGCGCCCGCCGCTGCTCGTACTGCGACTTTGCCATCGCCGTCCGGAGCCGCGTTCCATCGGACGAGTACGTCACCGCCATCGCGTCGGAGCTCGAGGTTCGCGCGTTAGGCACCCCGCCATCGAGCGTCGACACGATCTATCTCGGCGGCGGGACACCGTCGCGGCTCGGACCCGATGGGGTTGCGCGGCTGATCGACGTTGTTGCCAACCGCTTCCCGCCGGCCGCGGACGCGGAGATCACGCTCGAAGCGAATCCGGACGACATCGATGCGTCGTCGGTCGCAGCCTGGCAGGCCGCTGGCGTCAACCGAATCTCGCTTGGCGTTCAGTCGTTCGACGACCGCGCCCTCGCGTGGATGCACCGCACGCACGACAGCCGCCGGGTTAGCGGCGCAGTCGACACGCTCCGCGAGGCCGGCCTCGAGAATTGGTCGTTGGACCTCATCTTCGCGCTGCCTGCGTTACTCGAGCGCGAGTGGTCGCGCGATCTCGAATCCGCGATCGCTCTCGCGCCGCCACACATCTCGCTGTATGGCCTAACGGTCGAACCGCACACGCCGATCGCGCGGTGGCGCGACCGCGGGGCAACAGTTGAGGGGACCGAGGACGCGTACGAAGCCGAGTACTTGCGCGCTGATCAGGAGTTGAGCGCAGCGGGTTACGCGCACTACGAGGTCTCCAACTTCGGGCGCCCCGGCCGATGGTCGCGTCACAATCGCGGTTACTGGAGCGGCGCCTCGTACGTCGGTCTTGGACCTGCCGCGCACGGATTCGACGGAACGACTCGGCGCTGGAATGAGCGTGAGTATTCGGCCTGGCGGCGCGTGCTGAGCACGGGCGTGGATCCGGTGAGCGGCTCGGAAACGCTGACGGACGAGAACCGGATTGCCGAGGAGGTGTACCTTGGTCTGCGGACGGCCGACGGATTGCTCGTTCACGCTGAAGAAGGTGACGTCATTCGCCCGTGGATCGACGCCGGATGGGCAACTCTCCGCGGCGATCGCTTGTGTCTGTCCGCGACGGGTTGGCTGCGTCTCGACGCGCTGGCCGCGTGGTTGACGACGATCAGAAGTCGTTAGTATAGTTTATCTTATGGGATTTCCGGAGCTCTCGGACCGCGAACGGCGTGTACTTGAGGCGGTGATTCAGAGCTACGTCGAGACTGCCGAGCCCGCCGGGTCGCGCACGATTTCGCGACGCTTCGGTCTCGGCGTGTCGCCGGCGACCATTCGCAACACGATGAGCGACCTCGAGGAGAAGGGATATCTCTATCATCCCCACACCTCGGCCGGTCGCGTCCCCACCGACGTCGCGTATCGTCTCTACGTCGACTCGCTGATGCGGGTCGCTCCGATCGCGAGTCCGGACCGCGAGAAGCTCGCGGAGCAGTTGTCCGCGACCGGAGGCTCGACTATCGAGGCGATTTTGCGCCGGGCAGCTCAGTCACTCTCCGTGCTCACCCAGGAGCTCGGGATGGCTGTGGGGCCGAGGCTCGACCAGATCCTGCTGCAGCGGCTCGAGCTGGTTCGCCTCTCGAGCGAGCGGCTGGTGCTCGTCCTCTCGCTCCAGGGCGGCGCCGTGCGCCAGATCTTCGTCGAAGTCGGCGAGCGGATCGCCGACAACGCACT
>JAJKIV010000406.1 GCA_021154285.1 Gemmatimonas sp. | reverse complement strand
GCCATGGCGCTCGACCCGCTGTCGATGTTCATCCGCGCCGTATCCGTGATGGGGTTCCCTGTTGTCGGTATTCCCGGAGCGGATTCTGCGGCCGCGCTCGACGCGCACGAGAGCGCGCTCGCCATTGACCCGAACGCCGTGATTAATCTGTGGATGTCGGCCATTCGACTGGCAGACTTCGGACGCCACGAGGAGGCGGTGGCGCGGATGCGGCGTACCGTCGAGCTCACGCAGCGCGCACCGCTCATCGTCGGCATGTACACGCGCGCGCTCGCGCTGGCCGGCCGGCGTGAGGAGGCACTCGCGCTTCGCGCAGAGCTCCGTGACCGGGCGCAGCGTGAGTACGTCGGTCCCGCCGCTATGCTGTTGACGGTCGGCCTCGATGTGGATGACGAAGCAACGACCGCGGCGCTGCTCGAGGCAAACATCGAGGCGATGACGGGTCCGACGGCCATCGTGACGACCGTGGTGCGCGAGCTCACGCCGTTGCTCGACCATCCGCGTCTCGGCCCACTCGTCCGCCGATTGACGCTGTGGGCGACTCGACCGGCTACATCCCCCTCGAGCTCGACATCGGCCGTCGCTTGACCGGGGCCTCGCGCTCGCCGGTATGTCTCGTCGCGTTTGCCGCCGCCGGCCGTTAGCGCCATACTCAGGGTGGGATGACTCATCGACTGAGCTCGGATCTCCAAGAGCAGCTCCAGGCGACGTTAGGCAGCAGCTACGCGCTCGAGCGTGAGCTGCCCGGTGGGGGGATGGCGCGCGTGTTCCTGGCGCGCGACGCCACCCTCGATCGCGACGTGGTCATCAAAGTGCTCGCGCCAGAGCGCGCGGCCAGCCTGAGCGCCGAGCGATTCACCCGCGAGATTCGATTGGCCGCCGCGTTGCAGGAGCCGCACATCGTCCCGGTGCTCAACGCCGGGGTCACGAGCGACGGGCTCCCGTTCTACACCATGCCGTTCGTGCCGGGCGATTCGCTGCGCGCCCGCATCGCGGCGGGTCCCGTGCCGCTCGACGAGTCGATGGAGGTCCTGCGCAACCTCGCACAGGCGCTGGCCTACGCGCACGACCACGGCGTCGTCCACCGCGACATCAAACCGGCCAACGTCCTGCTTTCCTCGGGCACCGCCGTGGTCACGGACTTCGGGATCGCGAAGGCGCTGGCAGCGGCCGGCCCCGGGACCGAGCTGACGCTCACCGAAGCCGGATCATCGTTAGGTACGCCCGCGTACATGGCGCCCGAACAGGCCGCCGGCGACGACGTCGACGCGCGCGCCGACGTGTACTCCTGGGGCGTCATCGCCTATGAGCTGCTCGCGGGGCATCACCCGTTCCACGACAGGACGACGGCGCAGCAACTGATGATGGCGCACCTCGCGGAGCGGCCGAAGGAGCTCGCTGACCAGTTGCGGGACGAGCACCGCCGCGATCCGGTGGCCCGAGGTCTCGCGACGCTGGCGATGCGCTGTCTGGAAAAGGATCCCAACGCCCGGATCGCCAACGGCGCCACGCTGCTGGCCGCGCTGCATGCGCTTGGGGTATCGACCCCGGCGGCCCGTTCGTCGCGTGTCGCGCTCGCCGCCGGCGCTGCCGCGGTGCTGCTCGCCGCGGCAGTCGCCGGGGTGTTCTGGTGGAGTCAGGGAAAGTCACGCGCCGGGGCGCTCGTGCCGAGGATTCAGACCCTTGCGGCGCAGGGCAATTACTCGGCGGGATATCTGCTAGCGAGACAGGTGCGCCGCCACCTCGCGGAGGATTCGACCTTCAAGGCCGTGTTCGCCGACGTCACCAACGAGATCTCCGTCGCGTCAGACCCGCCGGGCGCTCGGGTCTACGTCGCGCTGTTCGGCGACTCCAGCGTAGCCGACTCGAGCGACGGCGCCCTGATCGGCACGACGCCCGTTAGGCAGTACGTCACGGCTCGCGGCGACTACCGCGTCGTCGTGAGAGCGCCGGGCTACGATCCGGCGCGGCGAATCGCGTCGCGCTTCCTCACGCCGAGCGAAGGCCTGAGGGGGGCCGGCCGGTCCATCGAGCTCGAGGTTCGACTCTCGCGGGCCGGGTCGGTCCCCAAAGGCATGGTCGCGATCCCGGGAGGACCGTACGAGATCGTCGGTCACGACATTGGCCGTGGCCAGGCGGCCGATCTCGCGCCATTCGCGCTCGACCGGTTCGAGGTGTCCAACGACCGGTTCGCCGAGTTCGTGCGAGCGGGCGGCTATCGGAACGCCGCGCTCTGGTCGGCGGGTGGAGCGACCGTGGCACCAGGGCGCTTCGTGGACAAGACCGGTCTTCCCGCACCGCGTGACTGGGTGAACGACGCTCCGCCGGCGGGGCGCGGCCGCCACCCCGTCACCGGCGTGTCGTGGCATGAAGCGGCAGCGTACTGTGCGTGGCGCGGCGGCCGTCTTCCTTCGCTCTTCGAGTGGGAGAAAGCGTCGCGCGATGGCCGCGTGTCGCGGTTCGGCATCCTGATGCCGTGGGGGCAGTACGACGCGCGGTCGTTAGGTGCCGTGCGCGCCAACCTTTCGGGAACGGACACGGCGCCGGTCGAGAGCTTCCCGTTCGCGATCAGTCCGTACGGGATCTACAACATGGCGGGCAATGTCAAAGAGTGGCTCGTCAATCGCGTGGGCGACGGTTGGGGAACGACCGGCGGCTCCTGGCAGGACCCGATGTATCTGTTCAGTCAGGTCGGGAGCCAGTCGGATGGTTCGCCGGTAGTCGGCTTCCGCTGCGTGCGACCACTCGCGCAGGGAACGAGCGATGCGAGTCTGGCGCCCTTGCCCGTCATGACCGTTGCACCCACCTATCATCCGGTCGGTCCGGCAGAATTCCAGGGACTGCTCGAGCACTACCGCTACGACCCCCGTCCTGCAAACCCGCGCGGGCGAACCGTGATCGAAACGCCCGACTGGACTCGCGAGCGGCTCTGGATCGACGGGCCGAAGGGCGATTCCGTGTTGCTGTACGTCTTCCTCCCGCGGAACGCCGAGCCGCCCTACCAGACGCTCGTGCACATCGCGAGCAGTGCCGCGTTCGGCCAGTCGTCCGTTGCCCAGGTCGTCGAAGACATTGCCGCCGGACAGATCAAGGCCGGACGCGCCGTCATTTCACCCGTGCTGACCGGTATGGTGGAGCACCAGGGCACGCTGAATCCGCGGCCGCCCCCACGGAGCGTCGAGTTCCGCGATCTCATGGTGTGGCACGCGACGGAGATGCGTCTTGCCATGGACTATGCGGTGACGCGCCCGGACATCGACTCCACCCGGCTTGGATACATCGCGATGAGCTTCGGCGCCGGATCGCGTTTGCCGCTCGCCGCGGTGGATCCGCGTTTCCGCGCAGTCGTGCTGCTTGGCGCAGGGATCGACGAGCGGGTCCAACCGACGCTGCCCGAGGCGGCAAACTTCAACTTCGCTCCCTACATCAAGGTGCCAAAGCTCGTGATCAACGGACGGCAGGACGAGGAGCATCCGTGGCAGACTCGCGGGAAGCCGTTGTGGGACCTGTTGCGTGATCCGAAGGAGCTGCTGCTGGCGGATGGCGCCGGCCACCTGGTGCCGGTGGACGTCCGCACGCCGCGGATCAACGCGTTTCTCGATCGAACACTCGGGCCGGTCGCTCTGAAGCGCCGGTAAAAACGGTCAGGATCTTCGAGGGCACTTGATCATGCAGACCGATAACATCACTCGTTCCCTAACGACGCTCTTCTCGGAGCTGGCCGATGGCGCCAAAGCCCCGGCCGGCGGCAACTTCATCCTCAATTCGGGCGACGTGGGCCTGCTCGCGTCGCTTGACAAGCTGTCCGCCGCCGACGCATCCCGCTCGGTGCACGGCGGCGCGACGATCGCCGCACACGCCGAGCATGAACGGTACGGGCTGTCGCTCATGAATCGCTGGGCGAGTGAGGGCGGCAACCCATTCGCGGATGCGAGGTGGGATGAGGCGTGGAAGATATCGACGGTAGACGAGGAGCAATGGAGCGAGATCCGCAACGGACTCCGCGACGAAGCGCATCGCTGGCTCGAAGTGCTCGGTTCTCCTCGCGAGGTGAGGTCGGTCGAGCTCAGCGGCATGATCGGGAGCATCGCGCATTTCGCCTATCACCTCGGCGCAATGCGTCAGATCGTCGCGAGCGCGCGTGGGCCGCGGGACGGCACGTTCGCGTAGTCGCCGCCGAACGAGTCGAAAGTGCAACGATGTGGGTGCAGTAATCTCGACCATGGCTTGTATGGTCGGCCATGCATCGTTGCTTCGCTCGCCGAGCGCGGGGTAGACTATGGCCATGCCTGCAGAAGTCGGTCGCCGCTGGACCGCACGCGAGGTGCGCGAGCTCATCGCCGCCGCGCCACTTGCCACGCCGAGGTACGAGCTGGTCGACGCGGACTTGCTCGTGACGCCGGGGCCGAGCCTCTTCCATCAGCGCGCAATCGTGGAGCTCGTGCTTCGACTAGGCGCATATCTCCGGACGGAACGTGTAGGACACGTCATTACATCGCCGTCAGATGTCGAGCCGGAGCCCGAGTTCATCACGCAGCCGGACATCTTCGTCATCCCAACCGCGGAATGGCGCCGCGTTGCGGCTGATGACTCCCGGTTCGCGACCTCTTGCTCGCCTCACCGAGACACTGGCGTGGCATCCGGTCGGTGCGACGACTCCATTCATGATGGACATTCCGCCCTTCTTCGCGTCCATCTTTGAAACCTGACTCGGTGCAGTTGGAAGAGCGGCGCGGCAAGCAACCCTAACGATCTACATGACCCGCTTCGTGAGCGACGGCTTGCCGGACGATTGGGCGAGGTCCCACGTCAGCTGATGGACGAGCTTCGCGATCCGCTCCATCTTCTCGTAGTTGATCCGGTCTGCGATGTCTGTCGTTAGGTGGTAGTCGGGATGAAGCCCGGTGTGAAACCAGATGGCCGGCACGCCGTGTTGGAGAAACGGCCAGCTGTCGCTGCGGCGGAGCAACTGTGAGACGTTGTTGTCGTAGTTCTTCTTGAGCGTGAGCTTGTAGCGCGCGTTCGCGCGCTCCGCCGCCTGGGTGAGCGTGCTCCGGCTCCAGCCCAGCAGCGTCACCGTGTTCGCGTTCGACTCGGCCGACTGCACGGGAAGCCCGCGAAACCGCGCACCGCCGTTCTCCGGCACCTCCTCGTTGCGGCCGATCATGTCCATGTTGACCATGGCGACCGTCCGATCGAGTGGAACCGCTGGCGCTTCGGTGTAACCCCACGACCCCATGAGCGGCCCGCGTTCCTCGGAGTTGAAGGACGCGAACAGCACCGAGCGCCTGGGTCGCCGCCCCGCGGCTGCCGCCTTCGCGTAGGCTTCCGCGATCGCGAGAAGCGCCACCGCACCCGAGCCATTGTCGTCAGCTCCGTGAAAGATCGTGTCGCCCGCGGCGCCGTTGTGGTCGGGATGTGCGCTCAACACCACCCACTCGTTCTTGACCTTGGGGTCCGACCCCTCGATCGCGGCGAGCACGTTGCGATCCTGGATGGTGTGCCTAACGACTGACGTGGAGACGGTAACGCGAACGCCGGGAACCACAACCGGCGGATTCCCTCGGGCGCCCTCGGACTCGCGCGCGAGATCGCCGAGCGACTTTCCGGCTTCTTTCAGAAGACCCTCGGCCACCGCAATGGAGATCTGGCCGACGGGAATCGTGAGCTTGTCGGCCCATGCGGCGAGCGTGTATGGCAGGAGGCGCGGCGGCTGCGCCGGCCAGTACGCACGAGTCACGGCCGCGAAGTCCTGCGGTGCCGGATGGTTCTGGACGTCGGCCACGAACAGCACGGCCGCCGCGCCCCGTGCCTGCGCGGCGAGCGCTTTCTTGAGCGCACTCGCGTACTCGGAGGTGACGACGCCGTCGAACACGCTCGTGCTGTCGTTCTCACCCGGCTCGTGGTCGAGCATGAGCAGGACCTTGCCGCGCATATCGCCCGCGAGATCGTCGTAGCCGAGTGACTGGGCGATGATGCCGAAGTGCGCGAATACGAGGTCACCAGTGGCGCTCCCGGACGCGCTGTAGCGGTGCGGATAGAAGCCACTCGTTAGGTCGTAGCGGGTCGCCTGGTCGCCTCGCGCAATCGACAGCTCGTTCTGGCCGGTGCCGAGCGACCCGAGCGAGAGGTTGTACGGAAGGAAGTACGTGCCGTTGGCGCCCATGGGCTTGAGGCCGAGCCACTTGAAGCGCGCGGCGATCCACTCGAGGGCGATGGCGTTCTCGGGTGTGTCGGTGAGCCGCCCGCGGAGCGCGTCGCCGGAGAGGAACTCGAGGTCGGCCCGCATCTTCCGGATCGTGATGACGTCGCTGGCCGGTGCTCGTGTGGTCGACTGGGCGCCGAGTAGAACAGGAAACAATATCGCGATCAGACAAATGACACGACGCATCGAAAGCTCCAGCCAAAGGAAGAGCGAACCCGGGAGGGCGCAGGACCCGACCTACGCAAGACCCAAACTACGCAGGACCCAAACTACGCAGGACCCAAACTACGCAGGACCCAAAAGACGCAGGGCCCGAACTACGCAGGGCCCAAGCTACGCAAGACCCAAACGGCAAGAGCGTAAAGGCAAACGCCGATCTTTCCGCCGTTCAGGTTTGACGCTCTTGCTCTCTGGGTCGTGCGTCGTTCGGGTCCTGCGTAGTTTGGGTCCTGCGTCGTTGTGGCCGGCGCCGTTTTGCCGTCCTCACGTTACGCGACCGACTTGGCCGCGACCGTATCGAGTGCGATGCGATGCGTTTCCGGCAGGAATAACGTCGCCACCACCGTGAGCACGCAGCAGGCCGCCACGTACCCCGCCACGGCTCCGACCCCGTACTTCGCCAACAGCACCGTCGCGATGAACGGCGCTACGCCACCCGACACCACCGACGTGAG
>JAJKIV010000405.1 GCA_021154285.1 Gemmatimonas sp. | reverse complement strand
TTGTGGTCGTTGACCGCGTCGACGCCCATCGTGAACCGATGGCTGATGTTCGGGCGGATCGTGTTGTTGAGCGTGATGCCGCCGGTCCACCGATCGACGTCGGACTGCGTCTTCATCGTCTCGATGTCCTTCACGGGCACCCAGGCTTCGCCGTACGGACGATCCTTCGTCGCCGTCTTCGGGTCGCCGTTGAGCGCGTTGCCTAACAACGCGGTCCAGTTGTTCCCGGCCTGGATCTCGTTGATGCGGTCGCGCGCATAGGCAGATCGCGCATCGATCGTCCACTTGTCCGTGGGCGCGAACGTCAGGTTGAGCCGGAGCGATCCCTTCGTCTGGTCGTTCGGCTGGATCGACCCGGTTTCCTTCGAGAGCTGCGTGGACGCGAAGTACGTGGTGCGCCCACTGCCGCCCTGGGCGGACAGGTCGAGGGAACCATACGGGCCCTTCTTGATCATCGTCTCGTTCGCGTCGAGCGCGCGCGTGCCGTCCGGCCCGGTGAAGCGCGGGAACTGCGTGACGGGAAGATTGTGGCGCAGCTCGTCGAAGCCCGTCGCGACACCCATGTTGAACTGGGTCTTCTGCTCGCTCGAGTGACCACGCTTGGTGAAGATCTGAATGACGCCGTTCGTCGCCTCGGACCCGTACAGCGTCGCGGCGGCCGCGCCCTTCAGCACTTCGACGCGCTCGATGTCGTTCGGGTTTAGATCGCCGAGCCGGTCGGTCGACGCGCCACCGCCGAACGAGCAGCAGGCGCCGTCCTGGAACCACTCCGTCGCGCGCTGGTCGACTCGAACGCCATCGATGTAGATCGCGGGGCGCTGGTTGAGCGAGAACGACGCCGTGCCGCGGATGCGGATGTCCTGTCCAGTACCGACGCCGCCGCCCACGGTCGTGGAGCGAAGCCCGGTGACCTTGGACGACAACATGCGACCCACGTCCGGAATCACCATCTGTTCCTGCAGCTTCGTGGCATCGACTTCACCGATCGACGCGCCGACTTGACGCTTCTCGACCGCACCACCGGTGCCGGTGACAACGACCTGCTGTAGCTCTACAGCGCTCTGTGAGAGCTGAAACGTGACGCGAGCCGTGTCGCTGCCGACGGTGATCGGTTTCGACTCGGGACGGTACCCGATCTGTGTTGCGCGAACGGTTTGTGCTCCCGTCGGAGCGTTGCGGATGATGAAGTGACCGTTCGCGTCGGTCGACGCCGCGGCGACTTCATTCCCCACGATCTGAATGCGGACTGCCGCCAGCCCGCGTCCGCTGCTAGCCTCCGTAACGGTTCCTGCGACGACGCCCGTTTGGGCGGCCGCCGTGCTGGCGGCGAGTGCCAGGCCTATCGCCGATCCGGCGAACCTGGCCAAGAAACGCGTTCCTCCCGGCGAACGTGACGTGCGCATCTTCCCTCCAGAGTGGAATGGGCACTGCCCGTTCTTCCGGCTTCGCAGAGAACGGGTAAAAATGGGAGCGAGCGTGCGAGCGCGCTTGGTGACGGTCCTGCAACAGCACAACGTAGGTATGGAACGGTCCAACATCCGGACTGGTATACCGTCCCGGTGTACGCGGCATGACACTGGCGCGCTGGCGATCTATTCGCAAGAGTCGAAGGGATCGAAGTTGCACATGGGACGAACTTTGGGGACGAAATGATCGACGCGCGCGCGACGAGTGGTCCGACCAATCATTCCTGTACCCTTTTGGCGAAACTGGTCTGGCTGACGAGTGCGCTTCTGCTTCAACTGGCCTGCTCGAGCGAGCGCTCTACGGGCCCGTCGATTCCATCCGGCGATCCCGCAGCGTTTCGCTGGTCGCTCCCCGACGGATTTCCGCAACCGCTCGTCCCCGCCGACAATCCAATGTCCGACGCCAAGGTCGAACTCGGCCGACGACTCTTCTACGACACGAGGTTGAGCGGCAACAATCAGTTTTCCTGCTCGTCGTGCCACCGCCAGTCGAACGCGTTCGCCGATGCGCGCAACCGGCCGTTCGGCTCCACGGGCCAGGCGCACCCGCGGAACAGCATGTCGCTGCCTAACGTGGCGTATCAGGTGGTGCTCGGCTGGGCGAACCCCCAGACCCGCCGCCTCGAGGCCCAGGCGCTCATCCCCATGCTCGGCGAAACCCCGGTGGAACTCGGCCTCGCGGGACGAGAGGAGGAGATGCTGGGTCGCCTGCGGGCCGTCGCGCTCTACAATTCGCTGTTCCCCGTGGCGTTCCCCGACGACCCATCACCGATCACGTTAGGCAACGTCACGAAGGCCATCGCGACGTTCGAGCGAACGTTCGTGTCCGGAGACTCCCCGTACGACCGGTTCAAGGGCGGCAACGCCAGTGCGATGTCCGACGCCGCCCAGCGTGGCGAGACGTTGTTCCGGAGTGACCGGCTGAAATGCTCGCAGTGCCACAGCGGTGTGATGTTCACGAACGCGGCGCGATGGGTCGGGTCGACGACCGACGACCCTGAGTTCATCAACACCGGCCTCTACAATATCGACGGCGCGGGCACCTACCCTGCCCCGAACACCGGGCTGATGGCCATCACCGGCGTCGCGTCCGACATGGGCAAGTTCAAGGTGCCGTCCCTCAGGAACATCGAGGTGACGTTCCCGTACATGCACGACGGCACCATGGCGACGCTATCGGACGCGGTCGACCACTACGCCGCCGGCGGTCGGACGGTCACGAGCGGGCCGAATGCCGGCGTCGGGAGCGCCAATCCTTATAAGAGCCCGCTGGTTGGCGGGTTCACCATCAGCGACGCTGAAAAGTCCGATCTCATCGGGTTCCTGCGATCGCTTACGGACTCCACGTTCCTCACAAATCCGAAGTTCACGAATCCGTGGATCGCCAAATAGCATTGCCGTAGCGGCGCCTAACGTGACGCCTAACGTGGCGGCTCGCGCGGCGGTCGATAGCGCGCGCCGGGGATCCACCATTCCTCCATCACCTGCATCGCGTCCGCTCGGTAGCTGGAATCGTCCGAGAACGCGAGCTGCTCGAGCGCAGCCACCACGACCTCTTCCTGCTCACGCGTGAGCGACGCGAGCCTCGGCGGATCTCGATCGGGCGGTCGCAGGGACCAGAGCAGGCCGTCGACCGCCATCGCCCCCGACGCGCTGTGGCCGAGCTGTCGCAGGGCGTAGTCGATGAGACGCGGGAGGTAGTGCCGCCACGACACCGCGTCGAGGAAGTTGAGACCGGTGAACGCGAACGTCTCGAGGTAACGGTCGCTGGGCTCGTCGATGGCAGGATTGTACGGCGGCGGCTCGTCGTAGCTGTCAAGCGCGTCGCCGCCGCGCAGCGTAATCGGCGGAGCCGCTTCGAGGTCCGCTCTGAAAACGTCGAAGGCCCGCGTGCGAATCGCGTCCCGGTCGGGCGTCATGACAATCCCCTGCTATCCCCGGTAAGTTTCGTCCTCCCACATTCGTCCCATCACCTACGCGTCATGATGAAACGCCCCACGTTCGCGTTCGGGCTCGTCCTAGCCACGCTTCCGATCGCCGCCTTCGCACAGAGCGCGCCGCCGTCCACGAGCCGCGAGTCCGTTGCGAACGCGCCCGCGGATCTCGCCGCCGCCAAACCCGGCCGCGATCCCAACCAGCCCATCGACTCGGCCTACACGGCGAAGATCAAGGAATACACGACCGAGCCGTTCTTCCTGTCGCCGCTCGTGGATTACCTGCCGGCGAGCAAGACCGTGCCGACGCCGAAGACCGTGTTGGGTGACATCGCCGGCGCGCCGACCAAGCTGCCGTACTCGAAGGAGGTCTACGAGTACATGCGGGCGCTCGCGAAGGCCAGCCCGCGCGTGAAGGTCTACTCGATAGGCACCACGGAAGAAGGGCGCGAGATGATCGCGGTGGCCGTCGCGTCGGAGGAGCTGATCGCGAAGCTCGACGAGAACAAGGCCAAGCTCGCGAAGCTCGCCGACCCGCGCACGATCAACATGGACGACAAGGTGGCCGAGGAGATCGCGGCCAGCGCGGCGCCCGTCTACTACATCACGGGGACGATCCACTCGCCCGAAGCCGGCGCGCCCACGGCGCTCATGGAGCTCGCCTATCGCCTCGCGGTGGACGAGAGCCCCTATATAAGGAATATCCGCGACCACCTCATCACGCTCATCACGCCCATCGTGGAGGTGGATGGCCGTGACCGCGTGGTGGACGTGTTCAACTGGAAGATGAAGCACCCCGGCCAGACCGTTCCGCCGCTCGTCTACTGGGGCAAGTACGTCGCGCACGACAACAACCGTGACGCGATGGGCATGACGCTCAAACTCACGCAGAACGTCCTCAACGCGTACGTCGACTGGAAGGCGCAGGTCATTCACGACCTGCACGAGTCGGTGCCGTTCCTCTACGACAACACGATCGGCGATGGGCCGTTCAACGCGTGGATCGACCCGCTGCTCACGAACGAGTGGCAGATGATCGGCTGGAACAACGTGCAGGAGATGACGCGCTTCGGCATGCCGGGCGTGTTCGCGCACGGCACGTTCGACACGTGGTCGCCGGGTTACCTCATGTTCATCGCGGCGACGCACAACGGGATCAGCCGTCTCTACGAGACGTTCGGCAACGGCGGCACGGCCGAGACGGTGGAGCGGACGCTGTCGCCGAGTGAGACGGAGCGGACGTGGTATCGTCAGAATCCGCCGCTGCCGCGCGTGAAGTGGAGCCTTCGCAACAACAACAACTACGAGCAGACGGGGTTGCTCGTCTCGCTCAGCTACTTCGCGAACAACCGGCGGCAGTTTCTCGAGAACTTCTATCAGAAGAGCAAGCGGTCGGTGACGAAGGCGAAGTCGGAGGGCCCGGCGGCGTACGTGCTGCCGGCGGACGATCGACGTTCGGGCGCGCAGGCTGAGCTGCTCAACGTGCTGCGGAAGCAGGCGGTGGAGATCTCGCGCGCGACGGCGCCGTTCACGGTGTCGGTGACGTCACGCGCGAACGCTCGCCGCGGGGGACGCGCCGCCGGTGCGGATTCGGCGGCGAAGGCCGATACGGCGGCGAAGGCGGATACGGCTACGACGACGACCACGCGGACGTTCCCCGCCGGCTCGTACGTCGTGCGCATGGACCAGCCGTACTCGCGCATCGCCGACGCGCTGCTCGACTACCAGTACTGGTCGCCTAACGATCCGCAGAAGAACCCGTACGACGACACCGGGTGGACGTTCCCGGA
>JAJKIV010000404.1 GCA_021154285.1 Gemmatimonas sp. | reverse complement strand
TCACGGCGGACGCGCAGCGCCAACGCTGTCGCGATGTCGCTGCGCCGAGCGACAGAGCCGGCGCGGAACTGCTCGAGCGCCTTGTCCATCTGCTCGACGTCATCGAACGCTGCCCGGATGAGCGGCGCGGCGTCGGCTGGCTGGCCGATACGCCGAAACGCCTGCGCGACGGAAATGCGCACTTCCACCGTACTCTGAACGTTGCCGACCTCCTCGAGCCGCGCGCGCTGTGCGGCCGTCAGGGTCTTCACCCTCGCGGCGTCGCCTCGGGCGGCTTCCGCACGCGCCATCATCGCGTCCCATCGGTCGTGGTCCGCCGAGGCGCCGCTCTCGAGGTACTCCATGCCGGCGGCGATCTCGCGGAGTGCGGCGGTGATGACGCGCTGCGATCCATCGAATTCCTCCTCGACGGACGCGAGGGCTTCGGCATTGCCGGAGTTGCCTGCGCGAAGGGCACTCACGGCGACCGCGGCGATCAACGCGACCAGCACCACGGTGACGCCGAAGCCGAACGTGAGGCGGCCTCGAATGGTGCGCAGCGCTCGCGGGCGAAGTCGCTCGCTGACCTGCGCCACGACGTGACGGAGCTGCGACAGCCGGGGCTTCACTTGCCCACCGTCGCGATGACGATGGGCTTGTCGACGACGTCGTGCTGCGGATCGAACGCGATGCGACCAGTGACGCCGTTCGCGGCGTCCCGCGAGCTACCGATAGACGCGAGATAGTCGCGTACGCTCGCTCGCGTCGGATTGCCGTCGAGCGCCGCGCGACCGATCAACATCGTGGCGTCGTATGCGAGGGCCGAGCGCTGTTCCGGCATCACGCCATACTTTTTCATGAATGCGGCGACGAATGCCTTCGCCGCAGGCGACTCGGCGCGTGATGACTGGAAGAAGGCGACGTAGCGAACGCCGGCGAACTCGCGCGCCTGTGCTTCGAGCTCCGAGATGGCGTCGCCCCCGAGGATCGGCGTGTCGGCGTTGATCGCGCGGAGCGAACGCACGAAGCCGGCAAGATCCGCGGGTGAACCGGGAAAGAGGACGATCTGTGGGCTCGTGAGCTTGATGATGCCGGCGTAGGCGCGCCAGTCGTTCATGTCGGCGAAGTGGGGGTTTTTCTCGAGGACGATGCCCCCGCCCGCCGAGAATGCCTCGGTGAACGCGGCGCTCCACCCGCGGCCGTAGGAATCGTTGCGATACATGATGGACGCGCGCTTGAGGCCTAACGAATCGAGCACGTAGCGCGCGGCCGCACGACTCGACGCGGCGTCGCTCGGGCATACGCGGAAGAGCCACGAGCTCAGGCCGGTGAGCGATATGCTGGTCGACGTAGGGGAAACGGCGGCGAGGGCGTGTTGGCCGCCACCATCCTCATCGGAGTAGATCGGCGCGGCCTCGCGACTGCTGCGACTGTCGGCCGGCCCGACCACGGCCACGACGGAAGGGTCGTCGCGAAACGCGGCGGCAATGTCGACGGCGCCGGTCGCTTTCTCCGGCGGCTTCGCGAGCTCGAATCGGTTGCCGGCCCCCTCGGAGTTGAGCTGATCGATCGCCAACTGGGCTCCTCGCAGCACGGTCTGCATGTTCGGGCGCTTGAGGTCAGCGGCAATGCCGATGCGGATGGTGCTGCCGTCGTGTCCCCTCGGGGCACACCCTGAGACAACGAATGTTGGGATGGCAAGGAATACGATGCGAAGCCTCATGACTTCGAGGACGAAGTGCTCGAATGGTGGGAAACGTGAGTCTTCTCACATGAACTGACGGGGACGGGCGACTGCCGGACCGTTTTACTCTTATTATGTGCCCTCGCCCTCGCTTCCGCTCCCCATCGATGCCGTCCTCCCCGACGTCGCCGCCGCGTTAGGTCGCGGCACGAGCGCCGTGTTACAGGCGCCGCCCGGCGCTGGTAAGACCACCGGTGTGCCGCCCGCGCTGATCGAGGCGCCGTGGCTTTCGGCGAAGAAGATCATCATGCTCGAGCCCAGGCGCCTCGCCACCCGCGCAGCCGCTCGGCGCATGTCGCATCTGCTCGCGCAGACCGTCGGCGGCACCGTCGGATTCCGTGTGCGGGGTGAAACCCGCGTGAGCGGCGCCACGCGCATCGAGGTGGTCACCGAAGGCATCCTCACGCGAATGCTGCAGAGTGACCCGTCCCTCGATGAGGTCGGGCTCGTGATCTTCGACGAGTTTCACGAGCGCAGTCTCGACGCCGACCTGGCGCTGGCGCTCACGCTCGAGACGCGCGATGTGCTTCGGCCCGACCTGCGTGTGCTGGTCATGTCGGCGACGCTCGACGGCGCGGGAGTCGCGCGTCTGCTCGGAGACGCACCCGTGATCACGAGCGAAGGGCGGACGTATCCGGTCGAGACCCGGTACGTGGAGCGTCGGAGCGACGGGCGGGTAGAAGACGCCGCAGCATCCGTCGTTAGGCGTGCACTCGCGGATGACGAGGGCGATGTGCTCGTCTTTCTGCCCGGCGCCGCCGAGATCCGCCGCGTGTACGATCTCCTCAGCGCCGGCGAGCTTCCGCCGCGCACGCGCATTCGTCCATTGCACGGAACGCTATCGCCGGCCGAGCAGGACGATGCGATCCTTCCGAGCCCCGCGGGCCAGCGGAAGGTCGTGCTTGCGACCGCCATCGCCGAGACGAGCCTGACGATCGAGGGCGTGCGTGTGGTGGTCGACAGCGGGCTATCGCGGGTGCCGCGCTTCTCGCCGCGCACGGGGATGACGAGTCTCACGACCGTGCGCGTGTCGCGAGCCTCGGCGGATCAGCGGCGCGGCCGCGCCGGACGTGTCGCGCCAGGTGTGTGCTACCGGCTGTGGGCAGAGCACGAACAGCATCATCTCGTCGCGTACTCGTCGCCCGAGATTCTGGAAGCGGACCTGGCACCGCTCGCGCTCGAGCTTGCGGCGTTCGGTGTCGAGGATCCCGCCACGCTTCGCTGGCTGGACGAGCCACCATCCGCCGCCTACGCACAGGCGCGGGAGCTCCTGGTGGAGCTCGGGGCGCTGGATTCGGCGAGCGGCTCGGCGACGGGTGGTCGCGTCACGCCGCGCGGTCGTCGCATGGCCGGGCTTCCGCTCCATCCGCGCCTCGCCCATATGGTCGTGGAAGCAGAGACGTTAGGCGCGCTCCCGCTCGCCTGCGATCTCGCGGCGCTGCTGAGCGAGCGCGACCCGATTCGCGGTGACTCTGCGAGCCAGCCGGATGCCGACATCGAATCGCGGCTCGCGCTGATCCGTCAGCGATCTCATACCCTCCCGGCGGGCCAGACGGCAAACGGCGAAGCACTACGCCGAATCCGTGCGGAATCCGACCGCCTGCGCTCGGTGTTACCCGGCGAGCGGCCCCAGGCGAGCGGGCGCGTCGCCACGGACGACACATCGGCTGCGGGGGTACTGCTCGCGTTCGCGTACCCCGATCGTATCGGGCAGCTGCGGTCACCGCGCTCGGGTCGCTTCCTGCTGCGGAACGGGAACGGCGCGGCACTGGCCGGCGCGCAGTCGCTCTCGGACTCGGCGTACCTCGTCGCTGCCGAGCTCGACGGCCGCCGACCCGAGAGCCGAATCTTTCTTGCGGCGCGGGTCGACCTCGCAGAGCTCGAGCGGCATTTTGCCGACCAGATCACGCTCGACCAGGAGATCACGTGGGATGCCCGAGAGGGAGCCGTCGTGGCTCGGGAGCGAGAACGCCTCGGTGCGATCGTGCTGGCGGAGCGTCCGCTGCGGCAGCCGGATCCTGAGGTGGTAAGCGCTGTCCTGCTCGATGGGATTCGACAGGCCGGCGTGGACGCACTTCCGTGGACTGATGGCGCCCGAACCCTGCGGCAGCGTCTCGCCTTCCTGCGTAACGTGGACGCGACGTGGCCGGACGTCTCCGATGCTACGTTGACTGACACGTTAGGCGACTGGCTTGGCCCCTACCTCGGGCGCGCGCGCTCGTTGGCCGACATCGCTCGCGTGGACCTCGCCGGCGCGGTCCTCGCCACACTGCCGTGGGACCGCCGCGCGGCAATCGACGAGTTGGCGCCGACGCACCTCGTCGTGCCCAGCGGCAGTCGAATCCCGATCGACTACACTGACGCATCGGCTCCGGTGCTCGCCGTGCGGCTGCAGGAGATGTTCGGGCTGGCCGACACACCGCGAATCGCACGAGGGGCAGTGCCGTTGACGGTGCAGCTCCTCTCGCCCGCGCACCGTCCGGTGCAGGTCACGCGGGACCTCGCGGGCTTCTGGCGAACGTCGTACTTCGACGTTCGGAAGGAAATGCGCGGTCGCTACCCCAAACACTATTGGCCCGACGATCCCATGCAGGCCGAGCCCACAAGAAAGGCAAAGCCTCGATAGCTGCTCGCTGCGCGCCGCTGCTGGCTACTGGCTACTCGCTGCTGCTACTGCCCGTCGCCCGTCGCCCGTCGCCCGTCCCCGGCTTTTGTAGGAGATCTGCAAAACCACCCACGCTCCGTCCCGCCATCGTTGTTGCCCGACGCGCAACGACATAACCTCGCAGCATGAAGCGCAGGTCCTTCATCCAGATCGGTACGACGGCCGCCGGCGGGCTGATCGTGGGCGTCATCTTTCCGCACGCCGCGCGCGCGGCGAGCCGAGCGCACTCGGCAAACCGGTCCGCGTCGCCCGCGAAGATCGGTGCCTACGTCGAGATCGACACCAACGGCGTCATCACGATCGCGGCGAAGAATCCCGAGATCGGCACGGGGACCAAAACCGCGCTCCCAATGATTGTGGCCGAGGAGCTCGATGTTCCGTGGCGGCAGGTTCGCGTGGTTCAGGCGCCGCTCGATCGGCGATTCGGCGGGCAGTTCACCGGCGGCAGCACCGGCATCAGTGAAAACTGGACGGCGCTCCGGCGCGCCGGGGCGGCGGCGCGTTATGCACTCGTGCACGCCGCCGCCGGGCGCTGGGGCGTGGACGCGTCCGCCTGCCGCACCGACCAGGGCGTCGTCACCCACCCGGCCACCGGACGGCGACTGTCGTACGGCGAGCTCGCGGGCGAAGCCGGGGCGGTGCCGGTGCCCGAGCAGGTACCGCTCAAGCGGGAAGAAGACTTCCACACGATCGGCACCCGGGTGCCTAACGTCGATGCCGCGCCGATCGCGCGTGGAGCCCAGCGCTACGGCATCGACGTCGTCCGACCCGGGATGCTCATCGCCGCCATCGCGCACCCGCCGTTCGGCTCGCGTATCGCCGCGGTAGACGAGAGGCAGGCGACAGCGCTGCCCGGCGTGCGCGAGGTGGTTCGCATCGCCCCGCGAGACAACCCGATCGAGCTTCGCGAGGGCGTTGCCGTCATCGCCGACAACACCTGGGCCGCGTTCCAGGGGAGTCGAGCGTTGAAAGTCACGTGGACAGCGCCCACCGGCGCCAACGCGACGTCCGCGACACTCGAGACCGCGTTTCGCGCCGGACTCGATACGCCGGGCCAGCGCATTCGCGATGATGGCGACGTCGACGCCGCCCTCGCGTCAGCCGTGAAAACTCTCGATGTCGTCTACGAGATTCCGTTCCTCGCGCACGTGCCGATGGAGCCCGTCAACTACACGGCCGACGTCCGCGGCGATCGCGTAGAGCTGTGGGGACCTACGCAGGACCCGGGCGACGCGCGGGACCTCGCTGCCACCGTGGTCGGCGTGCCGGCGGCGAACGTCACGGTTCACATGGAACGGTGCGGCGGCGGATTCGGCCGGCGTCTCATGGTCGACTACGCCGCCGAAGCGGCCTACCTCTCGAAAGCGCTGGGCGCGCCCGTCAAGGTCGTGCGGACTCGCGAAGAGGATCTTCAGCACGACTACTTCCGCCCGTCGGGGATGCACCGCGTTCGCGCCGGCGTGGACAGTCGCGGAGCGCCGGTCGCCTGGGCACAGCATCTCGCAAATACGTCGCGTTATGCGTTCGCGGGCCGACCGGACGCGGTCAAATCCGAGCTGTATCCCGACGATTTCCCGGCGCAGTGTCTGCCGAACGTACGGCTGGAGTACACGCCGGTGCCGTCGGCGATTCCAACCGGCGCCTGGCGAGCGACGCTACACTCGGCGAATGCGTTCGTCGTGCAGAGCGCGGTCGATGAGCTCGCGCACCTTGCAGGGCGCGATCCCCTGGCGTTCCGCCTCGCAATGCTTGGCTCGCCCCGACGGTTGCGCTATGCGGATCACGGCGGCCCGGTGTTCGACACCGGCCGGCTCGCGGCCGTCCTGCGCCTCGCGGCCGATCGGGCAGGATGGGCCAAGCCGCTACCTCCAGGGCGCGGTCACGGCATCGCGGCGCATTTCACCTTCGGGAGCTACGTCGCCCACGTCGCGGAGGTGTCGGTCGACGCGGCCGGACGTCCGCGGGTGCACCGCATCGTTGCGGCCGTCGACTGCGGCCGTGTCGTGAATCCGAGTGGGGCCGAGGCGCAGGTGCAGGGCGGCGTGATGGATGGACTGAGTGCCGCGCTCTTCGGCCAGATCACGGTGGAGCAGGGTCGCGTCCAACAGTCGAACTTCAGCGACTATAGGCTGTTGCGGATGCGCGACACGCCGTCGATCGAGGTCCACTTCGTGCGAAGCGCCGAAGCGCCATCGGGTTTGGGCGAGCCGCCGGTATCGCCGGTCGCCCCGGCGGTGGCGAACGCGATCTTCAGCCTTACGGGGAAGCGGATTCGGCGCCTTCCCTTGTCGGCGTCAGGCGGCTGACCCTCAGATTGCAATTCAGGCCGGGCGAGAGCCGGACGGACACCGGACCTTTCGGGCAGTGCGTCGCCGGTTGCGCAATCGGCACGTATCCCGCATCACTGTGCGGAACCCTTTTCGCACCAATGTCCTCCGCCGACGTCGACTTTCCTTCCGATCTTCGCTCACTGGAGAGCGAGTACGAGCTCGTCCGAGAGCTTGGCCAGGGCGGTATGGCCGCGGTCTATCTCGCGCGCCATCGCGGGAGCGACCGGGTCGTCGCCATCAAGGCCATCCGGGCTCGGTATCTCGATGATCCTGATGCGATCAAGCGCTTCGCTCGTGAGGCGCGGACGGTGGCGGGGCTGGACCATCCAAACATCGTTCGAACCGAGGCCATCCGTCAGATCGACGACCGCGCGGTCGCGATCATCATGGAGCACATCCATGGCGGGACGGTCCGCGACCGGCTCCGGGAGTTCGGGTCGTTAGGTGCCGAGGACGCGGAGTGGATCCTGCGCGACGTGGCGAACGCGCTCGCGTACGCGCATGGGCAGGGCATCGTACACCGCGACGTCAAGCCGGAGAACATCTTCCTCGACGCGACCCGTCGCCGAGCACTGCTCTCCGATTTCGGGATCGCGCGGAACATCGACACGGAATCCGGCATCACGCTGCTCGGCGCCGCCCTCGGCACGCCGCAGTACATGTCGCCTGAGCAGATCGACGGAGACAGCGTCGATGGCCGAAGCGACATCTATAGCCTCGGCGTACTTGGCTGGGAGCTGTTGACCGGGCGCCGCCCGTGGGCCGGAGAGAGCCTGTACGGCGTCATCTATAAACAGAAGCACGAAGATCTCGCGCGCATAACGTCGCTCCGGCCTCGCGTGCCGGCGAACCTGCTGTTCGCGATCGAAGGCGCGCTGGTGAAGGACAGAGCCCGCCGATGGCAATCCATCGACGAGTTCCTCGACCACCTCACGTACAACCCTCCACCGCTGCTCTCGCAGACGTACCCGCCGGGCGGCTCGCAGGGCGAGTACGCGGCGACGGTGCAGTTTCGCGCGGCCACGCTGCGAGGGGACGAGTCGGCCCATGCGGACGAGGTGATCGACGTCGATAAGAAGTTGCGCGAGGAGGCGGCCACGTTGTTCGCGCCGGATCCCGCGCTGGCCTTGCCCGCGCGCGATGCCGTGGAGCGCGGCGCGTCGATCACGCCGCCCGCCGCGAGCGACGCAATCGATGCCGCGCCGTTCCCGGGCAGCGAGTACACGCTACCCGAATACGATCCTAACGCCGAGCCGCCGTACGACCCCGCCGTCCGCCGCCGGCGTGTCGCCCAGATCGTGGGCCTGACGATTCCACTCGGCGTCGCGGCCGCGTCGCTCTTTGCAATGCTGGGCAGCAGCACGAGCCAGTCGACGACTCGCACGTCGATGGAGGTGACCGCGGCCGCTCGGACCGTTGCCGCCGACTCGGCCCTGTCGCCACGATCGATCTCCACGGTGCTCGCGTCGGCCCCGCCGGCCGGTCCCGACTCCAGTAGCGTACGAGTGCCACCGGACCTGAGGGCCGGCGATATCATGAC
Organism: Gemmatimonas sp.; assembly: GCA_021154285.1. GTDB lineage: Bacteria > Gemmatimonadota > Gemmatimonadetes > Gemmatimonadales > Gemmatimonadaceae > JAJKIV01. Next base: position 1,776 of record JAJKIV010000404.1, on the reverse strand, counting down.
CGCTCGCAAGAGCGCCGTTCCCAAGCGTCCAACAGCGAAGGCATCCCAGCCCGCGCGGCGCACGTCCGGCAACGCGCGCGGCCGCGCCGGTGCGCCGGGCAAGTCTTCCCAGGCTCGAGACCGTCAGGGTGCGCGGGCGGAAAGCGTTCGAGTTGTCACAGGTCGCCCCACCAACGACTCCAACCCGTCGAGCGCGAAGCGAGCGGGTGACTCCGGTGAGGCACGAGACTCGACGGTGCCGATCGAGGATCCGTTCAGGCCGCCCGAGCCGCCCCCGCCGCTGCCGAAAGCGTTAGGCAAGGGCGAGGTGCCCACGTCGCAGTGCCGCGTCGCGTCGGACGCCGACCAGCAGGCGTGTCTCAACGCGTACATCGCGATTGCCGACGCCCATCTGAATAAGGCGTTAGGCACGCTCGTCGAGGAGCTTCGCCGTGTCGCGAAAACGCCGCTCGGCGTCGCTGACCCGCCGACGGCTCAGCGGGTCCGCGTCGAGCAGCAGGCGTGGATCGGTGTGCGGGAAAACGAGTGCCCGCGCAGTGCCGGCGCTGGTGCCGGTCCACTCTGGGCGCAGTCGGTCGCCTCGTGCTTCACATCGATGTCGAGTGCACGCACCGCAGAGCTTCGCGACGCGGTCAAGCGGCTCAAGCGCAAGCGCTAGAGTTTGACCGTCGGCTCGAAGCGTGGCGGCCGGCGAACCTTCGTTGCCTGCTCGAAGGCATACGCCAAACCAATGAGGGTCCCGTCGCTCCACTGAGCGCCGCTGAACGAGATGCCGACCGGGAGCCCATGGACATACCCGGCCGGGACGGTGATGCTCGGATAGCCCGATACAGCCGCTGGCGACGAGCTGCCACCGGTAAAGTGGTCACCGTTGAGCAGGTCAGTCGTCCAGGCCGGCCCGCCGGTCGGTGCGACAATCGCGACCACACGATGCTTCTTGAGCGTCGCGTCGATGCCCTCGGTGCGCGACAGGCGCAGGCACTTCTCGCGAGCCGCCTTGTAGGCGGGACTCGTCAACGGCCCCTTGGCCTGTGCCCTGATGAACTGCTCCTGGCCGAAGTACGGCATCTCGCGGTCGGCGTTCTGCTCGTTGAAGGCAATGAGATCGGCGAGCGTCTTGTGCGGTGCCGAGGCGCCTAACGCGGCGAGATACGCGTTCAGGTCCGCCTTGAACTCGAAGTTCATCACCTCGCCCTCCGCGTCGTCGAACTTGCCGGACGTGGTGATGTTTGCCGGGTCGACGATGACGGCGCCGGCGGACTTCATGGCGCCGATGGCCTCGTCCATGATGCGATCCACCGCAGCGCTGAAGCCGAAGAAGCTTCGCGCGACGCCAATGCGCACGCCCTTGAGCGCGGCTGGATTCAGCGCGCTGGCATACGACCCCGTGACTTTGCCTCGGCTGTCAGCCGTGGCTGGATCGCGCGGATCCGGGCCGCTCAGCACGGCGAGCAGCGCGGCGGCATCTGCAACCGTCCGGGCCATTGGCCCTGCGGTGTCCTGACTGTGCGAGATGGGAATGATGCCGGAACGGCTCACGAGGCCTACCGTCGGCTTGATTCCCACGAGGCCGTTCGCTGACGACGGGCACACGATCGACCCGTCGGTCTCGGTGCCGATGCCGACTGCCGCGAGGTTGGCCGAAATCGAGGAGCCGGTTCCAGAGCTGGAGCCGCACGGATTCCGGTCGAGCACGTAGGGGTTTTTCGTTTGGCCGCCGCGACCGCTCCACCCGCTCGTTGAACGTGTCGATCGGAAGTTCGCCCACTCGCTCAG
>JAJKIV010000403.1 GCA_021154285.1 Gemmatimonas sp. | reverse complement strand
GTGATTCCGGGCATGCGTCGCCCGAAGCACGTGCGAGCGAACATTGCCGCGAGCGATGCACCGCCGTTGGATCCGGATCTGGTCAACGAGCTCCGCGCGCACCGCTGGGACCGACGTCCGGCGGAGTGGTCGGCCTGAGAAAGCTCATTGCTTACCTGCAAAAGGCAGAGACTAGAGCCTCTCTCTGCCATCTGCCTTCTTGGTTCACGGCCGTTTGGCTGGGCTGTTCATTCCCCGCCAACGACCTGTGCATGATTGAGCGCGGCCACAAGCGTCACGCCGCCTAACGTATTTCCAATGAACGTTGGGATCACGAAGCCACCGGCGTAGTCACCCCACGTAGCCATCCCGCGTGCCACGAGGTACGCCACTTCCGTCGACCCAGCGATGATGTGCGCGAGGCCGGCCACACCGACGAGATACGTCATGACCACGATCACCGCGAACTGCGCGCCCTTCGAGCCCGGCAGCATCCACACCATGAGCGCAATCAGCCACCCCGCGAAGATCGCGCGGAGCAGGGTGGTGGCGAAGTCGCCGCGCAGGGCTTCACTCGCCACGCCGACAAAAGCCGTGTGCACCTCGGGGTCGAACAATGTCGTTCGCGCGACAACCCACGCGAACACGATCGTGCCGATCAGGTTCGTCGCGAACACGATGGCCCAGAGTCGCAACACGCGGCCGAGCATCTCTCCCGATCTGCGGGAGAGCAGTGGGACGATTGGCGTGAGCGTGTTCTCGGTGTAGAGATGCTGACTTCCGAGCATCACGATCAAGAACCCGACGCTGTACCCGAGCTTGGCGACTAGTGGGCGCCACGATGCGTCAGGCAGGTGCGAGCGCAGCAAACCCTCGGCAACAAGGATGAATCCCATGGACAAGCCTGCTGCGAGCCCTGACCAGGCGAGTGCCTGCGGCGAGCGCGCCAACTCCTTCTCGCCCTCGCGACGGATGGCCTCGTAGGTGACGCTCGCACTGAGCGACTGCTCCTCCTTGGCTTTTTTCTGCTCGTCTGCGTCGAGCTCGGGGCCCCTGCCGTCCGATTGCTCGTCGTCATTGGTAGTGTCGGGGGCGCGAGGATCGGCGCCGACGTGGCGAGATATCATTCGTGCTCGCGGAGAAGACCACAGAGGGAACCGCGCGTCACGTGCCAGACCGGGCTCGATCGGCCCGGGACCGCCTAACGAAATCCGACCGATGCGTCCTGAGCCGCTTCGCGCCGCGTCACCCGCTGCTCCGATTCCCGGAAGAGCCTCACGACCAGCCAGAGCGCCGCGATGACGTACACGATGCCGCCGGGCACCCACATGATCAGCCCGCCCACCTGCTGATCTTCGATCGGCGTGAACCCCCAGGCGGCCGTGGTGGAAGCGTAGACCGTATAGAGCACCCGTGAGCTGAGCGTGAGCACGGCACCGAGCGCACCGGTATGCATCACCGTGCCGAACAGCAACGCTATGGCCGCCGCCGTACCGCCGCGCGACGGGCTCGGTCGAAGCACGACCCACCAGAAGAGGAGGGCAGTCAGCACAAAGCTCGCGTGCTGCGCGGCGTGCATGACTTCGCTCGAGACCGTCGCGTCGTACAGCGAGGGCAGATGCCACACCCAGATCGCCGCCGCGTGGAGGAGAAACGCAGTCACCGGGTGGGTAAGCGCCTGCCAAGGCACGGCGAACCACCGAGCGGCACTCCACTGTCCCGTGACTCGCCGCCACTTCGGCGAGAGCGCCCAGACGAACGGGATGAGCGGCCTGCCGAGAACGAGCAGCGGCGCTGCCACGGTCATGAGCAACTCGTGCTGCGCCATGTGGGCGAAGAACAGCGCGCCGCCGAGCGCGTGCAAGGGAGAGAGAAGGCTAAGCGCGAGCACGAGCCAACCGGCCGCGAACATCCACGCCTCCCGCTCGCGGACACCACGACCCCTACCCGCCGCGTGCCACAGTCGCGTTAGGCCTCGCGCGTACAACCAGCCGGAGATCGCGAGTAGCGCGATGGTTACCGGCTCGAACGTCCAGGCCCGCCAGAGGTCGTGCGGCTCGAGCGGCGTACCGAGGTGCGCAAAGACAATCAGTTGCGCAGGCACGTCCCCAACACCATCACTCCGATCCACTGCGCGAAAACGCTCACCGCGAACAACGTTCCGCTCAAGATACCGAGTGTGGCAAGCAACCGCGACCGCGCGTCAGAGGCGCGGTCGGTGTCAGGCCCCGCACGCCTTACGCGCCGCAGCAGTATTACACCGAGCAGTGCGCACCCGGCGGACAGCACCAACGACACGAGATGCACGACGTGAAGCGCCCACTCGTTGCCGGTGTTGCACGCCCAATCCACCATCACGTAGTTCACTTCGAGATTGAGCAGAAACAGGAACGGCCCGCCTAACACGGACGTCCAGACGGCCAGGTCTGACACCGGTGGGTGTTCCCGAGAACCGGCTTCCGTGCGAACGTCGACACTGACCTCGGCCATTAGACCCACCTCGGCACGAGGTACACCGTCACGTAGCACGGAATCCACACCGCTACCATGAAGTACGAGTAGAACGCGTCCTCGGCCACCCCGGGGTAGTAGCGCGTGGGCTCGCGGGTTTGCATGATGACCGCGAAGAGCACGGTCTCGAGCGTGTCGGCGAGCAGCAGCGTGAAGTGCGCGAATACCACGGCCCACGCGACGGACGCGTACGCGTTCGCGTCCCAGCGCACGTTGAGCGAGCTGAACTCCATGAGCCGAAGCGCCGTCGCGATGAGCATCACCACCGCCGCGACCCACATCCACCGCAAGGTGGCCGGCCTGTCGAGCCGCTTCGCGGCTCGCGCGAAGAGGTAGCAGGGAACGAGCGAAAGGATCAGCACGATGAGGCTGATCGTCGGAACGAGCAGATCCGGCAGCGGTGTGCGCAGTGGCGGGAACGACTCATAGTTGCGGAGCACGTAGTAGTAGGACGCCACGCACGCGCTCAGGGTGGCGGCTTCGGCCGCCATGAAGCCGGTGGTACCCCACCACGTCACGACGCGCGAACCGTAGACGACACTCGGCAGGTCGCTCACGTTCACCACGGGACGAAGCGGTCGCTCGGCCTGACGGCCCGTCTCGGCCGCGATCTCACCGATGACGGTCACTTTGGCACCTCCACGACCTCGTGCGTGTTAGGCTTGGGTTTCTCGGGCCATCCCCACGCGGCGAGCGCAATGAACGTGAGCACGCCGCCGACGGCAAACCCGATCGGGTCGAAAATGCCCCAGATCAGGCCCACGCCAACGGCGAGCGCGGTGAGCAGCGGCACGATCGTCGGATCCGGATGCTCATGACGTGAGTCCGGCACGGCATCGAGCATCGTGGTCTGCAGTACCTCGCGCCGATCCTCGCGGAGTCCGGCCACTGCATCGAGGTCGCCCGTGTCCGCCCACAGCGCGCTCCTGCCGTGCACGATGGGGATGTACGCGAAGTTGTAGTCCGGTGCCGGCGAGCTGATTGCCCACTCGAGCGTTTCGCCTCCCCACGGGTCCGCGCCCGCTGCTGCACCCGCCGCCAGCGAGCGTGCGATGTTGATCACGAGGAGAAGCATTCCGAGGGCGATGAACCCCGCCCCGATGCTCGACGTGAGATTCAACCCACCCCAGCCCGAGTCGGCGAGGTACGTGTACACGCGCCGAGGCATCCCGGCGATGCCTAACAACAGCTGCGGGAAGAAGGTGACGTTCACGCCAATGAACAGCAGCCAGAAGCTCACCTTGCCGAGCCGCTCGCTCATCATCCGGCCGGTGACCTTGGGGAACCAGTAGTGGAGCGCCCCAAAGAGCGGGAACACCATGCCGCCTAACAGGACGTAATGGATGTGCCCGGGCAGGAAGTCGGTGTCGGTGATCTGCAGATCGACGGGAACGGACGCCAGCAAGAGTCCCGACAGTCCGCCGATGGTGAATAGCGCAATGAAGCCGACCACGTACAGCATCGGCGTGTCGAAGCGCGGCCGGCCCGACCAGATGGTCGCAATCCAGCAGAAGATCGTGACCCCGGTCGGGATCGCGATCATCGCGCTGGCCGCCGTGAAGAAGCTCTGCCCCGTTTGCGTCAGCGGCGTGGCGAACATGTGGTGGACCCACAACCCGAACGACAGAAATCCGATCGCCACCAGCGACAGCACCACGGCCGTGTAACCGAACACGGGGCGCCGCGAAAAGGTTGCGACGATCGCCGAGACCATCCCGAGGCCGGGGATGAAGATGATGTAGACCTCCGGATGCCCGAAGAACCAGAACAGGTGTTGCCAGAGGAGCGCATCACCGCCCTCGGCATAGTTGAAGAATTGCGTCGCTATCAGCCGGTCCATGGCGAGCATGGCGCTGGCCGTTGCCACGTATGGCATCGCCACCAACACCATGAACGACATCACGACCATTGCCCACACGAACGGCGGCACGCGGTTGAGCGACATGCCGGGCGCGCGTTGCTTGAAGACCGTGACGATCACCTCGATCGCCGCGACGATCGCCGCTATCTCGGTGAACGTGATCATCTGCGCCCAGATGTCGACGCGCTTGCCCGGCGAGAACCCCGGTCCCGCCAGTGGCACGTAGCTGAACCAGCCCTGGTCCGGCCCGGTGTTCGTGAACAGGGCGGAGAACAACAGCACGCCGCCAATCAGGTAGGTCCAGTAACCGAACGCGTTGAGCCGCGGAAACGCGACGTTGCGCGTGCCGATCATGATCGGCACGAAATACAGCGCGACGGACTGCACCATGGGCACGGCGAACAGGAACATCATGGCGGACCCGTGCGTCGTGAAGAGCTGATTGTACAGGTCCGGCCCGATGAAGGAATTCTCCGGGCGGGCGAGCTGTACTCGCATCAGCGCGGCCTCGACGCCCGCGATCCCGAAGAACGTGAACGCCGTGATGATCGACCGGAGCGCTATCGATTTGTGGTTGACCGACGTCAGCCAGCCCCACAGGCCGGGCCCGTTGCGCCAGACACGCTCGAGACGATCGTGAAGCGACGCGGGCGAATTCGGGTCGCTCTCGACCGCGCGTTCGGCGGACAGCGGCTGAGCACTCACTTGAGCGTCTCCAGGTAATCGAGCAGCGCGTTCATATCGGCCGGTGAAAGCGCGTTAGGCGGCATTCGCACGCCCGGCTTGATGAGCTGTGGGTTGAGGATCCAGCGGCCGAGGTTCACGCGTGTGTTCGGCAAGCTTCCCGCGGCAATGGATGGCCGCGACGCGATGTGGGTCAGCTCGGGGCCGACGTTACTGCCTGCCTCCGTGCCGTTGATCGAATGACACATGATGCACGTCCGCTGCACGAACACGTCGTGGCCCCGCTTAGCGGCCGAGTCGGTGGGCGGCAGCGCCGACGCGAGCTGACGTATGTACCACTGATCGAACTGCGCGGGAGACTCGGCCACGACGTCGAACTGCATCTTCGCGTGCTGGTGGCCGCAGAACTCGGCGCAGTGTGCCTTCCAAACGCCGGGGCGATCGGCCTGGATCCAGGTCGTGTTACGGTGACCGGGTATCAGATCCTGCTTCCCGTGCAACTCCGGAATCCAGAAGCTATGGATCACGTCGTTCGACAGGAGGATCACGCGGACCGGCCGACCGACGGGGATGTGGAGCTCGTTCGACGTCGTGAGCCAATTGCTCGGCACCGAGTCGCGATAACGAAACTGCCACCACCACTGATATCCGGTGACTTCGATGGTGAGCGGCTGCCGGGCGTTGAGCGGCCACGCGATCGCTTTGCCCGTGAGTGCCGTCGCGGTCACGTACACGAGGAGGATCAACGTCGTGGCGATCGTGGCGATGGCGACGTTACGGGTGAGACGTTTCCCGGTCTCGGGGCGTGTGTCCGCAAGGTCGCCTTGTGTGCGGCGTGCTCGTGCCCGCCGCATGGCGATCCCCGTTGCGACCAATACCAGCAGGTACGTCACCGCCGACACGATGATGAGGAACCAGGCGAGCCGCGCGATCCGTTCCGCCGGAGTGCCAGCCGTGTCGAAGATGCTGCCCGCCCAGGTCATGGCCGTTCGGACTTGGCTGGAAGGGTTTTCGACGCCGAGGCGCGCGGCGTTCGGAACGGGGTGCGCTGCTCGTCCACCTTGTACTGCATCTCGTCGTTGCGCCCCGGGCTCGGTGCCTTCGCTTCCAGTCCGGACATCGATCGAACGTAGGCCGCGAGCTGCCAGAGCTGGTTGGCCGTGATCCGGTTGCGGAACGACGGCATCCCGTTAGGCCGACCTTCGACGATCGTGGCGACGATGTTTTCAGGCGAGCTGCCGTAGATCCACTCGTTGTCCATGAGTGGCGGCCCCATACCGCCGCCGCCGTGCGAGTGGCAGCCGCTGCAGTTCCACTGCTCGAAGAGTTGCTTCCCCTGGGCGATGTCGTACGCGTTGCCTTCGGAGGGGCTCTTTACGGTGAGCTCGGGCGACGGAACGCCCGGCTGCAACGTGTCGAGCGTGACGGCCGCGTAGGCAGGCGCCGACGGCGACGCGTCGTTGAACCGCCGCTTTTCCCGCTCGCAGGCGAGCGCGAGCCCCAGGGCACATATGGCGGCGACGCGGCCCCACCGCCGGAGATAGGTACGCGTCCTCATGGCAGCCCGAACACGTAGAGGGTCCCGCCCTTGGTCGTGGCGTTAGGCAGGTCGCGCATGGCGTTGGCGATGCCGAGGCCTGCACTCGAGTCCCGGGCGTCGATCCCGGCCGACACGATGGCGCCCGGCCAGCCGCCCACGCCGGCGAGGATCGCGACGTACTGCTTGCCGTCCGGCGCTCGATACGTGACGGGTTGCCCGATGATTCCCGACCCCAGCTTCGCTCGCCACAGGATCGCGCCGGAGCGCGCATCGAGTGCCTTGAACCAGCCATCCATCGTGCCGTAGAAGACGACATCGCCGGCGGTCACGAGCGCGCCGCTCCACACCGGGAAATCCTCGGTGACGCTCCAGACCTTCTTGCGCGCGATCGGGTCCCACGCGTCGAACACGCCGCGATGGCCGCCCGGTCCCGCATACATTTTCACGTTCATGCCGACGTACGGGGTGCCGGCGATGTAATTCGCCTCGACCGGCTCCACGTCCATGCAAAGGTTCTGATGCGGGATGTAGAGCAGGCCGGTCCGCGGCGAGAAGGCGGACGGCTGCCAGTCCTTGGTCCCGGGCGAGGCGGGGCAGATCTCTCGCACCACCTTCCCCATCTGCGGCTCCTTCTCCTGGTTCACCGCAGGCCGGCCCGTCTGCAGGTTCACGCCTAACGTCGAGTTGACGACGCCGAAGGTATCGGCGGCGAGCACTTCGCCGGTTGTGCGGTCCTGCACGTACACGTAGCCGTCGCGCTCCGGGCGTACGAGCACGCGGCGCGTCTGCCCCTTCCATGGCAGGTCGAGGAGGATGCTCTCGTTGATGCCGTCGTAGTCGTGTAGGTCGTGCGGCGTGACCTGATACGCCCATATCGCTTCGCCCGTGTCCGGGTCGCGCGCGAACGTGGTCGACGACCATTTGTTGTCGCCGGGGCGCTGCTCGGGGTTCCACGGACCGGGGTTCGCCGTGCCGTAGTAGATCAGGTTGAGCGCCGCATCGTAGGAGATCCATCCCCACGCACCGGCGCCTCCCTGCTTCCACTTGTCAGGCGGCCACGTCGTGACGCCGAGGTCCTTGCCCTGGTCGGTCTTGTAGAACGGCTTGAACCGCGGTCCGATGCGCACGAGGGAGTCGGGGCCGGCGTGATAGGCGCGCCAGGCGACCTTGCCCGTCTTCGCATCGAGTGCCGTGAGCCAACCGCGGATCCCGAGCTCACCACCGCTGTTCCCGACGAGGACTTTGCCCTTCACCACCAGCGGCGCCATGGTGATGGTCTCGCCGTGGTTGATGTCGCCGAGCTGCGTGCGCCATACCTCTTTGCCGGTGGTGGCGTCGACGGCGATCGTCTGGTTGTCGAGGGTGTTGTAGAAGATCTTGCCGTCGGCGAACGCTGCCCCGCGGTTCACCACATCGCAGCACGCGACGCCTTGTGCGGCTGCCAATGGCTGCGGCTCGTATTTCCATTTCGCGGGCCCGCCGGGCTTCGAGAGGTCGAGCGCGTACAGGATGTTGGGATACGGCGTTACGATGTACATTGTGCTTCCGACCACGAGCGGAGCGGCCTCCTGTCCTCGCAGCACACCCGTGGAGAAGCTCCACGCGAGCTTGAGCTGCGACGCGTTCGCGGTGGTGATCTGATCGAGGCCGCTGAACCGCGTGCTCGCGTAGTCCTTCGCCGGGCGGATCCACTGTCCGTCTTCCGGCTCGGCGCCAGGAATCGTGATCTGTCCCGCGGCGATTCCGTTTCTCGCAACGAGTGTGTGGCCGGCCCCTGTTCCGGGCGATGCGGTACTCGTCGGGGGCGTCTTCGCGTTGGCGGTTTGCTCGCTGCCGCCTGTACATCCGGTGCCGACAGCGGCCAGCGTCAGGAAGGTCACGGCGGCGCGCGCGGCGACGTGTGTCGGCGAGATGTGTCGCGTTCCCCTGCGGTCGATCATCCACGCTCCTCGGCATTCGCCGGCGGCGACAGGCGGGTGTCCAGCTCACGTCGCCAGAATTCGCTTTGGACCCTAACCGTTCACGACCTTGGGAAATGCAGGAACCGCACCGGTCGAACAAGGAAAAACAGGAAACCGCATGGCGTGCTCGGCGCGCCATGCGGGCTGATCCGTTGGGTTGTTCGGGCCTAACGAGTAAATCAAGTCGACGGCGTCAGCCGCGGTCGTTGCGCCGCCTAACGGCTGCCAGGGCGACGGCCGCGATCGCCGCCACGGCCGCGCCGGCGACTGCCCGGCCGACGACGTCAGCCACCGGTGGCGGGACGTACAGCACTCCGGAGCGATCGGCCACCGCGGGTTGCCGAACATACCGGCCGCGCGACGGTACCGCGCGCTCGCGGAAGTTCGCCGCCAGCTCGTCGAGCCCCCGTTCCAGCCGCCGCCCACGCATTGCGATCCCATGGCCGGTCACGACAACACTCGGATGCAGCTGCGCGAGCCGTTCCACCGACTGCTCCGCCGCACCCCAGTCCATCGTGTAATACGCCGGCGGACCGTGCACCTCGGGACGTTGCGCCAGCACCGCCGACAGTGATTCCTGCTTCGTCGTGACGAAGGCGTCGCCGGCCACGAGCGCACGGTCGTAGTCGCGGAACAGCGACACGTGGCCCGGGGCGTGTCCCGGCGTGTGAATCCAGCGCCACCCACCAATGACAGGAAGTGCTCCGTCCGCTGGCAACGGCAGGACTGACGTGCCGAGGTTGATGGGCTTTCGCGGAAAGAAGCGCGACATCGTGGCCATCGCGCCTCCGCCGACAGCCGGATCCGGCGGCGGATACGACGATCGGCCGGTGAGGTATGGCATCTCGAGCTCGTGCGCGTACACCGGTACGCGCCAGCGCCTCACCAGCTCGCGCACGGACCCGACGTGATCGAAGTGGCCGTGTGTGAGGATGATCGCGTCCGGCGTCGCGTCGGGGCCATAGAGCAGCTCCGCCGCGTTAATGATCCGTGACACGCTGCCGGCGAGGCCGGTATCGACGAGGAGCCACGGCCCGTCGTGGCCATCGAACGAACCGATGAATGCGACGTTGACGATCCGGTCGCGCAGGTACGCCAAGCCTGGCGCGACTCGAGTCGGCTCGTCGGTGGTGCTCTTCAGGTCGACGAATTCATCCGTTGTCATATTCCGGCTGGCTCCGGGTTGGCTGGCGGGAGGTCTGAGCTTCCTGAGCTTACCTAGTGCGCACATTCGCGGCCTTGCTTCGCGGTGCCGCTACGCACATATCGAACCCCGAGTGCCAAACCTTAATAGTAGCCTCGAGCCGCCAGGACTTCCGCGTGCACGCGGTGGACGCTCGCCAGGGCGGCCGACTCTGCGGTTTCCCCTGGCCGCCCTGGCAGATCCGAACGTGGAGGTCGGATGAAGACGATCGCTGGATTGTGTGCCGTCGTTGCGCTGAGTGCGAGCGCCGTTGACGCGCAGACGCTCGACCTGCGTCGTTACCAGATCGTTGATCTCACGCACGCGCTCAACTCGAAGACGTTGTACTGGCCCACGTCACCCACCGGATTCAAGCTGGACTCGCTGTCCTACGGACCCACGCCGGGCGGATGGTTCTATTCGTCGTTCGCGTTCTCCGCGCCGGAGCACGGCGGAACGCATCTCGACGCGCCGATACATTTCGGCGAAGGGCACATGACCGTCGACCGCGTGCCGCTCGATCGCCTCATGGCACCCGCGGTCGTCATCGACGTCACGGCGAAGACGAAGGCGGACCAGGACTATCGCCTAACGAGCGACGACGTGCACGCGTTCGAGCGGGCGCACGGCAAGATCGCGCCCGGGACGATCGTGATGCTACGAACGGGATGGAGCTCGCGATGGCCCGACAAGAAAACCTATCTGGGCGACGACACGCCCAATGACGCCACGAAGCTTCATTTCCCAAGCTATGGCGTCGAAGCGGCGCGGCTCCTGATCCAGGAGCGACGCGTGGCCGCGATCGGCGTGGACGTGGCGTCGATCGACTATGGTCCCTCCACGGACTTCATGGTGCACCGCATTGCCGCCGCGGCCGATGTACCGGGAATCGAGAACCTCACGAACCTCAATCAGCTGCCGGCGACCGGCGTGTACGTGTTCGCCTTGCCGATGAAGATCGAAGGGGGATCGGGCGGGCCGGTCCGGGTCGTCGCGTTGATCCCGAAGCACTAGACTTCGCCAGACCCGACAGGAACTGGCGGGCCTGTCGGGAGTACGCCTAACTGACCGACCGCTGACCGACCGCTGACCGACCGCCGACCGACCGCTGACCGCTCGCTGAACGACACTGAACGAACCAGGACCTCGATGACGCAACCCGCGACAACCGCGGCGCCCGACTACAGACTCCGCGCGACGATCTTGCTAGCTGTTGTACTCTCGGCCACGCTCGCCGGGGCGTGCCACCAGGGCCCGCCACCTGAATCATCGGGCATACCGGGCTTCGAGCCGACCATTCAATCGGTCCCCATTGGGCAGAACGAACACTTCTCGGTGATCGACAGCAACGAGGTGATTGTCGCCTCACGCGACCGGTCCCTCATCGGGGGCATCTTCCTGCTGGTCGACGATGCGCAGCTCCCCTATCGCCGATACTTCCAGAAGCTGCCGCCTCGCACGGCCGTCGCCATGCTCATCCAACCCGGGGACAGCATCGCGATGGACAGTGTCATCAAGGCGAGCAAAGCACCGATCGTCGTCTACGAGCACGTGAACATCCCCCGTGATGCCGCCGGTAACCCGCTCCCGATCGCGCGGTTCCTCGTCGCGTCGGTCCGGAACAAGGTCGCGCGGAAGTGGGTGCTGGCGGAGGACACGGCGGGCGGCCCTCCGATTCCCGACTGGATCATCGCCGGTGCGACACAGCTCGTGACCGGCTTCCCCTCGGCCGGCGCACGCAACGCACAACTGGCGTCTCAGCTCAATGACCTGATCCCGATCGATACGCTCATCCGCATGTCGATCAACGAGAACGCGATTCCCGCGGGCGTATCGGGCGACGTCGGACTCGGAGGAATTCAGCGACGAGACCAGCGCGGCCGGCCGGTGGGCCTGCCACAGACGCCCCCAAAGAAGTTACCGCGAGAAAACATCGCCGCGCTCGAGGCCGCAAGCCTCATGGAATTCATGTGGGCGCGTGAGGGTCGCGGCATCGTCAGGAAAGTCGCGCAGATCACGCGGCGTGGTGAGCCGCTGAGTGCGGCGCTCGTGCAAACGCAGTCGCTGCCGCACGACGTGCCGGGCCTCGAGGCGGCGTGGAAGGCGAGCCTGACGCCGCCGAAGAACACGGACAAGAAAGGCGAGAAGAAACCGTCCGAGAAGCCGAGCGGCAATTAACGAAGGTCGATTACCTAACGAGCCTCGGCTGACCGGCTACGATGCCAGGCAATACTCAGAAAAAGCCGGGGAACGGAAACGGCCGGACACTACTGATCGGGCGGATCGCTCCCAGGACCGGACGATCCCAATCGCAACGAGCGTATTGAGAGGAACAGCCTCGGGACGCGTGATATGAGCGTCCCGAGGCTGTTTCCGGCCGTTTCCGTTTCCCTTCAGTTTTGGATGTTCGCGAAGGTCAGGTGACCTTGAACTGCGTCGTCATGCCGTGCTGGACGTGCGGCTTCCCGTCCTTCGCGTCAGGCACGAAGCAGATCATCCCGTAGTCGCCCGGCGCGAGGTCCGCCTCGAAGAACGAGTGCTTCCCCGGGACGAACGCGGGGATCCCGCCGATCGGCTTGCCTGGCGGCGGACCCTTCATGTCGAGCACCCACTTGCCGACATCCTCGATCGTCTTGCCCGGGGCGAGCTGGACCAGCACCACCTCGTGGGGCTGCGTGGCGCCGTTCTCCACCTTGATCATCTGCTTGCCCGCGACCAGCGGCTTCGAGAGCGTGAACGTGTAGTCGCTCAAGGTCAGCGTCACATCCGACGCCGGTTCGGTCGTGTTCGCGTTCGCCGACGGCGTGACCGTGAGCGCGCGCATCATCCCTTTGGCCATGTGTGGAACGTGGTCCGCTCCCTCCACGAAGCAAACCACCGCGTAGTTGCCAGGCTCGACCACCTGCATGGCCGTCGTCGTGGCGCCGGGCGCGGGCGGGTTCACGCCGCCGTATGGGACTGCCCAGGCTGGGGGCGGGCCCTTCAGGTCTTTCATCGCCGCCTGATAGTCCGCGAACGTCTTGCCGTCCTGAAGCTTGATCAGCTGGACGTGATGGAGCTGCTGACCCGCATCGGTCAGATGGAACATCGTGAGCCCCGCCGGAATCGTGTCGGGACCCTCGAACGAAAACTCCTTGGCGGTGAAGGCGACCATATTCGGCGTCGCGGCGGCCGCCGGGGCAGAAGCTGTTGCGACGGCCTTTGCGGCTGTATCCGTCGTCGCTTGCGATTCGGTCTTCGCGCAACCTCCGAGTACGAGCAGCGCAGCAACGGCGGCCGTTGCGTGTACGAGGGACTTGCTGGGAACGCGTTTCATAGTGGCGACAACTCCCACGGTGAAATGGACCGATCTGTCAGGGGCGGTGTCAGAACCGCCGGACGCCTGACTTCTCGGCTTCATGAGTGGCTTGAATTGGCCCGAACAACATGGGGCATAGCGTCGGGGCCGCAACCCCTGCCTCACTCCGGCGTTGAACTCCGGTCCGGGACGGCAACCCCGGACGCGCATCGCTTGTCTCACAAAAAGCAGCGCACGGCCTTTCCAGACCGTGAACGGTCGATTCTCCCGATCCCTCTCACCCCGTGACGACCTCACTCACCGACCTCCAGCTGGCAATCATGCGGATCCTCTGGGATCGCGCCGAAGCCACTGTGGTGGAGGTCCAGACCCGCCTTCGGCCGGAGCGCGACCTCGCGCAGACGACGATCGCCACGCTGCTCTCGCGACTCGAGAAGCGTGGCGTCGTGGAACATCGGCTCGACGGCCGTCAGTTCGTCTATCGTCCCCTCGTCTCCGAGCAGGAAGTGCGTCGCTCGATGGTCTCGGAGCTCACCACGCTGCTCTTCGACGGGAGACCCGAAGCGCTCGTGTCGCACCTGTTGCGCTCTCGTGACATGGCGCCCGGCGACCTCGATCGCGTGAAGCGCATGATCGCCGATGCGGAGACCGGAGTGGCGCGCAACGGTGTGGTCATGTTCGAGTCGGCTCAGCGAGCGAGCGGCGACGATGCTGCCTGACCTGCAAGCCGTCGTCCGGCTCACGGACTCCATCGCGGGATGGTTGCTCACGTATCTCGTCCACAGCACGGTGATCGTCGGCGCCGTGTGGCTCATCGCGTCACGCCGGCGAGTGAGCGATACCGTTCGCGAGATCGTCTGGAAGTCAGCGCTCCTCGGCGGAATCGTGACCGCGACCGCGCAGACCGTGGTCGCTCGCGAGCCGCTCGGCGGGCAGCTCCGGCTCGCGCCGCGGACTACCGGTTCCGTGATGCCGGCGGTGCGCATTGTCCGAAGCGACGTCCTGGATCCTCGCCCTCGCGTCATGGTCCTTCGGCCGAGTGGGACGCGGTGGACCAGTGTGCTGGTGGTGTTCTGGTTCACGACTGCTGGCGGAGGCCTCCTCCTGCTCACGTTAGGCCACGCGCGAGCGCTGCGCGCGTTGGGGTTGCGCACCTCGCTCGATGGCACGCCGATCGGGCATCGCCTGCGTGAGCTGCTCACACGCGCGGGCATAGACCGATCCGTGGACCTCACATGCTCATCGGCGATCGCGAGCCCGGTTGCCCTGCCTGGCGACGAAGTGTGTCTGCCTCGGCGCGCGCTACTCGAGCTCCAGCCCGAGGAGCAGGACAGCATGCTCGCTCACGAGGTCGCGCACCTCGTGCGGCGTGATCCCCAATGGCTCGTCCTGGCGCGGGTGATCGAGATGGTGTTCTTCTTCCAGCCGCTCAATCGCCTGGCGCGGCGTCGGATGCAGGAAGTGGCGGAGTATCTCTGCGATGACTGGGCAGTCGCTCGCACGCGCCGGCCGGTGGTGCTGGCCAAGTGCCTGGCTGCGGTCGCGGAGTGGGTAGGGCGCACGCCGACGGCGGCCACGCCGCTGCACCCGATGTCGGCAATGGTGGAGTCTGGCGGGTCGCCGCTCGTCCGCCGCGTTGGACGCATCCTGGGCGTGCGCAGCGCTCCGCACGCGCGGACGCCCCGCACGGCGGTCGCGGCGAGTGTGTGTGCGCTCGCGCTGCTTGCGGGCGTTGCCCCTCGCGTGTCCGTCGCCCACCCGACGCTCAGCATGAGCCGCTTCACCGTTGTGCGAGCCGTTGTGCGGGAAACGGGGATGATGACCGACGACGCGCTGTTCATTGTCCGAACACCTGACGGCCGGATCGCGTTCGATTCTCTCGTCGAGCGAGGAATCGTGCGCTCGGCGCCCTAACGCCTCGGCCTAACGTTTGCAGCACGACCATGAG
>JAJKIV010000402.1 GCA_021154285.1 Gemmatimonas sp. | reverse complement strand
CAATCGAGGTGCGGGTGCCCGAGCAGCGCGTCGCGTACCGCGCCACCCACGCACCAGGTCTCGAACCCTGCCGCTTCGAGCCGTTCAGCGATCGTCCGAACGGCCCTCGGTGCATTTACCACTGCCGCAAACCGCCTCGGCGCTCTGGTGCCGACTCGTCGGTCAGTTTCGTCTGTTTCGACGGGGCCGACGTACCCAGCCGGTGGCGATCGCCTGATATATTCCGCCCGTGCCAATCGACACGAAAATCCTCACGCGCTCCTGCGCGACCGATCGCTTCAAGAGCGATATCATTGCCTTCGCGTCTCGCGCCGATGTGCCATCGATCACCCTCGTGCGCGCCGTCCCGCGGATCAAGGTCGTCCGTCTGATCACCCACCTGCTCCATGCCCATCCGGAATGGGTGGTCGATCGAATTCAGGTGGACGCCCGTTCGGGCTGCTCCGACTTCGTCGGCACGGCCGTGGTCGAGGGTGGCGGACAGTCCCGCGTGATTCGGTTCGCGTGGGATTGCCGGTGGCGGGCGGAACAAGAGGGTTGGCTCGACGCATTCGGCTTTCCCGACCAGATTCGCGCGGCCGACGAGTTCGGTTGGAATTGCTTCCACCACTGGCAGCTGCAGCCGGCGTCCGTGGCAAGCGAGCCTGCCTAACGTCACGCGTCCGTCCGTCACGCCGCGCGTCAGCCGCAAAGAACGCTGCCGCCGTTGACGTTCAGGATCTCTCCCGTGATGTGCCGGGCGAGGTCCGAGCACAAAAACGCGATGGGCCCTGCGATGTCCCGTACCGTCGCGACTCGGCCGATCGGAATGGCCTTCGCGATCCGGTCGCGGCCTTCGGCGTCGAGCGCCTCCGCGACCATCTCGGTGTCCACCCACCCCGGCGCGACGGCGTTCACGGTGACTTCGCGCGCCGCGAGCTCCACCGCCAGCGATTTCACGAACGAGATCATCGCGCCCTTCGACGCCGCGTAGTCCGCGTGGTAGGCCTCGCCGCGCTGCCCGGCGGTGCTCGCGACCAGCACGATTCGGCCACCGCGCTCGAGGCTGCGCGCAGCCGCACGCGTCGAGTAGAACATGGCGTCGGTGTTCTCGTTCATCGTGCGCCGCCACTGCTCGTCCGTCATGTCCTGCAGCGCGACATCCTGGGACGGCCAGATTCCGGCGTTTCCGACGAAGATGTCGAGGCCATCGAACTCCCGCTCGGCGCGCTCGAAGAGCGACGTGGTACCGGCGAGCGACGCGAGATCCGCGGCGTGTGCGAACGCGCGCACCCCGAGCCCGGCGAGCCGTTGCACGACGTCAGCGGCTTCAGTTTGCCGCGAGCGATAGCCGATCCCCACATCGGCACCGCATTCCGCGAGCAGGAGCGCGGTCGCGGCGCCGATGCCGCGCGAGCCGCCGGTCACGAGCGCGCGCTTGCCTCGAAGCGAGATCATGCCGAGAGCTCCGTCTCGATGATCTCGCAGATCGCGTGCTCGATGCAGAGATGAATCTCCTGTGCGCGATCCGTGCGGTCCGTCGGGACGATGACCGAGTGGTCGGCGACGGAGCGGAGCCGGCCGCCGTCGCGGGACGAGAACGCAATCACCTGCGCACCCTTTCCTCTCGCCGCCTCGGCGGCCTTGATCACGTTAGGCGAGCTGCCGCTCGTGGAATGAATGACGAGCACATCCCGCGCCGTCACGAGCGCTTCCACCTGCCGCGCGAAGATCTCGTCGAAGCCAAAATCGTTGCCGGTGGCGGTGATCAGTGACGTGTCGGTCGTGAGAGCGATTGCCGGCAGCGCCCGACGGTTCTTCATGTACCGCACGACGTACTCCGTGGCGAGATGCTGTGCGTCCGCCGCGCTCCCGCCGTTGCCGCAGAAGAACAACGTGCCGCCGTGGCGCAGGACGTCGCGCATCATCACGGCCGCGCGCTCCACATCGGGGCCGAGACGCTCAGCCGCAGTCGTGGCGGTTGCGGCGAGGTCGCGCAGGCGCTGCGTGATCTGTGCTTTCATCGGTGTGCCTGTGGTGTTCCCTGTGCTCAGCGACGTCCGAACAGTAGCTCTCCCAGCCGCTGGAAGACGCCGCGGCCCAACGGCAGCGGCGGTACCGGGAGCGTCGGCTCGTCCGCCAACAATCGCGAAGCGTTTCCGTGAGTCAGTATCTGCGCGTGTTCGGTGGCCCCCAATTCCTCGAGCCAGACGCGGGTGGCAGAGAGAGATCGTCGGTCCCCATGGTTGTCGCTCGCAAGGCAGTCGATCAGTCCCGCGCCGAGCAACGACTTGGCGAGCTCGGTCATCGGGCCTCGGGCGAGCAGCATCGTGGCATCGGTCTGGATCACGGCGCCCGCATCCCGCCAGGCGCGCACGGTGTCCAGCGTGCAGCCGTAGTAGCGCTCGGGATGTGCGACGACGGGAACGACGCCACTGCGCCGAATGCGATCGAGCTCGTCGGTCGTTCCCACGGGGAGATAAGCGCGAGGAAACTCGACGAGCACCGCTTTCGCGCCGCCCAGCGACAATGTGGGCGAGCTGAGATCGCATCCGGGGCGGTCGAGCATGATCTCCCATCCGAGCCGGAGTTCGGGCTTCGCTGGCGCTGCCGCCACAAGCTCGGCGAGGATCGCCTGGTGCCGCTCGTATGGCGCGAGCTGCGCGCCCGACGCCTGGAGGTGCGGTGTGCAGACGAGCACCTCCAGTCCCTCGCGCGCAAAGCGCTCGAGCACCGCGACCGATGTCTCGATGTTCGCGGACCCGTCGTCCACACCGGGCAGGACGTGCGAATGGATGTCGATCACGAGCGGGCGGCGGCAGCCAACTGCCGAACGTCAGCGGCGGGGTCACGCTCGAACAGCGAGCCAACCACGACGTAGTCAGCGCCTGCCTCCCTCGCCTCGCGCGCTCGTGCAGCCGTGACGATGCCGCCGCCGACGATCAGGGGCCCATGCGTGGCCTGGCGTGCTGCCCCGATCACGGGCGCGCTCACGGGCTGCACCGCTCCGCTGCCGGCTTCGAGGTAGGTCGCATGCATGCCCATGAGCTGTCCGGCTTTGACGTGTGCAGCGATGACACCTGGGTTTTCCATTGGGAGCGGCGCCGTACCGGAGACGCGCTCCACCGCGCTTTGACGACCGCCATCGATCAAGAGATACGCGGTCGATACGGCGCGCACCTCGGGATACCGATCGAAAAACGCTGCCGCGCGAACCTGCTCATCGATCAGATATCGCGGATTCCTTCCCGACACGAGCACCAGAAACAGGATGGCGTCCACGTCAGGCGTCAGGTCATCCGCGGAGGAAGGAAACTGCACGATCGGGACCTCGGGCGCGCCTCGCCGGATTGCACCCACGTGGTCCGCAACCGTCTCACGAGCTCCGAGGCTGTCGCCCACGAGAAAACCACACGCGCCACTCGCCGCCGCACGCTCCGCCAGGGCGCGGGCGTCGTCCGGCGTCGACCGGCCGGGGTCCACGAGCACGACGAGTCCACCGCGCTCGTCGAACGGGAGCGTGACCGGTCCCGCGGTCGTGCAGTGCATCGTCAACCGTCGTGTGATTCGGCGAGCGCCGCGATCCTCGCCATGGCAGTCCCGCTGCGCTGGTCGAGTTGATGCGGATCATCCGCGGCGGCCTCGAAGGCGTACGTGACGAGCGCGTCGACGGCGAGGAGATCCAGGCCGGCACGTCGCGTTAGGCATCCGTCGCGCAGCACGTCGGCCATCGCGGCGGCGGCGGCATCGAGCAGCGCGTCGGCCGGCGTGGCCGCGCGCGGTGCGTTCGCAGCCATCGCCTCGACGCGCGACAGCAGGTGAGGCGGCGGCGCCGGGCTTCGCCCACGAATCCAGACGGATAGCGGCGCGGGCGCGCTCACGAGCCCACGCTCATGCCGCGCCAAGCAGACCGCGCACGATGTCCGGCAACCGGCCTAACGCCTCCGGGATCTTCGTCGCATCCGGGATCCCCGCCTGTGCCATGTGCGGCTTGCCGCCGCCGCGCCCGCCCGCCGCGGCCGCGAGCTCCTTGATCACCGCGTCGGCCCGCACGCCGCGATCGCGCGCGTCGTCCGTCACCACGGCGAGCAAGGTGCTCTTTCCGTCCTCGAACGTCGCGCCGAGTGCGGCGACACCAGTCTTGAGTCGCTCGCGAACGGCGTCACCCAGCGCCTGAAGCGACTTCACGTCCGGCACCGACACGACGCTCGCGACGAGCCGCATCCCGTCGATGGGCATCGCGGTGGACACGAGACGCTCGACGGCGTCGCCGCCGCCACCGCGCATGGCCTCATCGAGCCGCTTCTCGAGCTGACGCTTTTCCTGCAGCAGCGCGTCGACGCGTTGCGCGACGGCGTCGCTTCCCATCCCCCCCGGCAGCGTGACCTTTACCCGCTCGGCAATGTGGGCGAGCGCGTGCTCGCGATCACTCAGGAGCTCGAACGCCCGCGGACCTGTGAGTGCCACGATGCGCCGCACGCCGGCCGCGACGCCGGTTTCGCTCACGATCTTGAAGAGGCCGATCTCGCTCGTGTTGCGAACGTGCGTCCCGCCGCACAGCTCCACGGAGAGACCGGGAATCGTGACGACCCGAACGACGTCTCCGTATTTCTCTCCGAACAGCGCCATCGCGCCGCCCGCTACCGCGTCCTTGTACGCCTTCTGGTCGAGTACCACGGGCACGCCCGCCCACACGCCACGGTTCACTCGTCGCTCGATGTCCGCCAGCTGTTCCGGCTTGAGCGGACCGTGATGTGTGAAGTCGAAGCGAAGGCGATCGGGTTCGACGACGGAGCCCGCCTGATGCACGTGCTCACCCAATACGCTGCGAAGCTCGGCGTGCAGCAAGTGCGTCGCCGTGTGGTTGCGCTCCGTGTCCTTCCGCCGATCCGATGGTACGCGCGCGGCCGCCGGACCAAACGTGATCTCACCGGTCAGCTTCCCGATCGCCGCTGTGCGGCCATCGATCTTCCGAACTTCGTTGACGTCGACACGCCAGCCCTGCCCCACGATCTCACCGCGATCAGAGACCTGGCCGCCGGACTCGGCGTAGAACGGCGTCTCGCGCAGCAGCACCGCGACCCGGTCGTCACCGAGGTGACGGATCGCAGTGACCAGCGTGTCGATCTCCACGGTGTCGTACCCAACGAACTGCGTGGCGGGCAACGCAGTCTCGGGAGTCACGTTCGGTGCGGCGCTGCGCCACGCCGTGACGTCTGCGAACTCGTCGGCGCCTACACCGAGCTTGCGAGACTTCCGCTCCGCCTGCGATTGACTCCGCTGTTGTGCAAGGGCCGCCTCGAACGCGGCGATGTCTACGCGGTAGCCGCGCTCGCGCGCCATCAGCTCGGTGAGATCGATCGGGAAGCCGTAGGTGTCGTAGAGCCGGAACGCGTCATCGCCACTGATGCTGCCGCGCAGATGGGTCGAGCCCTGCGTGGAGCCTAACGCCGGCGCGAGCTGGTCGAAGCGCGCCATGCCACCGTCGATCGTGATGAGGAAACGCTCTTCCTCCGCCCTCGTGGTTTCCAGCATGTGCTGCTTTCGCTGCGCCAGCTCCGGGTACACGTCGGACATCTGCGCGACGACTTCCTCGACGAGCGAAACGAGCGTCGGAGTCCGGCGCCCGAGCAGCCACGCGTGACGAACAGCGCGTCGAAGGATGCGCCGCAGGACGTACCCACGCCCTTCATTCGACGGGAACACGCCATCCGCGAGCAGGAATGCCACCGCGCGCGCGTGATCCGCGAGCACGCGGAAGGACGCCGGCTCAATCGCGGGGCCTCCGCTCTTCGCCTTCGCGCCGCCGAGTCCTTCCGCCGAGAGTCCGGTGTATGGCAAACCAACCACTTCCTCCGCGCGCTTTAGGAGCGGCAGGAAGAGGTCCGTGTGGTAGTTGCTCGTGACACCCTGGAGTGCCGCGGCGATGCGCTCGAGCCCTGCGCCCGTATCGACCGAGGGCTTCGGCAGCGGAACGAGCGTTCCGTCCGGCTGACGATCGAACTGCATGAACACGAGGTTCCAGATCTCGAGGAACCTGCCCGCTTCCGCACCCTCGACGAACGCCTCGGTCGAGAACTCCGTGCGATCGGTCTCGGTCCACTCGCCAGTCGTGTCAGCCGGGAACGTCCAGTCTTTCGCGAGGAACGCGAGATCGAGGTAGATCTCCGAGCACGGTCCGCATGGTCCCGTGTCCGCCATCTGCCAGAAGTTGTCCTTCTCGCCAAGCCCGTAGATCCGTGAATCGGAAATCCCCGTGACCTCGCGCCAGAGCGCCCGCGCCTCATCATCCTCGCGGAAAACGGTGACGCGGAGATGTTCCTTGGGAATCTTCAGATCCTCGGTGACCCACTCCCACGCGAAGCGAATCGCATCACGCTTGAAGTAGTCGCCAAACGAGAAGTTGCCGAGCATCTCGAAGAACGTGTGGTGCCGATACGTATGGCCCACTTGTTCGAGATCGTTGTGCTTCCCGCCGGCGCGCACGCACTTCTGTGAGGTGACGGCGCGACGTCCGTCATTCGTATCCTCCAGGCCGAGGAAGATGCGCTTGAACTGCACCATTCCCGCGTTGGTGAAGAGCAACGTCGGGTCATCCGCTGGAACGAGCGAGGAGCTCGGGCGCGGTGAATGCCCGTGGCGCTCGAAGTAGCGGATGAAACGGTCACGAATCTCGGAAGCTTGCATAGTCGAGCAATATACCCCGGCCGGAGGAACCCACTCAAGTCAAAGAGGGAGCGCTTCTTGCAAAGTAGCGCGCCGATGCGGTCGCAACGATTCAAGGACCTCGTCTTCGCCACGACGACACCGTTCGCTCTCCTGAGCCACGGTGTCTGGAAGCTGCGCCTGGGATCGTCCATTCCAGCCCGCCTTCGGAAAGGCAGCGACCAGCGCGTGTGGCTCAATCTCGGAAGCGGCGCGTCGCCGTACCCGAACTTCGTCAACATCGACATCAATTTCGCGCGGCGTCCCGACATGTGGCTCGACGTGCGACACGGAACGCCATTCGCGAGTGGCACCGTCGACGCCATCTACACGCGTCACGTCCTCGAGCACTTCTACCACGACGAGCTGACACGCGTCCTGGTCGATGCGCGTCGCGTGCTGCGACCCTCGGGCGGGATTCGAATCCTCGTCCCGTCGCTCGAAGTCGCGTGTCGAGCCTATCTCGACGGAGACGACTCCGTGCTCATGAGATTTCCCCGCCCCTATCGATCGCGCGGCGGGCAAATCGTGAACCTGCTGTTCTGCGATGGGCAGCATCGCATGGGCTTCGACTTTTCACTGATGCAGGAGCTCCTCGAGGAGGCCGGCTTCACGAACATCGCCGTCGCTCCTCGTGCGGAGAGTCGAATCTTCCCCACCGCCGTGCTGCGCGAAATGGAGCCTGACGAGATGTGGCTCAACACATCGCTCATCGTCGAAGCCACGCGCTGACGACTCTCCTCGAGCGCCGCCGCTACTCGTCGGCGCTTGTTGCTTCACCAGCAAGCTGCCGGACGACACGAGACACGTCGTCGGAGTCGAAGCCGCGTCGCGCGAGAAACGCGAACAGCCGACGCCGACGCGTGGGATCGTCGAGCCGATGCAGCGTCCTCCACTTCTTCCGCGCGATTCTCTCGATCGACTCCGCGTCATTGAGACCCTCTTCCTCCACAACCTGCTCGACCGCCTCGTCGGCCACCTCGCGCGGCACGCCGCGCTTGAAGAGCTCCTGATGCACGCGTCGACGTGACGTGCCGGTCGACATCTTCGACCGGGTGAGCTGTCGCGCAAAATCGGCATCGTCGATGAGGCCAGCTTCGCGAAGCTTCGCGATCACGCGATCTGCGCGCTCCGCGGTCACTCCTTTCTGCACCAGGCGGCGCTGAAGCTCGCGGGCCGATCGCGCGCGGAACGCGAGCAGATTGAGTGCCCGATCGTACGCCGCGGTGAGCTCGTTTGCCTCGCTCAGACGGGCGGCAAGGCGGTCATCGACAACGACACCGATGCGCGCCTTCGTGGCCGCCAACGCGTCGGCGGTGACGACGGCGAACTGTTTTCCATCGACGTCGATGACGTACTGCCCCGCCTTCCTTGGATGCTCGGTGATCTGAGTAATCATGTTCATAAAGACTCCCACCTTCCGCCGTTCCGAACAGATGACCAAGCACCAACGACCCGTTACCCAGAACCGATGACTCGCGAAGACACGTGGTGTCATGACCAGTCATGAGTTCTGAGTTGTCGGTCATTGGTTATCGGTCATCGGTTGGTAGCGGCGGAGAAGAAAGAGCCGGAGAGCAGCCCTCTGAGCGCGACGGTGATCCGGGCACCGACTCATTCAAAGAACTACCCTCCGGCCCGATCGAACCGGAGCGCGACGTTGCAACGCTCAGTCGTCTACCGCAACCTCCGCATCGGCCTGAGTATCGGCGGCCTTGATGCCGAGGATGCCCTTCACCTTCTCTTCTACTTCGGCCATCAGCGCGGGGTTGTCCTTGAGATAGAGCTTGGCGTTTTCACGCCCCTGCCCGATGCGCTGCGAGCCGTAGCTGTACCATGCGCCCGACTTGTCGATGATCCCGGCCTCGGCCGCGATATCGAGCACCAGGCTCGCATGGCTGATGCCCTCGTCGTACATGATGTCGAACTCGGCCTGCTTGAACGGTGGCGCCACCTTGTTCTTCACGACCTTCACGCGCACGTGCGAGCCGATGACATCCTCCTTCTCCTTCACCGGCCCGATGCGGCGAATGTCGAGACGAACCGACGCGTAGAACTTGAGCGCCTTGCCACCCGTCGTCGTCTCCGGGTTGCCGAACATCACGCCGATCTTCTCGCGCAGCTGGTTGATGAACATCACCGACGTCTTGGAGCGCGCGATCGCGCCGGTGAGCTTGCGAAGGGCCTGGCTCATGAGCCGCGCCTGCAGACCAACGTGCGAGTCGCCCATCTCCCCCTCGATCTCGGCCTTCGGCACGAGGGCCGCAACCGAGTCGACGACGACGATGTCGACCGCGCCCGAGCGCACGAGGATCTCGCAGATCTCGAGGGCCTGCTCTCCGGTGTCGGGCTGTGAGACGAGCAGACTCTCGACATCGACGCCAAGCTTCTTCGCGTACTCCACATCGAGTGCGTGCTCCGCGTCGATGAACGCGGCCACGCCACCGGCCTTCTGTGCATTCGCGACGACGTGAAGACAGAGCGTCGTCTTGCCGCTCGACTCGGGCCCGTAGATCTCGGTGACCCGGCCGCGAGGAATTCCGCCGATACCGATCGCCGCATCGAGATTGATCGCTCCAGTGGAAATCGAATCAATGCGGACGCGCGCCGATTCGGCGCCCATCTT
>JAJKIV010000401.1 GCA_021154285.1 Gemmatimonas sp. | reverse complement strand
TACGACAAAGGGTGTTCGAGTACCTGACTGGCAGCGGGTTGCGTCGCCCGGCTAAGTTGCCAGCCCCGAGACCCTCATCCCCATGCGTGCAACCGTTCTCACGATCACGACGCTCGCCGTCATCGGCGCGGCGTCTGGCGATATACTCCACGCGACGCGCGCTACGCCGGCGTCCGCCGCCGCGGCATGCACGAAAGCCACTACGGAGTGCGAGCGATGGCTCGTCCTCCGCGGCGGGCCGTCGCGGACCAAGCTTTACGGGACCTATCCGATCGACGTCGCGAACCCGGGGATCGTTCGCGCGCTCGTGATGGTGCATGGCGCCGGACGGAACGCGGATCACTACTTCGAGACGAGCACCGCCGCCGGATTTCTCGCCGGTGCACTCGAGAACACCATGATCCTCGCGCCGCGTTTCGCCGCGGGGGACGACAAAGTTGCCCAGAATGAAGTGCTGTGGCCCGAGCGGGACGGGAACTGGCGCTCCGGCGGCGCACTCTCCACGAATGCGTCTTACGGGTCGTTCGATCTCATGGATGACCTCCTGCGCACGCTCGCCAACAAGAAGATCTTCCCCAACCTCACGAAGATCGTCGTCGCGGGACACTCGGCCGGCGGGCAGTTCGCGACTCGTTATGCGATGACGAACAAGGTGCACGACAAGCTGAACGGCGTGGAGGTGAGCTACGTCGTCGCGAACCCGTCGAGCTACGCGTGGCCGGTCGCCGACCGTCCGCTGCCGAGCGGCACCGCTGACCCCGCGACGGCCGACAAGGAAGCCGTGGGACCCAATGGCGAGAAAGTGAACGGGGATTTCACCTACGGCGCGTTCGACACGACGAAAGCGCCTAACTACAACCACTGGCCGGCCGGACTCGCGAATCGCACGGGATACACCGCCGGCCTGACGGATGACCAGCTGCGCAAGCAGCTCGCGGAACGCCCGACGACCTACCTCCTGGGCCAGGTGGACGTGCTGCCACTCGGCGGCTTCGACTCGTCACCTAACGCGATGGCACAGGGCCCGACGCGCCGCGCACGCGGTGAGGCGTTCTTCAAGTACGTGAACGAAACACTCGGCGCGAAGCACAAGGCGATCATCGTGCCCGAGTGCGGGCACAACGATCGGTGCATCTACACGACGGATCTCGTGTTTCCGGTGATCTTCCCGCGATAGCGACTCATCTTCCTCTCACCTCGCCCATGCGCTCACGCCGGGATTTTGTTCGTTCGATGGGAGCATCGATCGCCGCCGCATCGGTGGCGGCGGAATCGCTCGCCGCACAGGCCGCGTCGGCGCAAGGTCGCTCCGGCTCGGAACGTCTGCTGGTGGAAAACCCGCTGCATCCGACGCCAGCGCCGGTCGGCGTGGATCGGCTTCCGCTCGCGTGGTACAAGGTACAGTCGAAGAAGCTTCGCGATCGCGCGCGCGCACGTGGTGCGGACGCGGTGCTCCTCGAGAGCGACACGAACCTCGTGTACTTCACGGGCTGCTTTCGCGGGAGCGGGGAACGCACGACGTGGGCGCTCCTTCCGGTGAACGAGGCGGACACGGTCTACTGGTTCTCTCCCGGCATCGACCGCGACCTCATTACCTCGTGGTGGTGCACGGAGAACGATTACTACTTTTGCTATCCGCACGCGGAGGGAGGCTTCCCCAATCGCGGACAACTCGCGCGCGGCAAGCGCGTCGATCTCTGGGAATGGATGCTCGGCAAGCTCGCGGCGCGCGGATTCGGCGATCGAACGATCGCACTCGACCGTGAGCTCGGCCCCTCGGCACAGCAAACATGGAGCCGAGTGCTGCCGTCGGCGCGCGCGATCGATGTGTCGGACGAGTGTCTCGCGATGCAGGTGATCAAAACACCGGAAGAGATCGCGCTCACGCAGCGCGCATACCGCTACTTCGACCGCATTCACGCATTCGCTCGCGACTACATCCTCGAGCACGGCACGAGCACCACTGACTATCAGATCGGTCAGGCGCTGTCGTCATACGGCATCAACCTCATGATGCGGGACGTGAAGCGCGACGGAAAACCTCACAGCGCCGTCGGCATGGACGTGACTGGCAATTACGTGCGGACGGGCGTGGCGACGGCGTACCCGCACCCCAACCAGTTCTTTCACGCGAAGGTCGAGCGCGGGAAGCCGCTGTACGTCAACTGCGACATCCTGCTCGGTGGCTACGGCGGCGAGGGGTATCGCAACTACATGCTGCTCCCGTCCACACAGCAGCACGACCGCATGTGGCAGGTGGTCGCCGACACGGTCCAGATGATCGTCGAGGAGACCAAGCCGGGCGCGGTGTGCTCAGAGATCGCGTACAAGGTTCACGCGTATCAGATCAAGCAGGGGATGCAGCAGTACATCTATCACCGCCCGGGTCACGGCCAGGGACAGAACTTCGTCGGCCACCAGCCGCCGTTCCTCGCGCTTGGCGATGACACCGTGGTCGAGAAGGGG
Source organism: Gemmatimonas sp. (assembly GCA_021154285.1). Lineage (GTDB taxonomy): Bacteria > Gemmatimonadota > Gemmatimonadetes > Gemmatimonadales > Gemmatimonadaceae > JAJKIV01. Next base: position 4,617 of record JAJKIV010000401.1, on the reverse strand, counting down.
ATGACGTTCTCAGTCGAACCCGGGCTTTACGACGAGAGCGCGGGGATCGGAATCAACCCGAGCGATCGCCTGGTCGTGCTCGGCGATCGTGCAGTGTTGATGAGCAGGATTCCCTTCACGAAGGAGTGGAGCTACCTCAAGGTGTAGCGTGACCCCTTTCCACCCGCGCGTCTCGTATTGCTCGTTGGCGGCCGCCAGGAAGCGTCGGTCATGATCGCCATCGACCACGGGAGCGCGGGTTATGAAGATCGTCGGCATTTCGACCGGGACGCTGCAGCTCAAGCCCACGTTCCTCGAGGGAAGCCCGTCACACGGCGGCCCGTTCGGCCTGATCCGAGGCATCGCGCGTGACCCGGGCTTCACCGAGCCGCTGCCGATGTGGGCGTGGGTCGTCGAGACGGCTACCGAGCGCATTCTCGTCGACACCGGCGGTTCGCCCGGCACGACCGGTGGCGTGACGCGAACTCGCTTCAACATCGCTCAGAATGAGTCGCTCGTTTGCGAGCTCGCTCGGCTCCACTTGAAGCCGGGCGACATCGATCGGGTGGTCCTGACGCACCTTCACGGCGATCATGTCGGAGGACTCGCCGCGTTCGATCCCCAACGGGTCTGGGTGGCGAAGGCCGAATGGGAACCGGTCGCGCGGTTCCCCGGCCGACTGATGCGCTTCATGACCGCGCCAGTCCCCCGCGGGTTTGCGCCGAGGGTGTTCGACTTCGACGGTCCGCCGTTGCTCGGGTTCACCGCGAGCTGGCCAGTCACGCCGGACGGCTCGGTCGTCGCGCTGCCCACACCGGGGCACAGCCCTGGACACACGAGCTATCTCGTCCGAAGGCCAGAGGGCGACGTGCTGCTGGCAGGGGACGTGACGTACGAGTTGCCCGCGCTCGAGTGCCAGCGAGAACAGGGATTCATTGCCAACGTCGAGAAGCATCACGATTCGCTGCGCCGCGTGCTGTCGCTCGCCAAGAGTGGCGTCGCCTACTTGCCGAGTCACGATCCGAGCGCTCCGGCGCGCCTCTAAACACGTTCGGTCGCGGCAAGGGCCCCGGCCGGTTACGCGTTAGGCTCACCGACGGTCCGCACTCCGCAAAAACTCACGCACGTCGCGCACGTTCGCGTCAGTCGCGTCCCACGACGTGACGTGTCCCGCGCCTTTGTAGAGGATGAACTTCGCGCCTGGGATCATCTTCGCGTGGGCCTCGACGGTCTTCGGTCCGACCTCGTCGAACTCTCCGGTCGTCGAGAGTACCGGCACCTTGATCTTCCGGAGGTCCGCGCGGGCGTCGTAGTCCTTGAGCGTGCCGGTGACCACGTACTCGTACGCCCCCTGCATGTAGTTGTACTGCTCGCTGCCGAAGCCGGCGTTCGTCGAATCGAGATCGGCCTGCACGGGGTGGCGCCACACGAACTTCGAGTAGAACTCGTCGGTCGCCGCCTTGAAGGCTGGCGTATCGGCGCTACCGCCCGCCTTCCACGCCGCAATCGCGCGCTGCGCCGAATCGCTCATCTGCTTCGTCCACACGTTCGTCTCGCGAGCGTACGCGCGCCAGTCGAACACGGACCCACCAAATACGATGCCGGCGACGTGCTCGGGGTGGGCCTTGTAGTACTCGAGCGCGAGAACGGTCCCCCACGAATGCCCGTTCACGAACCACTTGTCGATGCCGAGCGCGCGGCGCAACGAGTCGAGCTCCTCGACGAAGCGCGGGATGTTCATGAGCGTCGTGTCGGTGAGGCGAGTCGACTTCCCGGCGCCGAGCTGGTCGTAGCGGATGATGCGCCGGTCGTCGCCGATCGCCTCGAACGGCTTGAGGTACTAGCTGCCGGCTCCGGGTCCGCCGTGCAGCAGGACCATCGGCGTGCCAGTCCCCGTGCCCGAGACCTTGTACCAGATGCGGCCGCCGGGCACGGGCAGGATTGCTTCACCGGGGCCGAGCGTGGGGGTGGTCGGGCTGCTCGCCGGCGCGGCAGGAGCCACTGCGACCGGCGCGGTGTCGGCGCGTTTCGGCTCCCCGCTGCGACAAGCGGTCAATATCGACCCGGCGATGCACAGCGGTCCGATGCCTAACGCGACGGAGGCCGCGTGTCGGGGACGAGTCGGGAGACGATGGATTCGCATCGACGGAGGTGGGGGTGAGGGATGGAGTGCAGGCCGTCGCACAGCCTCGACAGATGTTCGACGTGGATGAGCCGGTTGTAAACCCCGCCCAGCAGCGCGACCTTTACTCCGTCACGAACCCAATATCAATGCGTTCTCTCATTGCATCCGCCGCCGCCGGACTCGTGGTCGCTGCGTCGCCGTCACTGCGCGCGCAAGCCACGACTTCCGCGCCACTATCCTCCACCCCCGCCACCTCCCGAGAGCTCAGCGCGCTTGGCCGACTCCCGTGGCGATCGCTCGGCCCGACGAACAACGCCGGACGTGTCTCGGTCGTCGCCGGGATTGCTGGCGATCCGTCCACGTATTTCGTCGCCGGAGCGAACGGCGGGATCGTCAAGACCACGAACGGTGGCACGACGTTCAGGCCCGTGTTCGACGGGCAGGCCGTCGCGTCGATCGGGGCCATCGCGGTGGCGCCGTCGAACCCGCACGTCGTCTACGTCGGTACGGGGGAAGGCAACCCGCGCAACAACGCGTCGATCGGCGACGGCATCTACCGGTCGATAGACGGCGGGGAGCACTGGACGCGCATGGGGCTCGAGAAGAGCGAGCGGATAGCGCGCCTCGTCATCGACCCGCGCGACGCGGACATCGTCTACGCGTGTGCGTTGGGCCGCGAGTGGGGGCCTAACGAGGAGCGCGGCGTCTTCAAGACCACCGACGGCGGCCGCACCTGGAAGCGCGTGCTCTTCATCGACACGCAGACGGGTTGCTCGGACATCTCGTCCGAGTCGGGCAACAGCAACGTGATCTACGCCGGCATGTACACGTTTCTTCGCCGGGCGTGGCACCTCGAGTCGGGCGCGGGGAATACGTCCGTCTGGAAATCGGTGGACGGCGGCGAGCACTGGACGCGGCTCTCGGGGCCTAACGAGAAGCGCGGCCTGCCGAAGAAGGCGATGGACCGCATCGGCGTCGCCGTGGCGCCGAGCGATCCGAACGTCGTCTACGTCGTGAGCGAGACGGTGGATGAAGGGGAGCTGTGGCGCAGCACCGATGGGGGCGAGTCGTGGCGCATGGTGAACAAGGACCCGAACATCAGCTTCCGCCCGTTCTATTACTCCGACATTCGCGTCGACCCGCAGAACCCGAATCGCATCTGGGCACTGTCCGGCAATCTGTATCTCTCGGAGGACGGCGGCACGACGTTCAACCAGCTTCGCGGCGACGTGCACGGCGATCACCAGGCGATGTGGATCGACCCGACGAACCCGAAGCGCATTCTCGAGGGATCCGACGGTGGCTGGCAGGTGAGCCACGACGGCGGCAAGACGTGGGACGTTCAGAACAACTACCCGTTCACGCAGTTCTACCACGTCAACGTGGATATGGAGAAGCCGTACCACGTGTGCGGCGGCCTGCAGGACAACGGCAACTGGTGCGGCACGACCATGGGCTTCGAGCTGCGCGGCGTGCAGCGCGCGGACTGGGTGCCGATCTCGTACGGCGATGGGTTCTTCACGGTGCCTGACGTGGCGAAGCCGTGGCTCATCTACTCCGACGCGCAGGGCGGGATGATCACGATCACCGACGCGCGCACCGGCAACATCAAGACGATCTATCCCTACCCGAATCGCGTCGGCTCAGTCGGCGACATGATGTACGGGCACAAGTATCGGTTCAACTGGAACTCGCCGATCGCGGTGACGCCGCTGCAGCCGGGTACCGTGTACTTCGGCGGCAACGTGCTGTTCCGGTCGCGCGATTTCGGGAATTCCTGGGACGTCATCTCGCCTGACCTCACGACGAACGACCCGAAGAAGCAGCAGAACTCCGGCGGCCAGATCGTCACGGACAACACGGCGGCGGAGTTCCACACGACGCTCCTCTCGATCGCACCCTCGCCGCTGGACTCGAGCGTCATCTGGGTGGGGACCGACGACGGCAACGTGCAGGTGACGCGTGACGGCGGGAAGACATGGGCGAACGTGTTCAAGCCCGCGGGTTTCGCGCCTAACGCCTGGATCCCGACCGTCGAGGCGTCTCATGAAGCGGCGGGCACGGCGTACGTGGTGGCCGACCACCACCAGGACGACGACTACACGCCGTACGTCTTCATGACGACCGACTTCGGGCGTACGTGGAAGTCGATCGTCGGCGATCTGCCGAAGACTGCTGGCTGGGGCCACGTCGTTCGCGAGGACCCGCGCCGCCACGACATCCTCTACTTTGGCAGTGAGCTCGGGCTCTGGATCTCGTGGGATCGCGGCGCACACTGGGTCCCGCTCCGTGGTGACCTGCCGGTGGTGCCAGTCCGTGACATCCAGATCCACCCGCGCGACAACGACCTGCTCGTCGCGACGCATGGCCGAGGGCTGTATGTGCTCGATGACATCACGCCGCTCCAGCAGATCCGGTCGGCAGCGGGCAGCGATGTCACGCTCTTCGACATCCGCAACGCGGTTCGCTGGAACTTCGCGAACAAGGACGGCAACCTCGGCTACCGTGCATGG
>JAJKIV010000400.1 GCA_021154285.1 Gemmatimonas sp. | reverse complement strand
GGAGCCTTGATGCGAACCGGAATTATCGTTTCGCCCCAGTGAATACGCATGACCGCTTCGTCACGCTGCACCACAGGAAAATAGATCGCAAGCGTCTCCATGTGATTCCCCGTGTCAGGCACGACTTCAATGCGAAGTGCGTCCGCCGATTCACCGGGATACGGAATGTGGAAAACGTGCGCGGCGTGGCTCAGGATGAACGTCCAGGGTTTGTCCGCGCGCGGAATCAGCCAGATGGTATACTCGCCCGCCTTCACGTCGTGGCCTTCGAGCTTGACGTCGTGGCTGAACGTCACGCGAGTGGCCGAATCGGCGCCAGGGTGCCACACGGCATTCCATTTGACGAGCGCGGAGTCGCCGAACAGCACACGCCCGCGAGCGACCGGGCGACCGTAGACCACCGAGATATCGGTGAACGCGACCGTCTGGTCGACGCGGCCGCGCTGACTGAACGGGTATCCCTGCGCATGACACGCCGCAGAACCAAACACGATGAGCGCCGCGGCGATCGCGCCCGACGCAACGGAAGACGGTGCCATGCGAGTACTATAGCGTGGATTCTCGATATCATCGATCGGCGTGACGGCCATCGGAGGCCGCGATAGATTCTCGCCCACATGCGCCTGGCACTCCTCACCCTACTCTCGGCCTCGGCCGCACTGGCGATCCTGCCGTCGGCGAAGCACGCAACGCTCGTCTCGTCGGAGCCGGCCGCCAACAGCCGGCTCGCAACGGGCCCCACGCAGGTCAGGCTCGTGTACAGCGAGCCGATCGAAGGCAAGCTCGCAAAGGTCTCTATCGTGCCGGTTTCCGGCACGCCGATTGTCCTCCGCGCGGGCGGCGACCCGCGAGACGTGCACGCCGTGATCGCGCCGGTGGATCCACTGGGCGCAGGCAGTTACAAGGTCGACTGGCGCGTCGTGTCGGCGGACGGCCACCCGGTCGACGGGAGCTTCAGCTTCACGATCGGCGACACGACGGCCGTCGCCCCCGTCGCGCCCACGGCGCCGGTCACGCCGCCGGAGACCGTGCAGCCGGAGCCTCGAGAGGAGCCCGAGGTGTGGGGGCCGGCTGCGTTCGGGGCGCCGCTCATTCCCGCGGTGCTCCGCGGAACCGGGCTTGGGGCGCTCGCGGCAACGGCCGGCCTGCTCCTGTTCATGGCCGGCACGAAGCCTAACGCGGCACAGCGCGGGGACGCGCGGCTCCGCTCCGTCACGACCGCGTTCGCGATTGCCGCGCCCGTCCTGCTCGGCGCGCACCTCGTGACGTGGTTGATCAACACGTCGCCCGACCTGAAATTCGACCCCGCCTGGGCGGCTTCCGCGCTCACTACGACCGTGGGCAAGATCGAGCTCTGGCGGGTAGGCCTAACGATTCTCGCGCTCTGGGCGTGGTGGCTCGCCCGCCGCACGCGACTGGCACTGCTGTTCGCCGCAGGCGCCGTCGTGGTGAGCGGCGCTGTCGGTCACTCCGCCGCGATCGCGCCCGCCTGGGCCGTGCCCACGAAGGCCGTCCATTTGCTCGCCACCGCAGTCTGGCTCGGCGGCCTGCTCTGGCTCCTGATTCGTCCGGCGGGCGATGACGTCCTGCTCTTCGCCGCGGACGCCGACCGCGTCTCGTCGAGAGCCCTCTGGGCGGTGGTCGCCGTCGCGTTCACCGGCGTCGTGCAAACGCGGCTGTTCCTGGATTCGTGGTCCGGGCTCGTGACGTCCGCATACGGACTCCTGGTGCTCGCGAAGACCGCCGGGCTCCTCGTGCTGGTCGCGTTCGGCGCCTACAATCGCCAGCGAGTCATGCCGCGCCTGACAGCGGCGCCCGATGCGACCGAAGTGAGCGTGCTGCGGGCGTCCGTCACGCGCGAGATCGTCGTCGTCGCGATCGTCATCCTCCTCGGCGGGTTGCTCGCGTACGTACCGCCACCCAACGAGACCGAGGGCGGCATGTCCTCCGGCGCCTCCCTCCGTTCTTTCTCCCAAGAACCCACGTCATGAGACGCGCATTCCGTTTCGCGTATCGCGCCCGCCGCCGACGCATCACCCTCGCCACCGCTGCCACGGTGCTTGGCCTCGCGGTCTCGGTTCCGACTTTGTCGTGGGCACACGCGGTGGTTTTTCCCCGCCAGTCCACGACGGGCGCGTACGAGAAGTACGTACTGCGCGTACCTAACGAGAAAGCGGTTGCCACCACGCGCGTCGAGCTGTTTTTCCCGAAGGACGTGCGCGTGACGTCGTTCGCCGACGTTCCCGGATGGCAGCTCGAGGTGGTGACGGACTCGGCGAAGGCGATCACGGCGGCCATCTGGACCGGGACACTTCCGCCTGAACGGTTCGTCGAGTTTCCGTTCGTCGCCGTCAATCCGAAAATCGACGCCACGCTGACGTGGCCGGCGTATCAGACCTACGCCGATGGCGAGCGCGTCGAATGGAGCGGACCAGAAGGGTCGAAGCGTCCGGCGTCGGTCACGAAGATCGGCGCGGCAGCTGGCGCGGAGGGCAACGATGGTGGGTACGCCCGCTGGGTTCCGTGGGGAGCGGTCGCGCTGTCACTCGTCAGCCTCGGGCTGGCGATGCGGAAACCGGAAACGCGCCCCGCCACCTGACGGAGCGCGCCAGGTAACCATCCACCCGGCCACTCTTCCGTCAGCGGACGATGATCGTCCCCTTCATGGTCTGGTGGAAGAAACAGTAGTACTCGTAGCGTCCGGCCTTGAGCGGTACATAACGCCACGTCGCATTCGCAGCGATCTCCTTGGAGTTCCACGCTGAATCGCGCGCGGTCGATGTATGGGGAACGAAGTCGGCATTCGACCAGACGACGGTGTCGCCACGGGCTATCGTCAGCGTGGGTGGATCGAACCCGAAATTTTTCATCGTGACCGTGTGCGCCCGTGGCGCGCGCCTCGTACACGCGGCGACCGTACCCAGAACAACCAGGGATGCGATCGCCGCGCAACGAACGGTGGAAGGCACTTAGGTCGTCTGCGACGACTGGATCTTCTTGGCCATGTCGAGATGGGCCTGGATCGCTGGGCGGACCTTCACGAGCAGCGCCTTGAGATCTGCGTTCTGCGCGTTCGGAATGAGCGTCTTGTCGATCGCGTCCAGCACGGCCTGATGGTAGGCCACCTCGTGGTCGATGTATTCCTTGTCGAACGCCTTGCCGCTCAGGCCCTCGAGTTTCGCGAGGTTGGCGTCGCCGCCGGACTTGAGCTGCTTGCTGGTGTCGTTGTCTTCCGGCGTGACGTTGAGCTTCGTCACGAGCGCAACTGCCTGTTTGTTGACGCCACCATGGTCGGTGACCATGGTCTTGGCGAAGTCCTTCACCGCCTTGGACGCACCCTTCTTTTCGGCCAACCTGCCGGCGGCGCTGTCCACGGCATTCGCGGTGACGACAATGCTCGCGATCTGGGCGTCGTTGATCGCCGGCGCGGCGGCGGCAGCCGGCTTGGTCGTGTCGGGCGCCGGGGCGACCGCGGGAGCGGCGGTATCCGCCGGCGGGTTCTCGGTCTTCTTGCAGCCCGCGACGGCGATCGCGGTAGCAATCGCGGCGAGCGCACCAAGTATGCGACGGTCGGCGTGACGGATGGGCGACATGGATTGGCTCCTGAGGGTAGTGGATTCCGCTACTGCGCTATAAGTTATAGAATCAACTAATTGGACTGTCGTTTCTTTTGTATGATGAAAGATACGATCCGGCTTCGCAACCCCCCAGCGCACCTTTCCTTGTCGTGATCACAGATCGTGGCGATACCCGCAGTCGGGTGATCAACGTCCTCCGCCGAGGACCGTCGACGCTCGACGACCTCGTAGGCGAGCTTGGACTAACCCGCACCGCGGTGCGGCTGCAGCTCGCGGTCCTGGAACGCGACGGATCGGTCGCACGACGCGGCATGCGTCGTGGACGGACGAAACCGTCCCACGTGTACGAGCTCACCGGCCAGGCAGAGCAGCGGCTCTCGCGAGCCTATATCCCCGTCCTCACGCAGCTGCTGCACGTGCTAGCCGAACGCCTCTCGAGCGCGGAGTTCGACGCGGTCATGCGCGATGTCGGACGCGAGCTGCTCGCCGGGCAAGCTCGGCCCCGTGGAGCGCTGAAGGCGCGCGCCGCAGCCGCGAGTGAGTTACTGAACGAGCTCGGTGGGTTGACCGATGTGAGCGAGGAAAACCACGATCTCATCATCCGGAGTCACGGCTGCCCGCTCGCGGCCGCGGCTGTCCATCATCCGGAGACGTGCAACGCCATGGAAAGCCTGGTGAGCGAGTTCGTGGGCGCTACGGTCACACAGCGATGTGAGCGGGCGGACCGTCCACGCTGCCGTTTTCTGATTGCCGGTAACGACGACAGCTCCGCGGCCTAACGTCGCTCGACGTCGCGCTCGCCCATGACGCGCCGGGATTCGCGCCCCTGGCCGGGGTGCGTAAGCGCGTCGTAGAAGCGTTCGCCCTTGAGCCGGAGGTCGACCATCGTCGCCTCGAACTCCCGGGGCGACATCTCGCGCGCCACTTCGGGAATGAGCGCCTTGAGCAGCGTCACGCGGTCGCCGAGGGGCAACGCGTTCGCGGAGTTCACCAGGTCGCGAATGGCGGGATGGTTGAGGTCTTCCGTCTGGCGACTCGTCGTCATGCACCCTCCGCAATCGATCGAGAATGACTCTAACTTACCGATCAGCGAGCCGCCGCGCATGTCCACACCAAATACCCGCAATCTTTCGGCCCGGACAGCTCGGGCGTTCCCGCTTCAAGGCGGCGCATCGGCGTCGCTGCTGGTGGGCATCGGCTTGGCGCTCGTGGTCGAAGGTGTTGCCCTGCACGTCTGGATCGCCGCCCGGCATCCCGCGTGGGCGTGGGCGATCACGGCGCTGAACGCCGCAACGCTGGTATGGCTCTGGCGGGACTATCAGGCGAGGGCGCTGGCGACGTTGACGTTAGGCGATCGCGACGTCGTCATCACGGTCGGCAATCAGCTGCGCTGTCAGCTGTCGCGCTCGGGCATCGCGAGCGCCGAGCTCGCGACGTGGCGGTCGGTACCGGACCCGCAGATGGCGCGCGATTACGTCAACAGCGCGAAGCCGCTCGAACCGAACGTCATGCTTACGTTCGCGGAGCCAGTAGACGCGCGGCTACCGTTCGGCATCAGGAAGCGCCTGACGCGGCTCGGCGTGCGGGTCGGCGAGCCGGAACGTCTCATTTCCGAGATCTCTACCGTCGAAACGCGATCCCCACGCTGAACGAGATCCCATACGACACTGAATTGTCGTCGGCGGCGAACGGAAACCGCACGGTCGGCGCCATCGACAGCCGATCGTGGAACAGCGTGATGCCGAGGCCGAGATCGAGCACGCCGTACGAATCGGAGTAGGTCTGCTTCCCCGTCACCTGGTCCGTGACGTCCACGGCCCCGTACGCGAACTCCACGGTCGCGTTGGGAATGAACTTCACGCTCGGCTTTGGCTCGAAAGTCATGCCGAGTGCGACGCCGGCGTGTCCGACTCGCGATTTGAGTGTGTAGTCATCGCCATCGGGGCCTGTCCCGAAGCTGACTCCCACCACGGGACATAGCTGGGCGCGTGATCCCACTGGTCGTTGCCACCCAAGCTCGGCGTACAACTCGTCGTCGGTGTCGTCGTAGCCGTCGAAGTACGCGCGGGAGACGCCCACCAGGCCGAAGGCAGCGTTGTCCTTGCCGCCGATGAGCGACAGCCCGTATCCGGTGTAATCCTTTCCGAAGAACGCTCCGCCGCCCAATCGCACCGGCATGACGCCGAACGCCACGGAGCCGAGGCACGCTTGCGCGCGGGCGGACGCGGGAAGAACGATGGCGAGTGCCGCCATCAGCGCGAGTCTGCGCATGTCGAGTCTGAAGAACGTGAGGGAGACGCCGCGACGCGGGGCCGGCGGGTGTGGCGTGCGGTTGACGTGCCCGATACGTTGCACAGCCAGCGACGACCTCCGTCGCAGGCCTGTCTTGCAACGGCATGAGGGCTCATGAGAAGGGCAGCGCTTCTGGCAGCAACGATACTACTGGCCGCCTGTTCCAGCGACCCCATGAGTCCCCCGCTCCTTTCGGTAACCATCACGGCTCCGAAGCAGACCATCGCGGTCGGTGAACAGGTACAGCTGACGACCATCGCTCGCAACGTGAACGGCCTGACCATTCCCGATGCGAAATTCACGTATACCGCGTCGCCGACGTCGACGCTCAACGTGAACGCGTCGGGTCTCGTGACCGGAGTCGCGGCGGGTACGGGCACCGTCACCGCGACGTCCGGCAGTGTGACCTCCCAACCGTTCTCGTTCACCGTCAATTGACCGTGGGGTCGCGGGTCTGGCAGAGCGCGGCCGTCATCGTGATGCTCGGCAGCGCGTGTACGGAACGTGCCTTCGCCCAGTGGCGAGCGGAGATGCTGCCAGGCTTGCGCTTCGGACCACCGATCAAGACCGGCGCTGCGCTGGGCGTCGCGTATGGCAAGCGCATGGGGCGAGTGCCGTTTGCCGGTCCCATCGCGCTGGCGGAGGTTGGCCTGGGTGGTGCGCGCGGCAGCGCCGGCTACTTCATGGCCGGTCCGTTTGCGTCGGGGATCGAGGTTCTGGGATCCGCGCTGCGAACCTGGGGCGAGCCGTCACAGCTCGAGCCGAATCAGACGCTTGCCGGCGGTGAGCTGCGCGTGACGTTCTTCCTCGTGAACGTGGGTGTGGCGATGTTGCACCCGGTGGCGGGATTTCCGGACGACGATCACCGCACGCGCTACTATCTGAATATCGGGCTGGGGATCTAGTGCGTCAGCGCGTAGAAGAGGTAGTTGACCCCCAGCTCGTACGCCTCGTTCGACTCCTCCATTGGCTTGAAGCCTAACGCCGAATACTCCCAGAAGTTCGAGATGTCGGTGTTGAAGTTGATCATGACCATGAGCCGCTTCTTCGGGTCGTTGTCCTCGAAGATGCCCCGAAAGACCGGTGGCCCCTGGTCATAGTACTGCTTCACGATATCGAACGAAGGAATGTCGAAGAACGCGTGAAAGATCGGGTGCGTGACGTCGAGGTCGATCGGATGCAGGTCCGGCAGCACGACCTGCAGCATCGCCGCCATGTTGGCCCAGCCGCTCTGGCCGCGGAACGAGTCCTCGCGGGTGTCGTCGATGATCAGGAACCCACCACGCAGCAGGTAGCGGCGGAGCGCGAGCACCTCCTTGTCCGTCAGCGTCGCGTAGCCCGCCTCGACCATAAACGCGACCGGGTAGCGAAATAGCTCGGGGTCGTCGATCGCGATGACATTCGTCGCGTCGACGTGTGGCCGCATCACGCTGATCTCGCCGACGATCCGCATGAGGTTCATCTCGGCGGTGCCGTTCTCGGCGTAGCCATACCCGTGCGCCCACGTCGGCTCGCCACGGTAGTAGCACTGGCCCGGGCCACCCTTGTACTTGAGCCGGACGAAGGTGAACTGGCCGTCGTACGGGACGTTTTTCGCCGTGGGGGGGTCGGGACAATCCGAGAGCCCCCCAAAGCGAGCTCCGCCCGGGAACCCGCCGTTCTGTGCCTGTGCCGTCGATACTGCCGATCCCGCGCACAAGGCGATCGCGCACGCGAAAGCCGCCCGGCCCGTCATGGATGATGTCTCGTTTCGAGTCAGACCGAGGAATTTCAAGGCGCGCACCTCAACGCCCGATTTCACGTCGAAACGCGAGTGAACTATGACCCGGTAGGTGGAACGGCAGCGAGGGAGTCCCGCCCGCCGATCCATGTGAGTCAACGCACCCAATTCTCGCATCAGTGATGGCGAAACGCTGACTGCCATCTGCTTCGCGGTTGCTCAAGCGCGCAACGTGTCGTCGAAAATGAACGGGAATGTGAATCTGTTCCCCTTCCTAACGCATCCTCTCGGAGGACTGCGACAAAGGCAAACCCGTCGAAAGGCGGGGACGCAAAGCTTCGAGGCTACAGCGCGCCAAGGCGCGCCAAGCTGGTCGAGCCGCCGAACGGACCCTTGGAGGAGGCATGCGCAAGTTGCTCGCGCACGCACGCCCGTCATCTGCACTATTCGCGATTCTCATCATCGCGTGTGCCGGCGGCGAGAGTCGGTTGGTGGATCCTAGACCGGATACCTCCAACAGACAATACACTGTCCGGCTAACCACCGAGCTCGACTCGCTGCCGTTCGGTGAGTCGCGCTTGTATGTCGCGCGTGTGACGAACGCCGCCGGCGCCGAGCAGACTGTACCCGTGGTCTGGGCGTCCACGGACCCGCAAGTGCTAACAGTCGGTGCTGGCACCGCGACTGCTATCGGCTTCGGGAGTGCGGGCCTCGTTGCACGTTACGCCAACTCCGCTGATACGGCGACGATCGTCGTCTCGGCCGCCGGGTTGTCGCTGCAGGTTTCTCCGTCGGCGATAGCCGCAACGTTAGGCGATACGCTGGACTTCCAGGCACGCCTCGTGGGACCTGGCGGCAGTTCGGCCGCCGTCCAGAATGTGCGCTGGAGCTTGACTGATTCCTCTGCCGCGACTTTCGTCGGCGACGCCAGGGTCACCACCGTAAGAGAAGGTGAATTCGACGTCGTCGCAGACGTCGGGGGCAAGACGGCGACTGCCTCGGTCAAGATCACACAGCCGAGTGTCAGCTCGATCAGCATCGACCCTCCCGTCGCTTCGATCGACGTTGGCGAATCAGTCGATCTCAACGCCAGCGTACGCGATCAGCGAGGCCATGTGATTCGAGCGGCGCCCGTATCCTGGAACGTTTCCGACGGCTCTGTCGCCACCGTCGATGCATTGGGCATAGTCAGAGGAGTGAGCCGCGGCGGTGTCATCGTCACGGCGACGAGTGGGACCAAGACCGCCACGTCGACGGTGACCGTTGCACCTCGGCCCGCCGCAAGCGTCACACTGACGATCGACCCAGCGACGATTGTCGTTGGATCACGTCTCCAGGCCGTCGCGGTTCCGCGCGACGCACAAGGCCAGCCGATTGACGGCCGTCCAGTCGCCTACCAGAGCGGCAATCCTGCCGTAGCGACGGTCACCAACACTGGCCTCGTCGGTGCGGTCGCGAGCGGAGTCACGACGATCAGTGTCATCTGCGATGGGCACGTTGCCACCGTTGCGCTGACCGTACAGACCCAGCGCGTCGCCTCGGTGGCGATCGTTCCGAGTGCTCAGGTGGTTATGCGGGGAACGACGGCGACGCTCGCCGCCGGTGTGCTCGACCAGATGGGC
>JAJKIV010000399.1 GCA_021154285.1 Gemmatimonas sp. | reverse complement strand
TCGACGCTGCTCAAGGGCATGCAGAAGATCGCCAATCGCATCTTCACGGGGCTGGTGCTCACGGGCCTGCTTGTCGCGAGCGGCTTGCTGATCAACCAGCGGCCGCGGCTCGGCACGACCGGGTTCGTCCTCGCCGCCGGCATTGCGCTCTACATGGTGGTGTCCATCCTCGTGTCGGATCGCAACCACCGGTAGGCGGACCGGCCTGCTCCTTCCGCGCCATTGCGGCCCTTGAAGCCGGCCGCATCCAGGCGGTCTATTTCGTCGTCAGCGATCGCCTCACCCTCTCGCTCCCGACGACCAGCCGATGCTCGATCATTTCCGGTCCGACGTTCGTTCGGCCTTTCGACGCCTTCGCACCTCACCCGGCTACGCCGCGGTCTCCATCCTCACGTTAGGCCTCGGCATCGGCGCCAGCACGGCGATTTTCAGCGCGGTGGACGGCGTGCTGCTCAAGTCCCTGCCGTATCGAGACCCCGAGAGTCTCGTGCAGATGTGGGAGTCGAGCGCACCGCGCAAATTCGACAGCTTTCCGGTCACACCGTCGGACCTCGCGGAATGGCGGGCGCAGGCGCGGTCGTTCACCGGATTCGCGGCCGCGAGAGGGCGGCGCACGATCCTCACGGCCGGAACCGGGGAGCCCGAACGCGTCCCGGGCGCGTCAGTCAGCACCAACTACTTCCAGCTGCTTGGGGTCGGGACGCACATCGGACGAACGTTCGTCGCGGCGGACAGTCTTCCGTCGGCTGAACCCCCAGTCGTCCTCGCATACGGCTTCTGGTTGAGACGGTTCGGTGGCGATTCCGCGTTGATCGGCAAACCGATCACGCTCGACGGTACACCGTTCACGGTGGTCGGCGTTCTCTCGCCGAACGTGCGCACCCAGTCGCAGCTCTGGACGCCGCTCGTCGTGCCGCCCGAGCTAATGGCCGACCGCAACGCGCACATGCTCGCCGTCATCGGGCGAATTGCCCCCGGTCGCTCGATCGACGGCGCGCGTCGAGAGATGGCGCAGATCGGTGCGCGGCTCGCCGAATCGTATCCCGAATCCAATAAGGATTGGACGGTCACGCTCGTGCCGCTGCTCGACCAGATCGTCGGCAAGCTTCGCCCGGCATTGGTGGCACTCATGGCGGCGGTCGTGTTCGTGCTGCTCATCGCGTGTGCGAACGTCGCGAACCTCACGCTCGCCCGCGGCTACGCGCGCGCGCGCGAAGTCGCCGTACGTGGCGCCCTCGGCGCCGGGCGACGTCGCATCGCGACACAGATGCTCACGGAAAACGTCATCGTCGCGCTGTTCGGCGGCGTCGCGGGCGTGGCCATCGCGTCGTTAGGCGTCACGCTGCTGCGGAAGATCGCACCGACCAACCTGCCGAGGCTCGATGACATCGGGGTCGACGGCAGAGCGCTCGTATTCGGCGTGGCGGCCTCGCTCGTCACCGCACTGGTGTTTGGTGTGCTCCCGGCACTCCAGGGATCACGCATCGACCTCGCCAATGCGCTGCGCGAGGAAGGGCGTGGTTCGTCTGCTTCCACGCGCGCGAAGCTCGTGCAGCGCTCGCTCGTGATCACGCAGATCGCGTTCGCAATGGTGCTGCTGACCGGCGCCACGCTGCTCTTCCGCAGCTTCGTCTCGCTGGCCAACCGCCCGCTGGGCTTCGTGACTGAGGAGATCGCGAGTGGGCAGCTCACGTTGCCGCGACGCGGCTATGAGCGTGATGTAGACCAGGTCAGGTATGCGAACACGCTGCTCGAGCGACTCCGCAACGAGCCCGGCGTCGAAAGCGCGGCGATCACCGGCGCGATGCCCGGCGGTCCGAGCGCAGGATTCTACCTGCTGTCCATTCAGAACGTCCCGGATCCCGATCCGACGAACCGACCCGTCGCGTACTTCGTGCCCGTTTCGTCCGATTACTTCAAGACGCTCGGGCTCAAGTTCGTGGCGGGACGTACGTTCACGGAATCCGATCGGGCCGGGTCACAACCCGTCACCGTCGTCGACGAGATGTTCGTTCGGCAGTTCCTCGGCAGCCGGGATCCGCTCACGCAGCGCGTGTTCCTCGCGATCGACGACTCGATCCCGCGCCAGATCATCGGCGTCGTGAAGACCGTGAAGCAGGCGGGTATCGATGCCGACGAGCGGCCCACAACCTACCTGCCGCTCGAGCAGGCGCCGGCACCCGACATGGCCGTGCTCGTGCGTGGGAAGACCGGTGCCCCACTCGCGACACTCAAGAATCAGGTCCGGGCAATCGATCCGGATGTGCCGCTCTACGACGTGCAGTCGTTGGCCGATCGGGTTGCGGTATCGGTTGGCCCAACGCGCTTCTATACCGTACTCGCGACCGTGTTCGCGATCATCGCAGTCGTGCTGGGCGCAATCGGCGTGTACGGAGTGCTGGCCGATACCGTATCGCGCCGCCGCCGCGAGCTGGGGATCCGCGTCGCCCTCGGCGCCGCGCCCAGCACGCTCGTCCGCGACGTCTTGATGGATGGGGCCAGACTCGCCATCGTGGGCGTGGCCATCGGCCTGCTGGCGAGCTTCTGGACGGGCCGTGCGTTGCGGGCACTCCTTGTCGACGTCGGCGAGCGAGACCCGATCGCGCTGACCGGCGCAGCCATCATCTTCGCCGCCGTTGCCCTGATCGCGTCGTTAGGCCCGGCTGCGCGCGCCGTTCGCGCCGACCCGATCGAGGCGTTGCGAGCGGACTAGTCGTGAACCGCGGGTGACAGACTGGGGTGGGGACCAACATGCACATCACGTGTCGCCGGTGGTGGGTCGCTACGACGCTATTTGGGACCTGGCCCGCTCTCGCCACGGCGCAGATCCGCGCCAGCGAGATCGGCATGATGTCCCAGATCATCGACGGGACGAAGATCACAATGGAGTATTCCCGCCCGCGGGCGCGCGGGCGGGATCCGGTCTTTGGAAACGTTGTCCGGTGGAACGAGGTGTGGACACCAGGCGCCAACTGGGCGACGACACTCGAGACGAACAAGAACATAACGCTGAACGGCGTGCGCGTACCGAAAGGCAAGTACTCCGTGTGGATGGTCGTCCGACAGGGCGGCAACTGGACCACGGTCCTCGAGCCGAAGGTGCACATCTATCACGAGTACCCACCCGACTCGACCGCTCAGCAGGTGCGCATTGCAACGCCTGTGACACAGGCGCCTTTCGCCGAGATATTGACGTGGTCGATGCCCGCGCTGAGCGCTACCGGCGGAACGCTGGCGATGCACTGGGGCACGACGCTCGTGCCTATCGCGGTTGCTGTGGAGCCGTCGCTGCGCATGACCATGTCGCCGAGCGACGCCGCACCGTACCTCGGCTCCTACACCTACACCGAGCGCACCGGCCCTGACAGTGGAAAGACCAAGATGCTGACAGTCACGTACGAGGACAGTACGCTCAAGGGCCGGTACACGCCCGAAGACGACTACTGGAGGAAGTTCGCCCTCATCCGCATCGCCCCCAACTGGTTTGCGCCTGGCGTCTACGACGACAAGGGACAGATCTACGAGGTCTACAAGCCCGAGCTGACCTTGGAGTTCAAGGTCACGGGCGGGAAGGCGGTGTCACTCGAGATGAGGAACGAGGCTGACGAAGTAGAAGCGGCCGGGCAGCGAAAGCCCTAACGCTACGAACGTCAAAGGGGGCAGAATCACGCGATTCTGCCCCCTTTGCTTCCGCTGATCTCGTCCTACCTGATTGCCTTCGCCAGCATCCGACCGCGCAGCAGTCCGAGACGCTTCCTGAGCGATCCATCCAGCACTTTATCCCCGATGCGAACGATGATTCCGCCGAGGATGTTCGGGTTCACGCGAACCTGCGGAACGACCGGTATGCCCACCATGCGAGACAGCTGCCGCGCGATCACGGCGCGATGCTCGGCGTCGGGTTCCTTCGCCAGTGTCACCTGCGCGTGAATGCGGCCCTCCACCTCGTCCACGAGATCGCGGTATTCGGTCGCGATCTGCGGAATCAGCAGCTGGCGGCGGTTCTTGACGAGGCGCTGAAGAAAGCGAAGAAACAGCCGCGGTGCCCTGTCCTCGAACGCCTTCGACAGCACCTCGTTCTTCTGGTCGGCGGAGATCTGTGGTGCCTCGAGAAAATGGCGCAGCCTGTCGTCGCGCTGAATCGCGTTCGCGACGTCGTCGATCATTCGGCCCCAACCCTGCAGATCCTCGGATTTCCGTGCCAGCGCGAGCAGTGCTTCCGCGTAGTTGCGGGCGATCGTGGTCTCACGCATCAGCGCTGACCTCGGCCGTTACCACCGACGGGTGCCGACGCGAGAAAGCTCTCGACGAGATTCCGATTTGTCTGATCGTCGAGGTTGCGCTCGACGAGCTTCGACGCGCCGGCAAGCGCGAGGTCCACCGCCTCGCGACGCAAGTCGGTGATCGCGCGCTTGCGCTCGTTATCGATCTCGCCGCGAGCACGATCGAGCAACTCGCGCTGTTGCTGCTTCGTCTGCTCCATCATGTCGTTGCGGAGCTTCTCGGCCGTGATTCGGCTCTCGGCAACCACGCGCTGTGCTTCGGCGCGAGAGGCGTCCAGCGCCTTCTGCTGCTCGGCTAGCAAGCGAGCCGCCTCGTCGCGGTCCGCCTTCGCGGACTGAATCATTTCCTCGAGGTGCTTCTCGCGCGCCTCGACCGCTGCCGTCAGCGGTTTGAACGCGAAACGCGACAGCACGAAGAGCAGGACGACGAAGATGATGAGCGTCCAGAACATGACGCCCGCATTCGGCGACAGAAGATCGACCTTCTCTCCCTCCTGAGCGAGGAGTGGGGTCGCGCTGAGCGCCGCCAGTGCGGCGGAGAAGGCGGTCGTGAGTAGAGAGCGCATAAGCAGTGTATGAAGAATCGGACCTGAGGTCTAACGTCCTGACGTCCGCTGTGTGACCTGGGAATCCGGTGTCGTGGCCCCGGGGGCACGACACCGGAGTGTTCCTAGAGCTTGCCCTGGATCTGGTACGCGATGACGGCCGCGAACAGCGCGACCCCCTCGACGAGCGCGGCGAAGATCAGTGCCGCGGTCTGAATACGACCTGCCGCCTCGGGCTGGCGCGCCATTCCTTCGGCTGCGCTGCCACCGATACGGCCGATGCCAATGCCCGCGCCAATGACGGCGAGGCCGCCGCCGATACCGGCGCCGATGAAGCCGAGCCCCCGGCTGTTGCTCGCCGCCTCGGCGGCTACCTGGAGCAAGGAGTACATGGTCATGGAACTCTCCGAACCGTTGAAGATCGAACTGCTCATCGCCCCGCGCCGTTAGGCGCTGCTCGTCACTGAGGCCCGGGCCTCAACGAGCTTCTCCGGCCATTCGGCCGGATACCACTTTCGCGGTGGAGCGCCTTCTCCGCGAAAGCTCTTGCAGTCATTCTGAGCGCAGCGAGGAATCTCGCCGTTCTCGATTCTCGATTCCCGACGTTAGTGACCGCCTTCCCTGAGCAGGCCAATGAACACGCTCGAGAGCAGCGTGAAGATGTAGGCTTGCAGGAGTGCCACGAACAGCTCGAGGGCCATGATCGCGACCGCCATGAGCAACGGCGCCCCCGACGCAATGCTCTTGAACGCGAAGATCAACCCGATGAGCGCGAGCACGACGATGTGACCGGCCGTCATGTTCGCGAAGAGACGGATCGCCAACGCGAACGGCTTGGATAGCTTGCTGATGAGCTCAACCGGGGTCATTACGACGAACATGATCGGCCGCATGAACATCGGCAGGTCATTGTTCCAGTAGAAGATGGTCCCCAGGTAGCCGGCCTTTTGCGTGATGATCCCCGACACCTCGACCACGACGAGCGTGATGAGGGCGAGCGTCGCCGTAACCGCGATGTTGCCGGTGGCCGTTGCCCCGTAAGGGATCAGGCCGAACAGGTTCATGAACAGGATGAAGAAGAACAGCGTGAGCCCGAAGGGCACGTAGTGCTCGCCGTGCGGGCCGACGTTAGGCAGGACGACCTCGTTCCTGAGGTACAGGACCATCGCCTCGATGCCGCCAGCGAAGCCCTTCGTGTGACCGGCCCGCTGCTGTTGGCGCCGCTGCGCGATCGCCGAGCCGACGAGAATCACGATCGCGACAAGCGCCGAGAGCAGCATGAACACCACGTGCTTCGTCGGCGAGAGGTTGACCTCTTTGCCGGCGATGTTCACGGGCCCCCAGAGCGGCGCGCAGTGCCCGCTCGGCTCGTGGTGCCCGAGGCAGACTTCCTTCGCGAAGTGCGAGTTGAACCACGGGACCTCGAGCTCGTACGAGTCCGTGATGTGCGGCGTGATGTAGTCGACGGGTTTCTCCGCCGCCGCTGGCGCGGGCTCCTGGCCCAGGAGCTTTCCGCCGCCGGCAAGCGGCGTCGCCATGAGCGCCACGGCCACGGCGACGCCATGCGCGATGGGAGTGCGAAGCAGCGAAGTGAGCATACGGCCGAACGGTCTCATGGAATCAGCTCTTGAGGAGCAGAGGTTCGAGCAACGTCGAAAGGAAAAAGAATGCGACCAGGCTGAGGAGCGCGGCACCCGAGGGCAGTCCGAGCGCCTTCACGATCACGAGAGCATAGACGCCGAGGACGACAAAGCGAAGGATGGCGCCGATACCCCAGCCCGCCATGACGTTCGTCTTCGCCGAGAGCTTGATGATCGCGAACGCCATGAGCTGCACGCCGAACGCGACCGCCGCGCTGGTCCAGACCGCGCGTGATGCGTCGGCCGAGCCGTAAGCGGCCGCGATGGCGAAGCCGGCGAGCGCGATGACGGCCAGCGTTAGGCTGGCGAACAGGGCGACAGGTTTCATTGAGGGCCTCGAGACGCGGAGTTGCCGCCGGCCTTGCGTGCCCGCTTGGCGGCTTCCTCGCGCTCCAGATTCGCCATCAGCTGCCGATACATGCTATAGAAAGCGATCGCGGCCCCGACGAATACCGCGAGGTAGATGAAGACGCCCGTCCCGAATTTCTTGTCGAGCCAATTGCCGAGCGCGAGCGAGAGGAGAATCGTGACGGCGAACTGCACGCCGACCCCGGCGAACAGAGCCATGCTACTTCGCTCACGCCGCTCTTCGTCAGTGGCCTGCGCCGACGGCGAGGTGGGCGGCAAATTTT
>JAJKIV010000398.1 GCA_021154285.1 Gemmatimonas sp. | reverse complement strand
CGGCCCGTCGTCGGCCGCGTGAGGTCGAGGATCGTCGGCATGCCGGCGCTGATCGCATCCCGCGACTGCTCGGCGCGGCGAATGTCGCTCGACTTCACCGCACCTTTGAAGTCGGCGAATTGCCGCTCCATGTTCGCCACGAGCCCCGGGCTCTTGGCTCGGGCTGGCGTCTCCAGCGGCTCGAAGGCGATGTACGAGTCGAAGGCACGATCCCCGGCTTCCGCCGTCCGGCCGGCGCGCGCCGCGGCCAGCGACTCGTCCAGCAATCGCATCACCTCGCGCGATGTCTCGACGCCGTCCTTGCCGGCACCATTGGCGAGCGTCGGACGCGGTGACTGCTTGGTCGCGAGCGATCGCACGTAGGCGACCATCGTCCCTAGCTCGCGATCGGTAAGATCCCGCGCGGCCGGCATCGCCGTACCCGTCATCCCCGCACGGATGGCCTGCGCGATGGCCGAGTCGCTGCGTTCGGCCTGCCACCTGAACGAGCCGAGCTCGGGCGGGAGCTTCGATAGCAGCGAGGCAGACGGACCATCGTCCGCACCGGTCGCGCCGTGGCAGGCTACGCATCGCTGCGTGTACAGTCCTTCTCCTTCCGCCACGTCACCGGCAGGCGCCCGCATTCCATTCACGTAGGAGACGACGTTCCATCGTTCGTCGGCGCTCAACCGATCCGCCCAAGCAGCCATCGGCGTCCCGGCCACGCCGACCGATACGATCCGGTACATGAGCGCGGGCGTCACGGTGTGCATGGCATCGGTCGTCCCGATCGCCGGCGGCGCGGGATTCATCCCAACGGACGCAGGACCGTCGCCGCGTCCGAGCGCACCATGACAGCTCGCGCAGTTCTTCTCGTAGATGGCACGACCTTCAGCGAGGTCGATCACCTTCGAAGGGAGGTCGAGCGCGCCTTCGCTGCCGAGCGCGGCGGTGAAGCGCTGGTGGAGCGGATCGAGATCGCGCGGGGGCCGTTTGGCGATTACTGCGGCGATCAACGAATCGAGCGCGGCCTGCGTGGAGACCGTCCGCGCGCCGCTGAGTCGAGCAGCTACTTCCTTGGCATCCCGAAGAAACGAGACTGCCTCGTCATACTCATCCTGGGAGATGAGCCGGCCATCGCCGTCGATCCCCTTACCGTATTCCTCGACCGCGACGCCGACGATGCTCGACAACCGCTTTGCTGGCCCCTCCTGGGCCGCGAGCGACGGCGCCGCGCCAAAGCCGATCAACGCCGTCAACGCGGCGATCAGGACTCGCAATCTCATTCCGAACGAAATTATCGGATATACTGAACGGACGCTAGTCGTTCCGAGACACGGAGTTGGAAGCCTGAGCCGCTTCGAGAACGACCACAGCGCCCGCCGTCGTCCCGCTGTGGGTCAACGACACCCAGATCGAAGTAATCCCGAGTTCCGCGGCGCGATCCGATGCTCGGCCATGCAGCGAAAGCGTCGGTCCGTGCTCGCCGCGCACGACCTCGATCTCGCGCCAACCAATGATCTTCGCGAGGGCGTTTCCAGCGAGCGCCTTGAACGCGGCCTCCTTCGCCGCGAGCCGGGCAGCGAGATGTTGGGCCGGCAGCGCGCGCGCCAGCGCATAGTCCACTTCATCGGCGGTGAATAGTCGGCGAAGAGCCCGCTGGCCCTTGGCGTCGAGGAGACGCTGCACTCTGTCGATGTCGACGAGGTCGATGCCGACGCCGGCGATCATGCGCGCCCCGTCGCGCGACGCCAGAATCTTCGTCGTGGCGCGGGGACGGCCGCTTCCGACAGCGCCGGCATGATCGCGAACCAGCATCGGTCCGCTTCCTCGAACAGGCGCTGCGCATTCAGCGTCCATGCGCGCCACTGCGCTAGTCGCGACGCGGATGTGCTCGCCCGCACCTGATCGGCCGCCTCGCCTAACGCGTCGAGCGCCGCGAACACTCGCTCGGCGTGATCGAGCAGTTCCGCCTCGAGGGCCCGGCGATCCGGTCCGCTGTCAGGATAGCGCTCGGCGGCCAGCTCACCCAGCAGCGTGGTCAGCGCCTGCGAGAGACGTCGCGCATCGAATGCCGTCAGCCGCGATTCCGGCTCCGCGAAACCCTCCGCGGCGCGACGCGCGGCCAGCAGTTGAGCAAAGAACCGATCGTGGTCGGCTCCTACTGTACCGCGCCGGGAGCCGAGCCCGCGCATCGTCCGCGTGAATTCGGGCAGAGCAAGCGCGGTCTGAAGAATCTGAGCAGCGAGCGGCTCGAGGCCCGGGTGCCCGGTGAGCTCCACGACATCGCGTCCGACATGGAGCCTGAGCACCGAATCGTCCCATACCACCCCGTCGATGCGGTCGAACCGTGCCTTGTACTCGCGGTCCTGGACCACGATGGACAGGACGTCGTCAATGACCCGAACGCTGCCGTCCGAATCGAGCGTGGTGTTGCGAATGGTGCCGAATACGCGAACGGGGATACGGTGCTTGTCAGCCATCGGTCGCCTCGCCTGAAGCGTCGGTGGCGATCTGGCGCCGGCTGAGCGCAGCGCGCTCCCCAGTGCGCGCCTCGAACCGGGCGACGAACGTGGGGAGCCGGTCGGCCGTGAACGCGTCGCGCGGCATGCCTAACGCGCGGATCGCCCGCTCGATGTCGTCGGGCTGCCCCTCGACCTCCACGAGTGCATCCATGCGCGGATACCGCTCGAAGCGGACCGTCGCGCGCTCGAGCGCGTACTGCACCACCTCGCGGTCGATCTCGCCGATCACCGAGTACCCGAGGCGCTGAAGAATCCCGGCAAGCGCCGAGGGGTCAGTGGTGTTCGCGATGATCTCATCACGAACCTTGTACCCGGCCTCCACACGAGTTGGTCCCTTCCACTCGAGCGTCGCGCGCTCGCCGGAGTCGCCGGTGTAGGTTCGGACGCGAAGTACCTCGTCTGATGCGGTGAGGCGGCGGTCCGTCGTGTCATACCGCCGGTCCTCGAGTCGCCCTTGGAAAACGACGTGAGCGCCCGCATCCTCGACACGACGGCGACACGCCGCCTCGTCGTCGACGACGCCCTTGAGCTCGAGCTCACGCGGCATCGATTGCCCGCATGACGGCGTCAGTGTCGGCAAGGTTGGGAAACACGGCGAACGGGCTGTGCTCCGCGAGCTCTTCAACGGAATACCGCCCGGTCGCCACAGCGATTGCCCTCGCGCCTATCGATCGGCCACAGTCGATGTCCGCGGGCGTATCGCCGATGATCACGATGGCATCGCCTTCGACGTGCAGCCCGAGCTCCTCGCGGGCACGGCGCTGTGCGATCGCCGGCAATTCCCCTCGCACTTCGTGATCCGATCCGAATGCGTTGACGATGAACCGTGCCGGATCGAGCCCGACCGCGCGGAGCTTCGCGCCGGCACCGACCTCGATGTTTCCGGTGAGGAGACCAACTCGCCGGTCGGGTCGCGCCTCGAGCGCTTCGATGAGCTCGACCACGCCGTTGAAGCGCTCCACGTGCGTCTCTCGCGACCGAAGCTCCTCGTGCAGTGCTTCGACGTATTCGTCGAGCAGCGCGTTCATGCGCGCGTCGATCAGCGCGTCGGCGATGCCTTCCATGCGCATCAAGTCGCGCACGATCTGCATGTCGGTCTTTCCGTCGTACCGGTAGCTCGCGTTTCCCGATGTCCCGAACGCGTTGGTGAGCGCGCGCTGCATGGCACGACGACCGGCGCCGTCGCTCCACAAGATGGTTCCGTCGATATCGAAGAGAACGAGCTTCACGAGTACATGCTATCGAGAACGGGTGGTCATGCTCGCGTGACGACAAGCCCGGTCATGATACTGGCCGCCCCGAGCCCCTGCCAAACCGTGGGCACTTCGCCGAGTACGATCCAGGCGACGGCGAGCGCGACGAGTGGCTGAAGGTTGCTGAACATCGAGACCCGCGTTGGCCCCAGTCTGGAGACTCCGTAATACCAGATCAAATTCCCAACGACGAGCGCGCCGATGCCGCTGTAGATGATCGCGGCCCACACCGGCGCGGGCACGGCGGTCCAGTTCGTCGACACGATGCTCGGCAGGCCGACCACCGTTACGAATAATGCACCGCCGGCCTGGCTGTACGCGCCGACATTGATCCCCGACATACGTTCCGTGTACCGCTTGATCAGCGTCGCAAAGAGCGCCCAGAACACCGAGCCAGCGAGGAGGAGCAGGCTGCCGAGCGGCGAGTCGCCGCTCTCCGAATGCGCGACCGAGCCAAGGACGACGAGTGAGATCCCAACCAGCTGCAATGCGATTCCGGTCCACCCGC
The DNA here is from genome assembly GCA_021154285.1 of Gemmatimonas sp. GTDB lineage: Bacteria > Gemmatimonadota > Gemmatimonadetes > Gemmatimonadales > Gemmatimonadaceae > JAJKIV01. The sequence goes on along the minus strand of JAJKIV010000398.1, from coordinate 7,929 downwards.
GTTTGCCAACGCGCTCGATACGAAAGAGCCGACCGACGATCGCGATGAACGCCGGCGACGCCGCCAACATGAGCGCCACCGTACCCGCTCGGCTCCGGGCGAGGCCTTCGATGAAGCAAACTTGATAGAGCCCGTGTCCGAGGACGCCGATCGCGAGCAGCGCGCCAAGATCCTGTCGCGTCGGCCGCTCGTGCGACCGGAGCCATGCGATGACGAGCAGCGCGATGACCGCCATAACGATGCGCACCGCGTTATACGCGAGCGGCGGTACGGTGCGCGTGCCGAACTTGGCGACGGTGTAGTTCACGGCCCAGATGACGGCCATGAGCACGAGCAGTGCTTCGGTTACAAAATCGCCCGGACGCGTCGAGGTGCGCCCGGGCGTCCCAACGTGATTCGTGGTCGCCGTCATGGGCAACAAAGGTAAGCGAACCGCCCACTCGCCGCCTCTGGCTTTCGATTGCCGATTCCCGATTCTCGATTCCCTACTAGTTTGTCCGGATGCACGTATCCTTCGCGCTCTTCGCCGATGCGGCCAATCTGTCGCAGGAAGGCAAGTTGAACATCCTTGGCGTCTTCGACGCCGTGCAGGTCGCCACGATGCCGACCGTGCATCCTCGCGCCACGCTGGTGCTGCGGCTCAAGGGCTCGGTGTCGGATGTCGGCCGACACACGGTGTCGCTGCGCTGGCTCAACCCGAGTGGCAACGAGCTCTGGTCGTCGCTCGGGGAGCTGGATGTCGGCACCGCCGCGCCGCCGCAGCAGATGCCGACCGAGATGGACCTCCCGTTGATCGCGGCGATCGATCTTCCGCTCGATGACGTCGGGGGCTACACGATGCAGATCGCGCTCGACGACCAGGTGCATGCAAACGTGAAGCTGCAGGTTCGCATGGGCGCACCGGTGATGCCCGCGAGCGGCATGGTCAGCTGAGACGCCCGGAGGATTCAAAGGGGTCAGAGTCGTTTGAATTCGTGATCTCGGCACTGCAGAGTTCCCAAAATTCAAACCACTCTGACCCCTTCGATCCCTGCCTCCACTACAGCCTGATTCGTCGCGCGAGAACGAATCGCGCCATCAGCGCCGCGACATACGCGTCGTCGGTCGCGTCGAGTCGTTCGACGGCGTATCCGCCGCGGCCGAGCGCGAGATGCACCATACGTGAGTCGCCGAGCGAGATGCCCACGTGCGTTATGCGCTTGTCCGGGCGGTCGCTGAAGAAAAGAAGATCGGCCGGCTGCCAGCTCGCGGCTCGAGTGCCGGCGTCATCCCCCGCCTCGGCCTGCTGCCACGCATCGCGCGGCAGCGCGATGCCATGCAGCCAGAACGTGGTTTGCGTGAGACCCGAGCAATCGGCTCCCCAGGGAGACACACCTCCCCACTGGTACGGCGTGCCGGCAAACCGTTGAACCGCCGTGCGGGCGATGGCGCCGGCGTTCCTTGGAAACGTCGCCGCGCGAGTCTGATCGTCGATCGCGCTGCCGCTCACGAACGTCTCGGTGGGTGCGAGCCACGCCCCGAGCGGAAGCGCGCGCGATGAACCGGTCGCTGTGTCGCGAGCCGTGCAGCCTAACGACAATGTCCGCCGTGACCGTCCCGGCGGGCTGCTATCGCTGCCGTCCACGACGTACCCGCGGTGCATCCATCCCTCGTACCCGTCCTCGCCCCGCACCCGAAGCCAATCGGCGGCGGCTTCGAGCACTTCCACAGTGTGGCCCGCGAGTCGCTGCGAGGTGTGCGGGCTCGACACGCGCGCCTCGGCGTGCATGGGCGCGATCGACGCACGTACCACGACAACGGTCATCTCGATGCGGCGTCGTCCGCCAGCCCGGGGATGCCATCGCGACCCACCGCGAGCCGAACCGCACGTTCGACCGCGTTCTCGAGTGCTGTCACCGCCAGTCCCTCCACCTGCGGCGCCGGTGCCGTCGGCCCCTCGACCGGACAGACCGCGAAGATCACATCACCGTCGAAGCTCGTGCCCGTTGGCGTTATGCGGCGGAACAAGCCCGCGGCGCTCGCCTGGGCAAGTTGAGACAACTCGATGCGCGTGAGACACGCACTCGTCGCGACGACGGCGATCGTCGTGTTCTGCAGTGTGGTGTTGGTGAACTTGCGCCGCACGGTCCCTTGTGCGATGAGCGCCGCTCCGTCAACGAATCGGCCGTCCGGCCCGCGAGCTCCGGCGATGATCCTGCCGCTTGCATCACGAACGTCGCCCAGGGAGTTCACGACGGCCACCGCGGCGGCGGTCACGTCACCCGACTGCGCGACCGCGATGCCCACACCTCCTTTCATACGGCCCGCGATCCCGGCAGCCTTGCCCACGGTCGCGCCGGTCCCCGCACCCACGCTGCCCTCGGCAATCCCGGTGGACGTCGCGGTGTCGCACGCGGCGTACGCCATGGCAGGCGTCGGCCGCGCTGTGAAGCTGCCTAACGGCACGAGATCAAAGATCACCGCTGCCGGAATGATGGGAACGACACCACCGTTCACCGGGTGGCCGCGCTGGCGCTCCTCCATCCATCGCATTGCCCCGGCCGCGGCGTCGAGGCCGTAGGCGGAGCCACCCGTCAACAGCACAGCATCGGTGCGGTCCACGAGATGGGACGGCGACGCCGCGTGCAGCTCGCGCGTTCCGGTCGCGCGCCCGATCACGGCCGCGGAGCAGCGGAACGCGCGGTCCACGCCCCGCACGATCGTTAGGCCCGTCGCGCCCGCGTAATCGGTCGCATGGCCGACCGCGAGCCCGAGCGTCGAAAGGTCGGCGCTCACGCGCCGGAGACGCTCGCCTTGGATGGGGTTGCCGCGGCCCGGCGCGAGCAGGTAGCGCACAGCGCCACGCCGCGCATGTTGCACATGTTGCACACGAAACAGCCGCAGTCTCCGCAGGGATATCCTTCCGACGCCCGCTCTTCCTTGCCGCAGGCCCGGCAGGTCATCGCATCTCGTTCGTGCAGGTCGGCCATAGTCTTCTCCGGAATTGCTGCCCGCGCCCGCTCAGCGCGCGCGCGGGTTGAGCCGGTAGTCCTTGATCTTCTTGATCAGCGTGGCGCGCGAGATACCAAGCTCGCTCGCGGTATGCGTTCGGTTTCCCCTGTGCGCCTCGAGCGCCCGCTCGATGTGCACCCGCTCGGTCTCCTCCAGCGTCATCGGCACGTAATGCTCGGTGTTAGGCGCCGATGCGTCGCGCACCTCGAACGGCAGGTGCCGAAGCTCGATGCGCTCCGCGCCGCGACCCACGATCATTGCGCGCTCCAGCACGTTGCGCAGCTCGCGAATGTTCCCGGGCCAGGCGTGTCGCGCCAGCCGGTCGAGCGCATCGTCACCGATCGAGCGCGGCGCCGACGGGAGGTTCGGACGCACATCCTCGACGATCCGGCGAATGAGCTCTGCCAGATCCTCCCGCGACCGCGCACGCAACGGAGGAAGGTACAGAGGCATGACGCCGAGGCGGTAGTAGAGGTCCTCACGGAACCGCCCCTCGTTCACCTCGGTCACGAGATCCCTGTTCGTCGCGGCAATGATGCGGACGTTCGCCGTGATCTCCCGCGTGTCACCCACGCGCCGGAATGTGCGCGTGTCGAGCAGGCGGAGCAATCGCCCCTGCAGAAACGCATCCAGCTCGCCGATCTCGTCGAGGAACAACGTGCCCCCGTCTGCAACCTCGAGCAGTCCGACACGAGCGGCACTCCCGTTCCCGTTCGATCCGACATCCTGCCCGAACAGCGCAACCTCGAGCGCGTGACCAGCAGCGGCGGCGCAGTTCACCTCGACGAACGGCTCGGCCTTCCGGGGACTGCGTGCATGAATTAGCTCCGCGATACGTCCTTTCCCGGAGCCGGCCTCACCGAGCAGTAACACTGATGCACCATCGCCCGCGGCGAGCACATCGACTTGAGCCGCGAAGTCCCGCATCACGGTCGACGTACCAAGAGCGGGCGAAGTCGTCTGGCCGCTGCGGCGATCGCGAAGATACCGATTGAGCTGGCGAAGGCGAACTTTCTCGAACGCCCGCTCGGCCGCCACCGCGAGGTGATCGAGCTCCACCGGCTTCGTCACGAAGCTCTCGGCCCCGCTCTGCAGCGCCTGGACGGCGAGCGGAACGTCGCCGGGACCACCGATCATTATCACCACGGGCGACAGATCGCGAAGCCGCGCGTACACGTCGAAGCCGGTCATGTCGGGCAGACACGTGTCGAGCACCACGAGATCCGGTCGCGAAGCATGGAACGCTGCAATCGCGTCCTCACCCGTATGCGCGCGCGTCACGGTGTGGCTTCCGTGTCGCTCGAAGAACTCCGCGAGGGTCTCGGCCAGTTGCCGCTCGTGTTCGACGATGAGCAGCGATGCCATCAACGCGCTCCCTGTGCGAATACGGCGCGCGTGAGCTCGTCGAACGTGAACGGCTTCGTCACGCGAGTGCGACCGGTCTCCTCGATGAACCGCTGGCTCGCATCGCTCTGCACATCACCGGTAAGGAAGATGACGCGAGCCGCGTGGAACGGATCGCGCTCGACGAGCGCCTGATACATCTCATCCCCGCCGACATCCGGCATGCGGAGATCGAGCAGAACCACGTCGTAGCGACGAGTCTCGAGCAGCGCATATGCCTCGGCGCTACTGGCCGCGGCATCCACCGTGTGACCGAGGCCAGCGAAATACCTAACGATGGCGGATCGAATCGCTCGCTCGTCGTCGACGACGAGGATGCTGAGCGGGCGACTGCCCGACGCAGCCACGTCTGGCTCGGCGACGACGTCAGCGGGCTCACCGCCCGGCGGTACCGTCTCCGGCAGCTCGATGATGAACGAGGCGCCGGCGCCCGCGGATTCCACGCGGATGGATCCGCCGTGCTCCCTCACGATTCCGTCGGAGACGGACAGGCCAAGGCCCGTTCCCTTGCCAATGCCTTTTGTCGTGTAGAACGGGTTGAAGACGCGATCGATCTCCGCCGCGGGAATCCCCGGCCCGGAGTCGTTGATCGTGATCACGATCCGACTCCCGCGCGTCTCGCTCGTTACCAAGATCCGCTTCTCGCCGTTCCACCCGGAGAGCGCCTGCTCCGCGTTCCCGACGAGATTGAGGATGACCTGTTGAAGCTGGAACGAGTCAGCCCAGATGGGCGGCAAGGCCGGGTCGAGACGCGCGTCGAGATCCACGCCGTGAACGGCGAGCGCATAACGACGCATCTCGAGCACGCTCGAGATGACCTCGTTCACACGCGTCGTCGCCCGCTGCGGCGGGTGCTGACGCGCGAACGTCAGGAGGTTGGAGACGATCTTCGCGGCGCGCTTGGCCTCGGCGTTGATCGTACGAAGTGATTCATCGCGTTCCGCGTCGTCGTTAGGGTTCGCGAGCACGAGCTGCGAGAACGCCATCACACTCGCGAGCGGGTTGTTCAGCTCGTGGGCGACACCGCTCACGAGTTGGCCGATGGCGGCGAGCTTCTCCTGCTGCACGAGCTGCTCGATGAGCAGCTTTTCCTCGCTCATGTCGCGGACGATGCCCAGCAGCCCGACCACGTTTCCGCCCTCGATTACTGGAGCGGTGAGAATCGCGCCAGGGCGCGAGACGCCGTTCGCGTCGAGATACCGGAGCTCGTGGCGCTGGCGTCGCCCCCTGAGCGTATCGCCGAGCACGCGTTGCATGGCGTCGCGGTCGCGCGCGTCGATCACCACGGAGAAGTGCTCGCCGAGCAGGTTGTCCCGGGCGCGCCCGGTTGCGGTCTCCAGCGCGCGGTTCACGGACGTGAACCGTCCGTCCGCATCGACCGTGAAGATCGCGTCCGACGCCGACTCGACCAGCTCTGTATAGCGCGCCTCCGACTGCGTGAGCGCTTCCTGGCGCGCCCGGTCTTCCTCGGCCTGCGCGCGAGCCGCGGTCACATCCTCGAAGGTCACGACCGCGCCGCCGTTAGGGTGCGGCGACGCCATGACGTCGAAGAGGAGCCCGCGCGTTTCCGATCGCATGGTCGCACGCCCGAGCACGCAATCATGCAGTGCCTTGGACAGCGGGCAGCCGTCACCGATCGGGCGAGCGTCGCCCAACACGGCCTCGTAGAACTGGCGTCCCACGAGTTCCCGGTGCGTCTCGAAGTGACCGAGCTGCAGCGCCCGGGCGTTGTAGCGAAGGATGCGCCCGTCGTCGTCGATGACGGCCATGCCCGTTGGGATGGCGTTGAACGCAACTGTCCACTCGCGGCTCGATTCGGCCAGTTCTTCATAGAGACGCGCGTTCACGATCGCCACCGCGACGTGATCCGCGAGACGCTGAAGTACCCGCGCGTCGTCCTGATCGAAATCACGAGCGCGGTTGAACACGCACAGCGTGCCGATCACGCCGCGCGCGTTCGACAGCGGCACGACGACTGTCTTGCGGATGCGAACCAGGCGCTGCGCCTGAGGGCTCACGTCCGGGTCCTTCGGCACGTCGTTCGTGATCACGGGTGAATGCGTCAGCACGGCCCGCCCGCTGATGCTCGACTTCACGGGCAGCATGAGACCCGCGAGCAGGTCGCCACTGCCGCCAGCCGCTACGATGTGCAGATAGTCATCGCGACGAAGCCCGACGCACGCTCCTTCGGCGCCGAGCAGTGACATCGCGTGGCGCATGATGAGACGCATCACCTCGCCCATCCGCAGCGATTCGCTCACGGCTCTCGCCACGTCGGCCAGTGCTTCGGTCTGACGTCGCTCGCGTTGACTCTCGGCATAGAGGCGCGCGTTGCTCAGCGCACTCGCCGCCTGTGCGCCCATCGTGAGCAGGAGATCGGCATCGTCGTCCCCGAACGCATCAGGGCGAACGCTCGCCACGGCGAGGACCGCCACGAGATGCCGCCCCACCCGAAGCGGAACGGCGAGCAGCGAACCCACGGGCGTGCCGGCCGCCACGACGAGGGCATCGGCGCCAATGAGCTCCGACGCGTCCGGATGCGGCTCCGCGACGAGCACCGGCTGACCCGTGCGAGCGACGCGCGCAATGACTCCGTCGCCGAGCGGCGCCTCGGGCAACGGAAGCTCCACGCCGCCGATCAGCCTCACGAGCGGCGCAACAGTCGCTCGCTCGAGGTCAGGGTGCACGACGACAACGCTGTCGCACGCAATCAGCTGCGAGACACCGCGCGCGACCTCGAGCGAGATCTCGCGCTCGTCGAGCGAGCGCGCCATCGCGTTGCCTACGACCTGTAGCCGCTGCAGACGCTCCGCCTGACGAGCTGTGAGCTCCGACAGCCGCACCTGCTCGACGTGGTGCACCACCTGCTGGGCGAACAGCTCGATCGTTCGCAATCTCGCCAGGGCGGCTTGCCCTTCCTCGGCCGGATCTCCGAGGACCAGCGTGGCAACGAGGTGACCGGCTGGCGTCGTGAGCGGCAGCACATGGGTTCCGCCAACTCCCCACTCTGCCCCACCGTGGCGAAGATCGCTCAACGCGAGCACGTCGTGCGCTTCCATCCCCACGGCAATGCATCGCGGACCTTCATGGTCGCCTTCTCGAATCGCGATCCCCACGCGGCCAAAGCCGATCGAGTGAATCGCGTGCACGAAGACGCGAAGCCGCTCGTCCAGCGACGTCGCGCGCTCGACGTCGATGAGCGACGCGTGCAGCGCGAGATAGTGATCCCGGTCACGCAACAGCGTACGAATCCTGCCGCCGAGCGAAGGCGGCAGGGCTTCGAGCAGCGCAAGCTCATCGGGCGACCACCGCTCGTCAGCGGTGATCGGTGCGGATTCGATGGACACGCCGCCCTACTGGTGGCCGTTGGCGCGGTGTGCGCGCTGTGCCGCGACCATTACTGCTGGCGCGGTACGAGAACGTTCGCGGCCAGTGGTTCTACCACGACGTCGAATGGCGTCATTCCCACGAGATCTCCATCTGCCTGCACCGGCCTCGGCGGATCCGTCTCGATTCGGAGGCTCCGGCCAGCTG
>JAJKIV010000397.1 GCA_021154285.1 Gemmatimonas sp. | reverse complement strand
CTGCCCAGGGGTTACGCGGCGGCGAGTGATCCGCGAAAGGACGGGATGGCGGTGGGCTACTGACTTCGAGATCGCGATGAATGAGCAACGGTGGGTGTCGGTCGTCGACGATGACGAATCACTTCGTACGGCGCTGGTGCGGCTGTTTCGAAGTGTCGGCATCCTTGCGCGCGGCTTCGGTTCCGCCGAGGAATTCCTCGGTCGCACGGACGGCGCGGACCCCGCGTGCGCCCTCATCGACATTGATTTGGGGATGGGGCTGAATGGCTACGAGCTCAAGGAACGACTGGAATCCGAGGGCAGGGCGCCGCCGATCGTTTTCATGACGGCGCACGCGGAGCTTCCGCTGCGGATGCTCGAGGACCCTCACGCAGTTGCGAACTGCCTGCGCAAGCCGTTCGACAAGGACGAGCTGCTCGCGCGCGTTCGCCGCATAGTCGGTGTGATTTTCGTCGCCGTCATGATCGCGACGTCCGCCGCCTCCGCTCGCGCGCAACCGGCGCAGGAGCCCAGGCGGATCCTGATGGTTTACTCGCACAACCCCAATGCACCGGGCGTCGTAGCATTCACGGGGCAGCTGAAAGCGGCGGTGCGCGAGCAGTTTCCTACCGGCCTCGATTTCTACGACGAGTACCTGGACGTCGACCGGTTCCCGTATTCGGTCCGTTCAGGGCAGCTCACCCGGTACTTCGAGGAGAAATATCAGCGCTTCCGCCCCGACGCCATCGTAGCTGAAGGGGCGCCCGCCCTGCGATACGCCCTGGACCGCTTGCTCGAATTGTTTCCGGATGTACCAGTCGTGTTTGGAGGAACGTTCGAGCCGCTCGTCGATTTCTCCTCCCTCCCCGCGCATGTCGTTGGGCAGCGAGAGCAGTTGCCATTTGCGCCGACGTACTCACTGGCTCGTGCCCTCCAGCCAGAGGCGGAACGCGTCGTGCTGATCGGCGGCGCATCGCGGAACGACTCCCTCCTGATCACCGAGGCGCAGCGTCAGATCAGGCCGCTCCTCAACGGAATGCAGCTGCTGACGTATCAGGATTGGTCTTACGCGGAACTCCTCGACAGTCTTCGTCACTTTCCGCCTCGAACGTTCGTGCTCCTTTCGGACTTCTCGAGGGACCAGCGCGGAGGAAAATTCATCCCCGGGGACCTCATTGCCAGCCTGGCACGCGTGGCGTCGGTGCCGATGTATGGGATCGCGCGCAACTGGGTCGGCGACGGGATCGTGGGTGGGGGCGTGATGGATTTCGGCGACGCCGGCAGGCGCACGGGCAAAATCCTCGTGCGGGTTCTCCGGCGGGCGCCTAACGAGCAAATGCCCGGCCTGGAAGTGGCAGAGCCGCGGCTCGTCGTCGATTGGCGGCAATTGCAGCGCTGGGACTTGTCCGGGGACCGCCTGCCGGCGGGCACCGAGGTCCTCTTCCGCACCCCGTCGCTATGGGAGCGGTATCGCGGTGGCATCCTGGCAGTGCTGGGACTCGTCATCGTCGAGTCGATGTTGATCGCTCTCCTCCTGCTGGAGCGGAAGCGGCGAGTGCGCGCGCAGCACGCCGTTGAGGGGCAGGTCGCGTACGAGCAGGTGATGCGAGAACTGACTGCCGACATGGTGAGGCGGCCGCCCGCCGAAGTCGCCGTAGCGCTGGAGGACGCACTACCCAGACTAGCCCGGTTTGCCGGCGGGACTGCGGCCGTTCTCGGGATAACTCCGGACGACGCGGCCGCGGTCGCGCCTTGCCTGTTCTGGACTGCAGCGGAGGACTCGGTTCGAAGGTGCGTGAGCCGAGCCGACGTCCCCTCGGCCATCGCGGGCGATCACCTCGAGATTCCGCTGATCGTCGAGCAAGTGACGTACGGTATTCTGGAGCTGTACCGCGCGCCCGGCGTGGCATGGTCAGCGGAAATGACGACCCGGATCGGAGCAGCGGCAGATCTCATCGCCGGGGCGCTTGCCCGTGCCAGAGGCCGCCGCACACTCGAGCAGACGCGCGGGCAGGTCGAGCACATGGCGCGCGTCGCGACCGTGAGCGGACTGGCGGCTGCCGTTTCGCACGAGATGCGGCAACCTCTCACCGCCATTCGCTTGAACGCGGAAGCGGGAAGCCTGTTCCTGGCGCGAACCCCTCCCGACGTGGACGAGGCACGGGAGGCCTTTCAGGCGATCGTCAGAGATGATGTGCGAGCCTCGGAGGTCGTCGAGCACTTCCGGGATCTCCTTCGCAAGCAGGACCCGATCAGCACGATTGTCGACCTCAACGCGGTTTGCCGGAATACCGCGACGCTGGTGGAGCACGAGGTTACTGGCCGCCGGGCACGATTGGTTCTGCGGCTCGGTGCGGATGTGCCGCCGGTCCGCGGAGATCCGGTGCAACTGCAGCAGGTGCTCATCAACTTGACGCTCAATGCGCTCGACGCCGTAGCCGGATCGACGTCGGATCGCGAGGCCGCGATCACCACGGTGAGGAACAACGGTGAGGTCGAGGTCCACGTCTCCGATACGGGCCCCGGGCTCTCTGCCGCTGTGCAGCAGCGGCTCTTCGAGCCGTTCTTCTCGACGAAGCCTCACGGCCTCGGGATGGGCCTAACGATTGTGCGCACGATCGTCGAGCGGCACCACGGAAATCTTCGTGCCGAGAACCGTTCGGTGGGGGGTGCGCTCTTCACGGTGACGCTGCCTGTCGGTGAGGCGAGCTCCATCGCGAAGTGAGCGTCACCGCGCGGTTTTCATCAGGACGCGCTGGAGCAAATCCATGACGCCCAGCCGGTCCGCCCAGAGATGCAAGCGATCGCGATCCAGGCGGTCGCCTTGAATGCGAGCGATGGCCTGAACGTCGCGCCATTGTCGCTCGGACGCCTCGCCGCCGCGACGATACCACTCGAGCTTCCTCAGCAACGTGTGCTCCGCGGTATCGACGTGCAGTGTACCGGCTGGCGTTTCGATGCGCTGTCGATTCGCGAGGCGTTCCGCCTCGAACGGATCGTCGCCCGCAACGAAGAAGTCCACTTTGATCGCGCTGGCGAAGTGGATGGCGTTGAATGACGCCCCGGCTTTCACAGCCGCACGCATTTCGTCGGCGTCGACGTAGTAATCGCGACGGAGCACCTCCCACAGCGGCTTCACGTGGCGGGGGCGGAGGGCCACGACCATGTCCACATCTTGAGTCGCCCTTGGCTCGCCATGCACCGAACTGGCCAGGGACCCGCCGGTCAGCCACTCGACGCGAAGCTGGTCAAGCCGGGCCCCTACGTCGAGCGCGATCGCAACCGGATCGTACGGCTCGTTAGGCGCCGTCACGCCGCGTGCCATATACCCGAGCCGCCAGCTCGCGCCCCAACCGCAATTCTGCTCGGTGGTACTGAATCATCTCATGGTCGGATGTCGGGTGTCGCTGCCTGAGGCCGGCCATCGAGAGTTGATCCACCATCCGTGAGAGCCCTGCCACTTGCGCCAGCTTCTCGGCTGGGGACGCCCGGCGAAACAGCGCGTCTTGCACGGCCAGCGCGGCGACACTGGTGTCGGCTGGAGCGCCGCCCGGGCGGGCCGCAGTGTTGGCGCGCCGGGCAGCGCGACGCGCTTCCCGGATTTCCACCATGCGCCTGGCGACTGCGGAGTCGAGAGTGCGGCGACTTTTTATCCCGCCGCGCCGACCGATTTTGGCGAGATACGCCCGGAGATGTGACATGCGCAAACATAAGCCGCTTACGATACTAAGTACAATAGTGACAGGTAAATAGCCATGTCTCATTTTTCCTTTTCGACTACGCCGACGCGTGCTCGTCGCGGGGATCGTCGAAGAACTGTCGCAATGTTCCGGCGGAGGCGGGTGACGTCGTTAGGCTCACCGTGAACATCAACGCGCCGCTGACCACGACCCCGGCCTCCGCCGGATCGAGCCCCAGGAAATACGGCGAACCGAGCCGCGACCATAAGAGACAGGTGATCATCCCGCCGAGCATCGAGGCGATCGCTCCGGTTCGCGTCGCACGACGCCAGTTGAGGCCGACGACCACAGGGATGAAGAGGAAGCTGACCATCAGCTTCGCGGCCCAGATGACGATGAAGTTCACCAGGTCGAACCGACGCAGCGCCAGCGCGACGGGGATCGCACTGAACGTGACCACCGCGAGTCGGCTCGCGAAGACTCGAGCGCGTTCGCTCGCCGCCGGCTTGATCAGCTCCACGTAAATGTCGTGCGACACAGCCGAGGCGACGGTGAGCAGGATCGCGCCCCCCGTTCGTGTGAACGTGACAACGGCTGCCAGCAGCACGAGCAATCCGATCCACGGCGGGAGGATGCTCATCCCGAGCACTGGCGTGGCCAGGTCCGGCGTTGGCAATTGCGGCATCGCCACTCTCATCGCGAGCCCGAAGAGCAGCACACCGACGCCGATGCAGGCCTGGAACAAGAACGAGTACCCGATCGCCATCCGCGTCGCTCGCTTGCTCTGGATCGAATAGATGGCCGAGATCTCGTACGGCGACGCGGCAAGGCCAAGGCCGATCGCCATCGAAATCGCGATCAGTTGCCGCCAACCGAACCAGTTGCCACTCAAACGCGGATCGATCGCGGTCAGCGTCTCCCCAATGCTGGCAATCGACCCGACGTGTGCCAGGAGCCACGGGACCGCGATCGCGTAGCTGCCTAACAGCAGGATGGCCTTGAGCATCCCGACGTAGGCATTGCTGTACATCCCACCAAGCACGGTGTACGCCGTCGTAATGCCAGCAACCAGCAGGACGGCGCGCGAGTACTCCATCCCGCCGACCAGTCCGAAGAGGAGACCTCCGGCCTGGTACTGCGCGGAGAGCATCACGGCGTAGACAACCAGAATGAACAGGGCGGCGATCCCTCGCGCGGCCTTGCTCTCGAACCTCACCGCGAAGAAATCGGGCAACGTCAGCCCGGCGATGCGCCGTATCCTCGGCGCTACGAACAGCGCCGCGACCACCCAGCCGATCCAGACCAGTGGCCACGTCCAGGCGTAGCTGATCCCGGAAAAATAGTGGAAGCCCACCATGCCGATCGTCGCGCCGGCGCTCACCTGGTTCGCCATTAGCGTCGCGCCACCGATGATGGGTCCCAGGCTGCGACCTGCGGCGAGGAAGCCTTCTTCGGTCGAAGCGCGACGGTAATTGCGGAGCCCGATCCCGCAGACCAGGACCAGGTATGCACCCACGATCGCGTAGAAGGCCGAGAGATGCGCGCCTGTCATGTATGCTCGCGGTCCTGTGCGCGGCGAGCCCACGCCAGATACAGCGGCACCCAGGTGACCATGATTCCGACCAACAGGAAGAACCGCCAGACGAGGCCACCGTTGTCACCGCCTTCGCCCGCGCGTTCGTCGCACGCCGTGGCGCGCGGGCCCGCGACCTCCAGGAACGACGGCACCGCCACGAAGCGCGCCGACCATTCGTTAGGCGCCTGACGAGTCATGTGCGGAAAGGACACCCGGGCCGCGGTGTCGGAAACCCTGACGTCGACCTTCACCGGCCCCGCTCGCGTCGAGCCGTTGCCCGTCATGGCGGTCGTCAGGTGCACGAGCGGAATGACACCCGTTCCCGCTGGTCGCACGTCGTATCGCACGACGAGACGAATCGAGTCATCCTGGCGCGCGATCGTGTCGCGAAACGTGATCCACGGCCCGACTCGCGATTCCGTCACCGGCACGACCGATCCAGCTCGCTCGACCGCCAAGTTCTCGATTGTTGTGCACGGCCGTGTCAGGACCCGGAGAGAGATCGGCGCCGCGGATGATGCCAGGCGGTATCGCTCCTCGACGTGCGCAGCGTTAGGCGTCACGTCGACCGTGATGTCAACGGTCCCTTGTCGTGATTGCGCGCCTGCGCCGCTCGCGACAGCGAGGACCGCCGCGAACGCCAGCCAGTGCGGTAGCACGCGATCAGTCAGCGTACGTAGTCGCTGTCGCCCGGTCGGCGATCATGAAACCATAGTCGCCAGGATGAATCCGGGTGACGAAGTTGCGGCAGAGGACAACGACGTTGTCATCGAACGGCGCCGTCATCGTTTCCAGCACCTCGAACGTGTACGGGCTGACGATGTCGGCCAGCGCCGTTCCCGCGCGGAGTACCTGCCCTGGCGACAGCATCGCCTTCGGCACACAGATCCCGCCGTGGCGCGGTCGCATGACCTTCATGTCACGCATCAGGATCTGTCCTGGTCGGCGTTCGACCGCTCCATCGAGGACGCCGACCTGACGCAGCTGATTCAGCACACCGCGAACGCCATTGGCCACATGTTGCGACTGGTCGTGGTATCCGCCTCCGATCTCCACCACCGTACACCGCACGCCACGCTGTTCGGCGTACGTCGCCGTCGTTCCAGAATAGGTCGTGGCCGGCTTGTAGAGCAGTGCGGGAAGGAAGGCCCGCGAAAGCGCCTCGTCATTGATCACGTAGCAATAGTCGACCCACGGGAACGTGCCGCCGCAGTGAATGTCGACG
>JAJKIV010000396.1 GCA_021154285.1 Gemmatimonas sp. | reverse complement strand
TCGGGAACAACCGGCGCTTGCTATTGGTCCGCGGGCTGCTCGGCGCCACGGCACTCCTCTTCTACTTCTACTCGATCGTCCACCTGCCGCTGGGCGAAGCGACGCTGATCCAGTACACGAACCCGGTGTTCGCAGTCTTGCTGGCGGCGGTCATCCTGCGCGAGTCACTGCGCGCGCGTGAGATCGTGTGTCTCGTCGCGAGCCTGCTCGGCGTCCTGTTCGTCGCTCACCCGCCGGCTTCACTCGCTGCCGACTCGACCGCCACGAATCCGTTGTACATCGGCGCCGCGCTAGTCGGCGCCGCGTGCAGCGGGTTCGCGTACACCCTGGTGCGCAAGATGCGCGGGGCCGAGCATCCGCTGGTGATCGTTGGCTACCTCCCGCTGCTCAGCGTCCCCATGTCGCTACCACTCGCCATCGCACAGTGGCAGTGGCCGGACGCCTGGGAGTGGCTACTGCTGATCGGTGTCGGCATCACGACACAGCTGGCGCAGGTCTCGATGACGCGTGGGCTGCAGCTGGAACGAACCGCGAGGGCGACCACGGCCGGCTATCTGCAGGTCGCGTTCGCCGTGCTGTGGGGTGCCATCTTCCTGGGCGAGATTCCCGACGTGTGGACGCTCGCCGGGGCGGTCATCATCATCGGGTCCACGGTCGTCCTCACGTGGTCGAAGTCAGCCGACGGCGATGCGTCGACATGATGCGTAAGGGGTCAGAGTCCTAACGGGTCGTTTCATTGCGTTGCAATGAAACGACCCGTTAGGACTCTGACCCCTTACGGTACCGATTTACGCCACTGACCCCACCATCAGGGTGTGCCGGATTTCGTTAGGTGCACGGCTTCTCGCGACCTGCTCGAGCACGATCCCGAGGCGGTTGACGCCCTCCCGGATCTCGTCGTCGCGAACGCCCGCGTAGCCGAGCAGCAGAGCAGGGGGCAGGGGGCGCACCGCGAGCGGCGAAACTGCTAGCACGTAGAGACCCGCCCGCTCGGCCGCACGCGCTGTCGCCACGTCGTCCATGCCACCGCCCAGCCAGCCAACCACCGTCATACCTGCATCCGCTGGCCGGACGTCGAGCAGGCCACCCAGCCGCTCGCGCGCCAGGTTCACCAGCAGCACCTGCCGCTCGTGGTAGATCGCGCGCATCCGGCGGATGTGCCGCTCGAAATGCCCTTCCACGATGAAGTCCGTCATCACCGCCTGCTCGAGGAACGGCGAGTGGAAGTCCGCGAAGTGACGCGCGGCGCCGAACGCGTCCACCAGCGACGGCGGCACGACGAGATAGCCAAGTCGCATCGACGGGAACGTGACTTTGCTGAACGTTCCGGCGTAGAGCACGCATCCGGCCCGGTCGAGCCCCTGAAGCGCCGGCAGCGGACGCGACGCGTAGCGGAACTCGCTGTCGTAATCGTCCTCGAAGATCGCGGCGCGCGACGCGGCCGCCCACTCGAGCAGCGCGAGGCGGCGCGTCAGCGACATCGTCGCGCCTAACGGGAGCTGCCGCGACGGCGTAACGAACGCCAGTCGTGCATCCGGTGCAAGTGTGCGCCCGGCCATGACGTCGAGGCCGTCCTGGTCCACCGGGACCGGCACGATCGTGCCGCCCGCCGCGGTGAACGCTCCGCGAGCGCCGTGATATCCCGGGTCCTCGAGCCACACTTTGTCGCCCGGATCCAGGATCACGCGGGCCGCGAGATCGAGCGCCTGTTGGGACCCCGCCACCACCATTACCTGGTCCGCGGTACAGCGTACGCCTCGCGCGGCGCGCAGGTAGTCGGCGATCGCTTCGCGGAGCGGGCGGTAGCCGAACGGATCGCCGTACGCGAGATCGCGGGCAGGCGTTCGGCTCCATCGCCGCGCCATGATCCGCCCCCACGTGTCCACCGGGAAGACGTCCACGGCCGGCACGCCCGCACGGAATGCCCGCGGCCCCATTCCGACCGGCAGCATGGCTCGCCGAACGCACGCGGCGGTCGCTCGCGCGCGGGCTGAGGGGGCGAGCACCGAGCGAAGCGGGACGCTCGTGTCGGCATCACGGACGCCCGCCCGTACGAACGAATCCGGGAGGGTGTCGGTAACCCGCGTCTCGGCGCCGCCGAGCCCTTCGATGTATCCCTCGGCTCGAAGCTGCTCGTAGGCCTGGACGGCCGTGCTTCGAGACACGCGAAGATCCGCGGCCAGCTGACGCGTCGATGGGAGCCGGGCTCCCGGCGCGAGTCGCCCGTCCAGAATACACTGCCGAACGTGCGTGTAGATCTGCCGGTAGAGCGGCTGACCGGATTTCTGGTCGATGGCGACGGCGAGGATGCGTCCGCGGCGCGCGCGAGGCGGCATCAGGTTGGCTCCGAAAGGGTTGCCCGAAACTGGTATGCGGCGCTCCATACCAGAAAGCACTGAGGGATCGGACCGCCTAACCGATGGGTTGACCCGTCCGCGTTAGGGATGAACTGTCGGGCTCCTTTTGACCTGGGGGCGCCCAGAACGGATCGCGCATGACGGCCATGACCACGATGGGAACGGCTCTCGAGCGCATGGGATCGTCCCATTTAGGTTTCGGCTGACGGCGCTGGCCGAGGCCTTCGCTGTGCGTCGGCTTGTCCGGTCGGTAGTCCACTTCAGCCCCGGAATGTCAATTCCGTTTCGCTTACGCGTGCGGCGTCCACGAGTGCGCCCCGAGGAGATCGGGACGACAGCGGACCCATACGCGCCGCTTCGGTTCGTTGCCTTCCGGTGGTTCATCCTGAGCCTGTTGCCGTCCACGTTGGCGCAGCAGATCCAGGCGGTCGTCGTCGGATGGCAGATCTACGCGCTGACGCACGATCCCCTCGCGCTGGGGCTGATCGGGCTGTCCGAGGCGCTTCCGTTCATCGGGATCGCGCTATTCGCCGGTCACGTCGCCGACCGCATCGACCGACGACGGATAGCGCTCGTGTCGCTGACGGTCATGGTCGGCTGCGCGGCAACGCTCTTCCTGCTTTCATTCCACCTGACGCGGGGGAGCCGAGTGTGGCCGATCTATCTCGTGATCGCACTCAGCGGCGTCGCGCGCAGCTTCATGACCCCGTCGCGGGCCGCACTCGCGGCCGAGCTCGTGCCGCGCGAGATGTATCCAAGTGCGTCGGCTTGGCGAAGCGCGGCGTGGCAGCTCGCGGCGGTCGTCGGTCCTGCCCTCGGCGGGCTGCTGTACGGTTTCGGGAGCGCGCGACTCGCGTACGGCGTGGCGTCGGTGCTGCATCTCGCGGGCGTAGTATGCCTGGGGCAGGTGCATCGAACCGTGATTCCGGTCGTCGAGGAGCATGACTCGCTGTGGGAGAGTCTCGGCGTCGGCATCCGGTTCGTGCTGCATCAGCCGGTCGTGCTCGGGGCGATGGCGCTCGACATGTTCTCGGTGCTGTTCGGCGGCGCGGTCGCGCTGCTGCCGATCTTCGCGTCGGAGATTCTGCATGTGGGACCGCAAGGTCTGGGGATCATGCAGGCGGCACCGGCGGCGGGGGCGGTGACGATGTCATTGGTGCTGACGCATCGGCCGCCGATGAAGCGGGCGGGCCGCGCGCTGTTCATTGCCGTTGCCGGGTTCGGGCTGTCGATCATCGGCTTTGGGCTGTCGCGGTCGTTCGTGCTTTCGGTCGCGCTGTTGGCCGTGAGCGGGCTGTTCGACATGGTGAGTGTGGTGATCCGGTCGACGCTCCTGCAGGTGTTTACGCCGCCGCAGCTGCTCGGTCGTGTTTCGGCGGTGAACTCGATCTTCATCGGGTCGTCGAACGAGATCGGGGCGTTCGAGTCCGGGGTCGCCGCGAAGCTCCTCACTGCCGTTCCGGCCGTGTTGTTCGGCGGCGCGATGACGTTGATCGTCGTCGCCGTAACATCCTGGCGGGTCCCGGAGCTTCGCCGGCTGCGGGAGATCCGTGTGGATTGAAGCGAAATGCGCCAAAAGGGGTCAGAGTCCTAACGCATCATTCGAACGCGGCGCGTTCGAATGATGCGTTAGGACTCTGACCCCTTTTGTACCGTTCATCCGCGGATCTCTCCGCGTTTCGCAAACCCCGCGATCGCCTCGGCGGCCCGAAACGCCAGCGCCTGGATCGTCATCGTCGGCTGGCCGGTCCCGCACGTCACGAAGCTCGACCCATCCACAATGAACAGGTTCGGTACATCGTGGGCGCGATGGAACTTGTCCACGACCGACGATTTGGGGTCGTTCCCCATGCGGCACGTGCCTAACAAGTGGACCTGCCACGGCGCGTCGATGCTGAACGCCCACGTTCGGGTCGCGCCCGCCGCATTCAGAAGCTCCAGGTTCCGCTCCAGGAAAAACTGGTAGAGCTTCATGTCGTTCGGATGCTCGGTGAACGTCGTCCGGATTGCCGGCAATCCCCACGCATCCTTGAGCTCCGGGTCGAGCGTGATCGTGGAAGCTTCCTGCGGTAGCTGGGTCGTGTGCGCGAGCGCGTAGGCCGTCCGCGTGAAGTACTCGCGCACCATCTTCTTGAAATCCGCGCCCCACCGCGGCGCGTCGGTCGGGAGTGCCTCCATCGCGAACGAGATTGGATACCAGTCGAACCGCATGTCGATGCCGCCGCCGCCGACGATCCCGTGCTTGGGGTCGAGCCGGTAGTGGTCCTGCACGTAGCGGCTCACCTGCACGCTCTTGTAGCCGTTCACCTCGTGCTCGAACAGGGCGCCGGCGAACGCGCCGCCGTTGAACATGAGGTGTTTCCCGACGACGCCGCTCGAGTTCGCGAGCCCATTGGGAAACTGGTTCGACGCCGACATGAGCAGGAGTCGCGGTGTCTCGGCGCCGTTCGCGCAGACCACGACGGCCTTCGCGCGCTGCATGACCTCGCGCTTCTGCGCATCGAAGTACACGACGCCGGTGACTCGACCGCGCGAGTCGGTCTGAATGCGCCGGACGTAGCTGTTCGGGCGAATCTCACAGCGGCCGGTGCGCTCTGCTTCCGGGATCATCGTGGCGAGCGTGCTGGATTTCGCCTTCCACTCGCAGCCGAACGACTCGCAGAATCCGCAGTGCTGACACCCCGAGCGTCCACGATAGGACTTCGAGATGATAGCCAGCGGCGCAGGCGCGGGATGCCACCCGAGCTTCCTGGCCCCGATCTCCATCAGCACGCCTGACGGTTTGATCGGAAGCGGCGGCAGCGGGTACGGTCGCGAGCGCGGCGGATCGAACGGATTGGCGCCCGCGATCCCGCTCACGCCGAGCTCCCACTCGGCCCTCGAGTAGTACGGCTCGAGCTCCGCATAACGAATGGGCCAGTCTTCGAGCGCCGCCCCGGGCACCGAGCCGTACCGCGTCCGCTCGATGAAATCCTCCTCGTGAAGACGCCAGTAGTTCGCGGTGAAGTGCACGCTGCCGCCGCCGACCATGCGACCGTAGATCAGGTAGTCGCGTCGTGTTGCCTTGTCATCGGCGGTCGCCCGGAACGTCTGCGGCTGCAGCGACGGGATGTTGGTGAGCTGGTGGCCTTCGCCCACGAGGAGCTCGTCGTGCTTGAAATCGGACTCGCGCAGGTAAGGACCCTGCTCGAGCACCAGCACGCGAAATCCACTGCGCGCGAGCTCGCGAGCCACGACGCCGCCGGCGGCGCCGGCGCCGACAATGACGAAGTCCACGTCGTCGGTCGGGGCGTACCGCACGGCCGGCGCCTGCCTAACGTCGCGTGTCACGCGCGCCTCCACGGCATCAGCCGCGCCATGACGTCGGGCTGATCGTAGTAGCCGAACGGTGACGTCCACGACATGCGATCCTGGAATCCGATCGCCTTCCATCCGGCTTGGTCGCGGTTGCCGCGATGGCTCGGATGCGAGAAGTACCCGCTGATGGTGATCGATCGGAGCAGGTTGAAGGCGTCCGTCGTCTCGATCGATCGCAGGGTCTCGTCCTGTTGAGTCGGTGTGAGTGACGCGAACGAGCCTGCGTCAGGCACGTGTTTCCTCGCTGCCTCATTCAGTGCTGCGAGTGCCTGGTCGAATTCCGGTTTCCGCGCTGGCGAGAAGGTGGCGAGCAGGTGATCCGCGAAGAACACGACGCCGACGTCACGCGCACCCGGCGCGTCGTCCCGCGGGATAATACGGTCGGCCACCGCGCCGAAGTCTTCGGCCTGTTGTTTCGTGAGGGCGCGATAGCGCGGGGCCTGACCCTGCGACGCGGCGTCCCCAGCCTCGCGGGCGTCGGCGATGGCCGGGGGCCAGATCGTGGCGAGCCATGCGGTGCTGGCGGTGGTGCCGAGCAGGGCGATGAAGTCGCGACGGGAGCGGACGGGGTCGGTGGCGTGGGACACTGGCTTCCTCGGGATTGGCCCGACGAGATGCTAGGGGGATCTCGATCATCCCGATAGAGGGTCGCCTCCCGTCTTGGTTTGCCGCAGTTCCGATGTTGTTGCCGGCCTACAACAAAAGCATTACCCTGTTGATGTAGTCTGCCGACAACAACGAAGTCGAAGCCAGCAAATGCCCCTCCCAGCCGACGAGCTCCTTCAGGGTACGCTCGACCTCCTCATCCTCCGCACACTCTCCCGCGAGCCAATGCATGGGTGGGCCGTGTCGCATCGCATCCAGGAGATCTCCAAGGAAGCGCTGCGTGTGAACCAGGGCTCGCTCTACCCAGCACTTCACCGGCTCGAGGAGGAAGGCCTCATCGAGGCGGAGTGGGGTATCTCCGAGCTCGGCCGCCGCGCAAAGTTCTACGAGATAACCGCCGCCGGCCGACGCCAGCTCGCGCGCGAGAGCGCCACCTGGCGGAAGTTCGCGGAAGCCGTTCAGCTCGTGCTGCAGTTTGCGTGAGGCGATCATGCGAATGATTCGGAAGGCGATGCATCGTCTGCGCACGCTCGTTCGGCCGCGTCGCTTCACGCGCGATCTCGACGAGGAGTTGAGCTTTCATCTCGAGATGCAGACGCGCTGGCACGAATCGCGGGGACTCGACCGCACGGCGGCACACGCGCTCGCCGCGCGAGAGTTCGGCGGCGCCACTCGGTTCAGGGAGGCGGTGCTTGACACCCGCGGGGTCACGTGGGCGCAGGACATCACGCGCGACATCGCCTTCGCACTCCGCTCGTATCGACGCGCCCCGGGCTTCACCGCGATAGCCGTACTCACGCTGGCGCTCGGCATTGGGACCACGACCGCCGCGTTTTCGATCATCGACGCGGTGCTCCTTCGGCCGCTTCCCTACGAAAAGCCGGACCGGATCGTCACGCTCACTGGCCGGGACTCGGCAGGACGCGACGTCCCGTCCGTGTCAGTGCCGACGTTCGACGACTGGCGCGAACAGAGCCGCAGCTTCTCAGCGATTGCCCTGTACGCGACGGCGCGACGCGCCGTGATCACTGCTGGCGAGGCGGCCCACGTCGAGACGGCGAACGTCTCGGGCGACTTCTTCCGTGTCCTGGGCGTCCAACCGACGCTTGGTCGAACGCTCATGCCGGATGACGTAACCAGGGGAGAGCCCGTGGTCGTGGTCAGCCATGGCTTCTGGGCGAGGGCGTTAGGCAGCCCGCGCACGCTTCCCGAGGCGCCGGTGCGCATCGGCGCCGACGCGTATCGAATCGTCGGTGTCCTGCCGCCGGGGCTCGAGTACCCGGCGGGCGTCGACCTGTTCGTCCCGGACCCGTT
>JAJKIV010000395.1 GCA_021154285.1 Gemmatimonas sp. | reverse complement strand
CTAACGACGTCCGGGTTGACCGGCGTGAACGTCATGTGGAGCAGCGCCGGCCCCTGCGGCATGATCTGCTTCGCCGTAAAACGCAGGCTCCCATCGACCCACTCGCTCTCCCGATACTCCGTCACGCGACCGTACTGATCCGTCCAGAACTGTTGCCACTGTTTCACGTCGGTGTTGTAGCTGTTGAGGCTCTTGCCTCCACCGCCCTGGAGGTCGGTCCAATTCTCGTACAGGGCGCATCCCTCGAGCAAACGCTGGACGGAGCTCTGGCCCGCCGGCTGTCCCTGGGCGTTCTTCACCTCCCACTCGCCCACCCAGAAGTCGAACCGCCGCGACTCGGACCGCGTTAGGCAGGGGCGCAGCACCGCCCGCATGCGCTCGAGCAGCGGCTCGAACCGCGGGTCGCTCCGCAGCGACGCGAAGTCCTCGTCGGCGCTCACCGCCTTGTCGTTCGAGTAGCTGGCGTTCGAGACGAGCTGGTCGAGCCAGTAGAACGCCGAGTCCTTCTGGCCGCGCTTCGCGAACACGGCCGCCAGGTTGTACATCGCGATCGGCGCGGTCGTTATCCCGATCGCCTTCCGATACGCGGCAACCGCATCGTCGGCGCGACCTGCCATCTGCAGCGACGTCCCGAGTCGCGTCCAGTAGCGCGGTTGCTGAGGGTGCGTCCGCGTCAGCGCCTGATAGGCCGACGCCGCACCTACGTAGTCCTTCGCCGCGAAGAGCGCCTCAGCTCGAGCGGACGTCGTGTCAGTGACCTGAGCGAGCACGCGACCCGGGCGCAGCGCTAGCGATCCGGCCACGACCATTAGGGGGATCATTGAGCCGGCCGTTCGGCGTAACCGGGCGGAAAGCGACCGCGAAGGGATAGAGATCATGGCTGAACTTGGGCTTCGGTTGATCGAGCTCGGTCGGTCCACGGCTTCGCAGCGACCGCGAACACGATTCCGCCGGCGCCCGCCACGGTCACTGCCGGGGACACTATCACGCCGATTCTCGGGACAGGCCGTGCTCGAGCGTGGCAGGGCGTGGGATTCGCTGCAGCGATCCGAGGACGGTCGGCAGGCGTACTTTGGATGGAACAAGCCGCCCCTCCGGCGGATATGTTCAGCAGTGGTGGGGGATCAAACGGCCAGGACGGCTCGATCGAGCGGCCCGGCCTCAACTCGATACACGAGGAGCTTTATGGTTGCGCGACTGCCTCGCAGTCCGTGGCTTGCGGCCGCCGCGGTTGCGGCGATGTTCGGGACAGCGACCGGCGCTGGCGCGCAGGCAAGCGCCGCCCGCGCGAGCTCGCAGCCCGTTGCGAATACCGCAATTACAGGAGCCCGTTGGATGACCGACTTCAAGAAGCCCAGCGATTCAGAGCTCAAGAAGGAGCTCACACCGCTGCAGTATCAGGTAACGCAGCACGAGGCCACCGAGCGTCCGTTCCAGAACGAGTACTGGAACAATCACGAGGCGGGGATCTACGTGGACGTCGTCTCGGGCGAGCCGTTGTTCAGCTCACTCGACAAGTACGAATCGGGCACCGGGTGGCCGAGTTTCACGAAACCCCTGGAGCCGAAGAACGTGAAGACCAAGACGGATCGCTCGCTGCTCATGGAGCGGACCGAAGTGCGTTCGACGCACGCGGACTCGCACCTGGGTCACCTCTTCGATGACGGCCCGCAGCCGACCGGGCTCCGCTACTGCATGAACTCCGCGTCCATGCGCTTCATTCCTGTGGCGAAGCTGGCCGAGGAAGGGTATGGGCAGTATTTGGGGTTGTTCGAGAAAGCGAAAAAGTAGGGCGACAGCCGGGAGACGGGAGACGGGAAGCGGGAGACGTAGAACCCTCGGGACGCCTCACTCAGCGTGAATGGCGTCCCGAGGGTTTCCGCATTTTATGCGTCTCCCATCTCCCTTTAGTCCGCCGGCGCTACGAGCTATATCAGAAGGAACATCCCCACGGGCGCAAATCACATGACGCGCGACGTCAATCGCCGAGAGTTCCTCGGTGCTGCCTCGCTTGCAGCACTGGCGTTGGGCCTGCCTGTACGCGACCTGATCGCGGACGACCCCACGCGACGATTTCCGGTCTCGACGCTGCGGCCACGCGCCAGGCCATTCGACCTTCACGACGTTCGACTCCGACCCGGCATCCAGCTCACCGGGCTCGAAACGAATCGACGGTTCATGATGGGGCTCGACCCCGACCGGCTCCTCCACATGTTCCGCGTCACCGCCGGCATCCCGAGCTCGGCCCAACCGTTAGGCGGATGGGAAGCGCCGGACAACGAGCTGCGCGGCCATTTCACCGGCCACTACCTGTCGGCGTGTGCGCTCATGTGGGCGCAGACCGGCGATGAGGCGGTGAAAGCGCGCGGGGCCATGATGATCGGCGAGCTCGCGAAGTGCCAACAGAAGCTCGGAACCGGATACCTGAGCGCGTTCCCCAACGAGCTGTTCGATCGGTTGAAGGCTGGGCAGCGCGTGTGGGCGCCATTCTACACGTACCACAAGATCATGGCGGGCCTGCTCGACAACGCGACGCTCGCGAGCAACGCGCATGCGCTCGAGATGGTGAAGGGCATGGCCGGCTGGGTGCGCGACTACGCGCAGCCCGTGCCTGACGAGCAATGGCAGCGGATGCTCAACGTCGAATTCGGCGGCATGAACGACGTGCTGTATCTGCTCGCGAACGCCACGGGCGACGGACAGTGGGCGGACCTCGCGCATCGGTTCGACCACGAGAAGATCTTCGGTCCGCTCGCGGTGGGTCGCGATGAGCTCAAGGGCGTTCACGCCAACACGAACATCCCGAAGGTGATCGGTGCCGCGCGACGCTACGAGCGAACGAGCGAGGACCGATCGCGCGCGATCGCGACGTTCTTCTGGAGCGACGTCACCGGCATGCGGTCGTACGCAACGGGGGGCACGTCCAACGACGAGGAATGGCAGGGCGAGCCGGGGCAGCTCGCGACGGCGATCGGCCCGATGTCGCAGGAGACGTGCGTCACCTACAACATGCTGAAGCTCACGCGCGAGCTGTTCGGCTGGAGTCCCGAGGCGAAGTTCGCGGACTTCTACGAGCGCGCGTACTTCAACGGCATCCTCCCCACCCAACACCCGGCGGACGGCGAAAAGGCGTACTACACACCACTCGCCGCCGGCTACTGGAAGCTGTTCGGGGCGCCTAACGCCGGTTTCTGGTGCTGCCATGGCACCGGCGTCGAGAACTTTTCCAAGCTCGCGGATAGCGTGTACTTCCACGATGACGACGGCATCTGGGTGAACCTGTTCGTGCCGTCGGAGGTTCGGTGGAAGGAGAAAGGCGTCCGCCTCATCCAGGACACGCGGTTCCCGGAAAGCAATGTGACGACGCTGACCGTCCGGGCGGAGAAACCGACCCGCATGACGCTCAGGGTTCGCGTGCCATACTGGGTGGGCGAAGGCGGTTGGGTGAAGCTCGATGGTCGTCAGCTCGATGCATTCGCGGGGCCCGGCAGCTACGTCGTGCTGGACCGAACGTGGCGCGACGGCGAGCGGTTGGAGGTTCGCGTGCCGATGCGGCTCCACGTGCATGCGATGCCTGACGACAGTTCCCTGCAAGCCGTGATGTATGGGCCGCTGGTTCTCGTCGGTCGCATGGGTACTGAAGGCATCACGGCGGAGAATCGTCGTGCGGAGCCGACGAAGCCGCGCACGGTGCCCGAGTTCAAGGACCCGGCGCCTCCACCGGCACCACAGATCCGCGCTGCGTCAGCAGAGGTGACGAGCTGGGTCGCGCCGGTGGCGGGCAAATCGCTCGAGTTCACCACGAAGGGACAGCCGACGACAATCGCCATGGCTCCGCTCTATCGGGTATTCGATGAGCGATATGTCGTTTATTGGACCGTGAGTCCGTCGTGACAGAACCGGACCGGGAGACGGGAGACGGGAGACGGGAGACGGACACCGCAGACGGCGACGTCTCTCGACGGGAATGGCTCAAGGTGGTCGGCGCGGCCGGTGCTGCCGGCATGATCTCAGGCGCCGTGGCCGCGGCGGAGGCCATGGCGCCGGCACCATTGCCTAACGCTCCGGAAGTTCTGCCCCTCACGTCCACGAGTGACGTGTTCGTGCCGCCGCGCGGCGACGCGTACATGAAGTTCAGCTTCGACTTCCCCGAGCCGTCCGTCGCGTTCGGCGGATACCGCTTCGGGTTCCTCGTGTTCACCGACGAGAACACGTACGGGCTGGATGCGTCGCGCATCACTGCCTCGGAAACTGGTGACACGATGCGTCTCACGTGCACCGGGTTCGTCTGGGCCGGTGGGCAGGAGAAGGCGCCCGGGTCGCTCATCGCGACGTTCAAGCGAAACGGCACGACGATCGAGTGGGACACGGCAGTCGAGATGCAGCGCCCGATCAAGACGGTCACCACCATCATCCGCGATGTCCCGCGCGGCAGCATCTCCCTTGGCGGCGGCCGACTGTTCGATGCCAAGGACAACGAGGCGTTAGGCGGCTACACGTTCGGTGCCGGCGATCTCCACGGGCCCGGTGCCGCGACGGGAATCACCACCGCGCTGGCGGTCGTCCAGGCGAGCGACCAGGAGTTCGTTTCCCTGTCGTCGCTCGATATGCGCGTCCGGCCCAAGCGGTTCCACTTCCAGCCGGGTGAACGCGGGTACCGCGTGGAGGCGGTGTACGAACACGACGCGTGGCGCAACGACACGCGCCTAACGGTTCCCGCGTGGCGCATCGGTCGCGCCGCCTCGCTCGACGACGCCATCGCGCCGCACATGACGCACGTCGAGCGAGCGTTCGGCCTTCAGCCCTGGGACACTCGGACAGACGTCCAGCCGTGGATGCGCAACATTGCGATGGTGACCACGCTCCACGGCATGCACTACACCGGGTTCATGTTCAACGACTACGCGCGCATGCTGGAAATCCTGCGCTGGATGGCGACGCAGATCCCGCCTGAGCGCGTGCTCGCATTCATCTCGGCCTGGGACGGCCGCTATTACTGGGACTATCCCAACTACGTCGCGCCGACGCGCATGGGTGGTGAGGCTGGGTTCAAGCGGCTCATCAGCGAAGGCCAGAAGCTCGGCTTCAAGATGATGCCGATGTTCGGCGCGAACTCCGCGAACCGTCACCAGGCGGTGTGGTCGAAGATCTCGAGCGGCGTGACGCAAAAGATCGACGGCGATCGCTACGACCTGAATTGGGTGGACTGGAACAACGACCGCCATCAGGACGGCTGGCTCACCTACATGAACCTCGGCGCGGACTCGTGGCGGAACCACCTCACGGGCCGAATCGCCGACGCCATCGAGCGCTACGGCGTGGACGCGTACTTCCTCGATATCATCGGCGGCCACGTGAACAGCACCACGGGCGACATGCACGAGGGGACTCGGCGCCTCGTGATGGACCTGCGCGAGAAGTACCCGAAGGTCGCGTGCGTGGGTGAGATGCCCTACGATGCGCTGCACGGCTTCATCCCGATGTACCACGCCGGCGGCGGCCCGCGCTGGCAGAAGTACTCCCGTTTCTACCAGCACCTGAGCGCGCCGGCGCCCGGTCGCGGTTCGAGCGGCGTGCACGAGTCGGGGTTCGGGCACTTCAACCCGGAGACGCTGAACCTCTCGCCTAACGCGATCCCGACGCTGCAGGTGGTGGACGACACGTTCACGAAGCACCGCGACGTGATGGCGGCCATCATCGCCAAGGCGAAGGAGCGGGCGGGAATCGGATAAACCGGGAAACGGGAAACGGGAGACAACGAGAACCCTCGGGAGGCTCATCTCACGGCGAGAAGCATCCGCCGGGTTTCCGCATCCCTCCTTCCTCATTCCCCAATTGCTCGCCAGTCGCCCGCCGCCAAAGTAGAATGACCGCATGGACGACCTGATTACCGCGCAGGAGGCGGCGGCGCTCCTCCACCTGCACGTCAAGCGAGTGCAACAGCTCGCTCGGGACGGGAAGCTACCGGCCGTTCGGTACGGCCGGAAATGG
>JAJKIV010000394.1 GCA_021154285.1 Gemmatimonas sp. | reverse complement strand
AGGCACGCGCGTGCCGATTCGGTCCGTGATCGCGATGCCGTTTTCGCTCGCCGACGCCCGACAGTCGGGTGTCTTCTTCCTGCGGCGAGGCGAGGACGAGCACCCGTTGCGCGAGGACGACGTTGCGTTTGCCGACACGGTCGTTCGCGCGGCGGTAGCCGCCGTCCAGCGGGCCGATATGATGGAGAGCACGAGGGCGGACAACCGCCGTCTCGAGGCGCTCGCGCAGACCGATCCGCTCACCGATGCGCTCAACCGCCGAGCGCTGACCGACCGACTGAACGCTGAGCTCGAGCGTGCGCGCCGCTACGATTCGATGGTCACGCTGCTCATGATCGACATCGATCACTTCAAGCGGATCAACGATACGTACGGGCACCTCGTGGGCGACGATGTTCTCATGGCGCTGGCGTCACTGCTCCAGCACGAAGTACGAAGCGTCGACCTTGTCGCCCGTTATGGTGGTGAGGAATTCGTGATCGTCCTCCCTGAAACGCGCGAGGATGGCGCCGTCGCATTTGCCGAGCGCATACGCGAGCGGATCGAGATGCATCCGTTCTCCGTCGATGACGGCCCGACACTGCAGGTGACCGCAAGCATCGGCGTGGCGACCTTCCCGGCGCCTCGGGTTGCGACTGTGGAAGACTTGTTCATGCGTGCCGACCAGGCACTCTATCGCGCCAAGGCAGAAGGCAGGAACCGGGTTCGCATGTAGCGTCGGGCGCATCGCGCGTTTCGTTTTCGCGCGTCCGTAGCACGCGTCCCGCGAGCAGTCGAGGTTGGGGTTGTCGGTCGGGCCAATCGTGTGTACGCTCCACGCTGTCCGAGACCATCCGACCATGAGGACCTGCCTGTGCGACTGAGCAAGATTGCCGTCGTCGTCGCCGCAACCGCGGCGTGTGGACCATCGAGCAGCCGCGCGCAGGACGCGCTGCAGAGCAGACTCACGCTCCCGCCGGGATTCACCATCTCGGAGTACGCGAAGGTTGACGGCGTGCGTTTCATGGTCGTGGCACCCGATGGGGCCGTGTACGCCAGCCGGCCGGAAGTTGGAGAAGTGGTTCGGCTGGTCGACGCGGATCGGAATGGCACGGCCGAATCGCAAACGGTCGCTGTCTCGGGCCTCAATCGTCCGCATGGTCTCGCGTTCCACGGCGGGTACCTCTACATCGCCAACACTGACGGCGTAGTTCGCGTGCGGCTCGGGCCGAGCGGCGCGGCGTCAGGGCCGCCGGAGCGCGTGAACTCGTACAGTTCTGGTGGGGGCCACTGGAGTCGGTCGATCGTGTTCGGGCCTGACAGCGGGATGTACGTGGCGATCGGATCGACCTGCAACATGTGTGTGGAAAAGACGCCGGATCGCGCGGCTGTGATGCGATACGACGAAAAGGGCGGCAACGGGCGTGTATTTTCGTCGGGGCTTCGCAACGCGGTCGGTATCGCTGTGAACCCCGTCACGAAACAGATCTGGGTCGCGCAGAACGAGCGTGACAACATCGAACCGGACCACGAGGACCTGCCGCCCGACGAGATCAATATCCTCCAGGACGGCGGCGACTACGGCTGGCCGTATTGTTACGGCAACCGGATTCCGAGTCCCGATAAAGAATTCCATGATCCGGCGCGATGCGCACGCACGGTCCCGCCGGCGCTGGAGATGCAGGCGCATTCGGCACCGTTAGGCATCACGTTCCTGGATCGGGCGACCACGTTTCCGGCCGACTGGCGAGGCGACGCGATTGTGGCGCTGCACGGTTCGTGGAACCGGTCGGTGCCGACGGGGGCGAAGCTGGTGCGGATCCGGATTCGCGATGGGAAGCCGGTGTCGTACGACGACTTCATAACGGGATGGCAGGGGCCGAACGGCCGCCGGTGGGGCCGCCCTGTCGACGTGGTGGTGCATACGGATGGATCGCTGCTCATTTCCGACGACGCCGCCGGCGCGATCTACCGCGTCACGCGCACCAGTAGTCGTTAGGCGCCAGACGCGCCGACGCCTTGCGAGGCTGGCGAACGCTGGCTGGATGACGAGCGCATCCATCCTCGTGGCTGCGTGTTCCCGCGGCGATCGGGCGCGTCCCGGCAGCGATTCCGTTGCCGCGACCGGCGCCGCTGGCGCTCGAACCGGCGCGCTCGTGCGCGTGACGCTCGCCGCCGACTCCACGGGGGCAGCCGCGTTCTCGGACTCGCTGACGCGCGAAGGCTGGGACGCGGAGGCCGCAAGGCGAGCCACCGGTGACTCGGGCTGGGCGGTTCGCGTGATCGTGCCCGGGGACGCCGAACTGGCCAAGCTGGTCGAGCACGCGCTCCGGCAATCCGGTCTCCAGCCAGTGTTCCTCGGCCGGCGGTCGAGCCGAGGGACGTTCAGCGTGGGCGTGACGCCGGTAAACAGCGGGAGTCACGGCATGGCGGCGCAGGTGCGGTGGATCCTGAGCGATGACCGACGGGCGGTGCTCGTCGTCGAGGACCCGCGCGCGGTCGAAAATGAGCCAGTGCCTAACGCATTCGTGTTCGCCAGCGAGGGGAACCCGCCGGTGCAGCGTGACAGTGTGTGGGATGTGGCGCCATCGCCGGACTGGCGACGGGTCGCGTACGGACGCGCCTATACGACGCGTGCGGGCGAGACCGATTCCATCCCGCCGAGCGAGTGGCATCGGCTGGCCGGCAGCGTCGGTCTCATGGAATCGACGGTCCGGAAGAGCGTGTTTCCAACGAGCGGCATGGTCACCGCGTACGGAGTAGCCCGACCCTTCGTCGTCAACCTCAACCCCGCCGCGGATACGTCGGGGGCCGCCGCTGGCGGTTTACCGATCGCCGAGGGGTGGCGGATTGCGTGGACCCGCGATGGCTCACGACTGGCGATCGGCGCGCCACCGGAGGTCATCGCGGATGACGCGCGTGCGTCGCGTTGGCGGCTCGTCGACCCGGTAACGGGCGAGGCTCGCGGTTTCACCGACACCACGGCGCTCGCCCGCCATCAGTGGTCGCAGGGGCCAAACCTCGATGTTTCCACGGCGGTCGACATGCGACAACGTCGTGCGTTCCGCGCCGGCGACGTGGACATCGAGAGTGAGGACGGGTGGATCCGCGTGTATGGGCACGACGGCGCGCGCGTCCGCGCGCCGCACATCGTCGGGCCTGGCATTGCGCTGACTGCCACGGCGAACGGTCGGTTCATTGTCGCGATCGCGCCAGACCCCGCGACCGCGTCGTACGAACCGCCGAACGCCCTCATAGTGTACCAAATTCTCCAGCGATAACGGCAATAACAACAAGCGAGATCATGCGCAACGCGATTCGATGGAAACGGCGCTTCACGCAGTCGGTCGTCGCGGGAGTCGTGTCGTGCCTAACGACTACGTCGATGGTCAGCGGTCAGGGCACCGGACCCCTGCCGTATCGACCGGGCATCGACGTGACGGACTACGCGATCACCCTGGACCTGCCGCAGCGTGGAGCCTCGATCGAGGGGCGTGCCGTTCTTTCGGTGCGGCGATGGGCGCCTGTCGATACGCTCGTGCTCGATCTCGTGGCACTCAGAGTCGACAGCGTCCTCGTGGACGAGAAGCCGGCGACGTTCGCGCGAACAGATTCACTGGTGCGCATTCCCATCACCCGCGTGGTCGGTGACTCGTTCTCCGTCACGGTGCGGTATGCCGGCGAACCGAAGGACGGGCTGATCATCCGAACGGACAGCGCCGGTCGCTGGACCGCGTTCGGCGACAACTGGCCCAACCGAGCCCGCAACTGGATCCCGAGCATCGACCATCCATCCGACAAGGCTACGGTCACATGGACCGTGCGGGCGCCGAGCGAGCGACGCGTCGTCGCGAATGGTGAGTTGATGGAAGAAACTCCGCTCCCGGCGCAGGCGGGGTCGGTTCCGCGAACGTTGACGCGATGGCGCGAGTCCCGGCCGATTCCCGTATATCTCATGGTGATCGCCGCAGCGCCGCTCGTCTACTACGATCTCGGACGAGAGGGCTGTGGCGTCGGCGAGTTCAGCTCATGCGTCAGGCAGTCCGTGTACGTGTTCGCGGAATCGCGCGACTTCCTCCCTGGGCCATTCGTGCACGCGCCGGAAATGGTACGCCTCTTCTCGGAGCTCATCGCCCCGTTCCCCTACGAAAAGCTCGCGCACCTCGAGAGCTCGACACGTTATGGCGGAATGGAAAACGCGGGCGCGATCTTTTACGCCGATGCCCCGTTTCGTCGTCGCACCATGCAGCCGGGTGTGATCGCTCATGAAACGGCGCACCAGTGGTTCGGTGATGCGGTCACCGAGCGTGAGTGGTCGCACGTGTGGCTCTCGGAAGGCTTCGCGACTTATTTCGAGGCACTGTGGGTCGAGCGATTCGCCGGCGACAGCGCCTTCCGTGACGAAATGCGTCAGATTCGCCAGCAGATTTTCAAGGCTCCTGAAGTCGCTTCACGCCCGGTGATCGACACGACGCAGACCGACCTCATGGCGCTGCTGAACACCAACAGCTATCAGAAAGGCGGCTGGACGCTGCACATGCTTCGTACGCTGGTGGGCGACTCGGCGTTTTTCCGCGGGCTTCGCTCGTACTATCTGGCGAATCGTCATTCGAACGCGCTGACGGAAGACCTCCGGCGCGCCGTCGAGGCGTCATCCGGACGACCGTTAGGCTGGTTCTTCGACGAGTGGCTGCGCCGACCCGGCTTCGCCGAGGTCACCACATCGTGGCGCTACGACGCGGCGCAGCGTCGGGTGATCGCCACGGTCGCGCAGGGCACACGTTTCGGGGCCTTTCGGTTCCCACTCACGGTCGCGATCACCGATGCGGCGGGGAAGGAGCATCGCGCGACGATCGATGTTCCGGCGGTGGCGAACACCACTGTGGTTGTTCCGCTCCAGCTTGACGCCGCTCCGCGTGGCGTCGCGTTCGACCCCGACGTTCGCGTGCTAGCCACATTCCAGGCGCGTTGAGGATGAATTATGCGAAAGCCAGTCCGCGTTCTGATTGCGGATGACCATCAGGTCGTGCGCGAAGGATTGCAGATGATTCTCGCCGAAAGCGACGGGGAGATCGT
>JAJKIV010000393.1 GCA_021154285.1 Gemmatimonas sp. | reverse complement strand
CATGTATTCGGTGTCCGTTTACGACATGCACATCCAGAACGACATCCTGACGATCCTGGATGCGCAGGGCGCGCAGACGACGTCGAACGCCGGCGAGACGCAGCATCGCGGTGTGGAGCTGAGCGCCGGCGCGATGCTCACGCACGACCTTCGTCTCGATGCCGCCTACTCGTCGTCGAAGCAGAACTACGTCGAGTGGGTGATTCCGGTCGCCGGCCAGAACGTGAGCTACGCCGGCAAGACGATCGAGACTGCGCCGCACACGCTCGCGAACATGCTGCTCAGCTACTCGCCTAACGTGCTCAACGGCGGCCGCTTCGCCGTCGAGTGGTCCAAGACGGGCGAGTACTACGGTGATCCGGAAAACACGCAGATGTACCACGGGTTCGACCTGTGGGCACTCCACGGCAACTACATGGTCCGGAACATCGGCGAGCTCTTTCTGCGCGTGACGAACCTGACCAACGAGAAGTATGCCGAGGTCGCGACGTACAACGCGTTCAACAAGTGGCAGTACACGCCGGGTACGCCGCGGTCTGTGTTCCTCGGGTTGAGATACAACTGGCAGAAGTAGACGAACTGCCGGCGACGGGCGACGGGCGACTTCACACGGACTAACGATGCGAATCAGAAATACTCTTCAACTTCTGGCGGTTGCCGCAGCGACCGGCGCGTGCCGCGACGCAGGGGCTCGGACGACGCTGTCCGAGCCCGAAACCGTCAGCGCCGCGACGACCGTGGGCGCTGCTCCCATGTTTGCGGTGTCACCCACCGGCAAGCGGGCGGTGGCGTGGGTGTCGGCGCCCGGCGGTGGAACCGACGGACGACTCTACGTCAGCACCGACGGGGCTCCGAGCGAGCTGCGTGACTCGTTAGGCCCCATCGAACCGCATGGCGAGGCGCCGCCCAAGATGGCGTATGGCCCGGACGGAACGCTCTACGCCCTGTACGCGGTCGGCAAGGTCGTGCCGGGTCGCCGATTCCCCATGAGCTCTCTGCGGCTCGCGAAGTCGGCCGACGACGGCCGGACCTGGACGACGCCAGTGACCATCGCGTCGGATAGCGCGTTCGGGACGCGCAACTTCCACGCGCTGCACGTTGGGGGTGACGGGAGCCTGTACGTCGCGTGGCTCGAGTCCAACCAGGGGAAGTCGAAGACTTTCCTCACACGATCCACCGATGCGGGCACGACCTGGACGCCTCCGGCGCTCGCCGATACGAACCAGTCCTGCCCGTGCTGCCGAACGGCGATCGCTACGGCACGCGACGGCACACTGTACCTCGCGTGGCGAACGGTCTTTCCGGGCAACGTGCGCGAGGTCGTCGTCGCGCGGTCCGAGGATCACGGCGCGACGTGGGCTCAGCCCGTGCGGGTTCACGCCGACAACTGGGTGTTCGACGGATGCCCGCACGCCGGTCCGTCCATGCAGGTCGACTTGGCCGGCACCGTACACATCGCGTGGTGGACCGGCAAGCAGGGCTCGGCCGGCGTGTTCTACGCCCGGTCGACCGACCGCGGCGCGACGTTCGCCGAGCCGATTGCGCTCGGCGCCGCCGAGTTCTCCGCGCCGGCCCACGTGCAGCTCGCGTTAGGTAGCGACCGCACCGTGGTCGCGGTCTGGGACGATGGCACAGTGAAGACGCCGAAGGTCGTGATGCGGGTGTCGCACGATAACGGGGTCTCGTTCGGGCCGGCAGCGCTCGTCAGCGCCGAGGGGCGCGCCGCGACGTTCCCGGTGCTCGCCCTCGCCGGCAAGGACCTCACGATCGCGTGGTCCGAACAGTCTCGGTCAGAACACGATCACGAGATGGCGATGGCTCCGAACATGAAAGACCCGAAGGTTGTGAAAGGACTGTCGCGGGTTGGTGAGTCGGCGGTTCGTATTCGCAGCGGGAGGCTGCAATGATCCGAATTTTATCAGCGCGCCACGTCCGCGTCGCGGCGGCGCTCGTGTGTGTTGCCGTCGGCGCCACGGCCGGCTGCAAGCCTAACGCAGCTCGGGAGGAGTCCTTCCGACCGATCGCCGTAGGCCAGCCCGTCCCGGAGTTCACCGTTCGGACCCTCCAGGGCGACAGCGCACGGATCGCGGCCGGCGAACCGGTAACGCTTCTTCACGTCTGGGCGACCTGGTGCGGGCCGTGCCAGAAGGAGTTTCCGGAGATCGAGGCGATCCAGCGCGAGTTCGGTCCGCGTGGGCTTCGCATCGTGGCGGTCAGCGTCGACGAAGGCGAAGACGACCCGGTGAGAGCCTTCGCGCAGGAAAAAGGCGCGACGTTCGAGATAGGCCGAGACCCGGAGGGATCGGTTCGGCGGCTCTACCAGAGCATGGGTGTTCCGGAGAGCTACCTGATCTCGGCTGACGGGCATCTGCTCGCGCGACAGTTCGGCGCCATTCCGGAAGGCGCCGCGGCCATGCGCGCCGCGATCGAGAGCGCGCTTGGCCCAACAGTGCAGGCGAGCCGGTCGGGCAAGTTCAAGCGAGCGTCGATGTAACCGGGCAGGTCAGCGATCGTTAGGCTTGCCGAGCGGTGACAGCGCGTCGCGCACTCGTTGGCGACGCGCTTCGTCGTTCGTGATGATGATGGCCGCCAGGTTGCCGTCCATGACAAGGGTGGGCTGTGCCCGCCATTTGATCATCATGTTCGGTGGTGCGACGCGCTGTTTATCCAGCTTTTCTGTGTCCCTGGTACGGCTCGCGGAATCCGGGTACAGGAAGACCTGCAACTCGTCGCCGTCGGCCAGCTCGTACGATCGCGCGGGAATGGACATGAAGATGTGGCGACCGGTCGGAGGAAGCGGACGCGCCTCGATGTTAGCGTCACGAAGCCGCCGCTCGACAAGCTCCGACGTCCACATGGTCGACGGCGGCTGATCCGCCGTGACTGCGCGCCCACCCATGTGGTCGACGCCCATCTCCTCCGCCATATCGCGCCACTCCGCAACGGTGGTCACCGACGACGTATCGTCGCGGTATCTGGCGGCGGCACGAAGAATCTCGGCGCGCTTGCGGGACGTGGGCACCGTGCTGTCGGCGAGCACGTCGGAGATCACGTCATGCATGGCGTGCAGGTTGTCGAAGATGATCGCGATCTCCGGATATCGCCTGGAGAATTCCGGCGCGACTGCGGCTGTCATCGGCATGATCGCCGGCATGCTCCGAGGGGGATCCGCCAACATCGCACGGAATCGCGCAACGGCCGCGTCCACACCTGCCCGGCGCCCCTCGCTCGACTTCGCGGTCACCAACGGCTCGTAGAGCCCGACCTGGAGCCAGTGGTAGGCCCAGATCAGACCGTTGAACTTCGGGTACCGCCGTCGGAACGCGAGCGAGTACGGCTGCCCTTCCATCAACTGCATGTCCTTGGGCCGAGTGCTGAACGCGGCCTTCCGGCGGGCGAGGTAATGCGCGAGGAGCCGGTGGACTTCGCGATCCTTGCTCGCGGCGGAAAGCCGCTCGTCCGCCCAGACGTCGTAGACCTGGCGATGGAGGATGTGCGCCCACTCGAACATTTCTTTCGCCTCGGGGACGAGCTTCGCGTACTCGACCTCGATCACCGACTCTTCGAGTGGAAGGCGAGGCGGTTCGACGAGCAGACGTTGTGTGATGAAGTCGTACTCTTGCTGCTCGAGGCGCGACGTGGGAGCGTTCGGCTTCGTGTACAGCGTCTCGTAGAGAATTGCGTGGCCGTAATCGAACGCGTTGAACAGCCGGTCCGCCGCCGGATAGTTGCGCCGGAACGCCCAGTTGTGCGACGCCTGCGTATAGAACTGGTGGTACGCCGTAGACCACTGCGCGCGAGCGGGCCGAGCGATCGAGATGGCGGCGAGAAGCGAAACGCTGGCCGTCAAGCCGCGAACGAGCACATAGCGGCAGGCTTTCATCATCGAAGGCCCAGGGAGTATGCCGAACCGAGCGTGACGTACCACGCGCGATTGTCTCCGGTGAAACGACGGCCGATGCCTGCGTCCATGGTCCACCGTGGGTCCAACTGATATCGGAGCCCGGCACCGGCGCTCCACGCCACCGCCGCCCCGCTGCTGATCGGCTGCTCGGCGAACGATTCGGCGGTTACGAGAAGCGAGTGAAACGCGAACGTCCTGTCGACTGCGAGTCCGGCAAGCCACCGCGACAGGTCCCGACTGTCATTCGCGACGGAGGTCGTCGGGTCGTCAGAGCTCGTGGAAGGCCCCGCGGTAAGCTGGGCGTTGGCGTGGAACCGCGCCCACGGAAGCGTACGAGTCACCATTCCCTTGACGGTCCCGTATGTCGCTGTTCCGCCTAACGGGCCGATGGGAAGGGATATGCCGCCGGCGACCGCCAGCGCGGGTATAGACGTTTCCATGTTCAACGCGTGCAGAACCGATACATCGAGCCCGGCGACGCCGTGCGCGGATGTCGCGGGCGCGTCGACGTACGCGAGCGGCAAGACAAGTTGAAGCTGGGTTCGTGGAAGAAAACCAATCGTCGCCTCCGGGTGCAGCGACCAGAATCTCGTGTCCTGGGCCATGACGTCGAGGCGAACGGGCGCGAGGTTCAACTCCACCGCGCGGTATTCGACCGGGACCGCGTCCTCGATGCGGAGCGGGCGGCCAACGCTCGTGTTGTAGAAGTCGGTCTGCGCAGCGAGCGTGCGTGCCGCGCTCAGCGCGAGCGCGACGGCAAGCGCGATCCGACGTCGGCCGTGGCGCCTAACGTGCGTCACCCGCGAGGCTGCAGGATGCGGCATCAGCGCACGTGCTTGTACATGAGCTCGAGGAGCTCATCGTACATGGCGTCCGCCTTGTCGGAACCCGCGGCAATGGCGTTCGCGGCGCAGTGCTTGAGGTGGTTGCGCATCAGCTCGCGGCCGACCGACCGCAGCGCTTCATGGACGGACGAGATCTGCGTGAGGATATCGGCACAGTACCGATCGTCATCGACCATCTTCTGCAGGCCTCTCACCTGCCCTTCGATCCGACGCAGCCGCTTCACGTTGCGCGCCTTGATGTCGGGGTCCACTGCCACAGCGTGTCGGTGCGCACCGCTCTCGTCGAACGGGCCGCATGCGCATTCGACCACCACGGTGTCCGACGACGACTCCGCGTTGGCGGTGCGTTGCCGTTTGCCAGTATCTCGCATGAGTCCTTCCGTAGGTGAAGGCGCGTCGTGAGGGTCAGACGACCCGCGGGTCATACCGACGAAGCCGGAGGCTGTTCGAGAGCACGCTCACCGAGCTCAATGCCATCGCTCCGCTCGCGAGGATGGGGCTCAGGAGGATGCCCGCAATCGGATAGAGCAGGCCGGCGGCAACCGGAATGCCGACGACGTTGTAGATGAACGCCCAGAACAGGTTCTGTTTCATCGTTCGCATGGTTCGCCGCGACAGTGCCACTGCGTGCGCCACGCCGCGCAGGTCGCCGCGCACGAGCGTCACGTCGCTCGCCTCGATGGCCACGTCGGTTCCGGATCCGATCGCAATTCCGAGATCCGCCTGCGCCAATGCGGGCGCATCGTTGACGCCATCGCCGACCATCGCCACAACGCGGCCTTGCTCCTGGAGCCGCCGAACCTCCGCCACTTTGCCTTCCGGCAAGACGCCCGCGACGACGCGCTCGATGCCGACGGCCCGCGCCACACTCGTCGCGACCACCTCGCTGTCGCCTGTGAGCAGCACGACGTCGAGCCCCATTTGGCGCAGCGCGTTCACGGCGTCGCGCGACCCAACCTTGATCGGATCGGCGATCGCGATCAGACCAGCCAACCGGCCGTCGATCGCGACGAGCACAATCGTTCTGCTTTGCGCAGCAAGCCGCTCGACGTCCGCCGAAGCGGTCGACGTGTCCACAGCCCACTCGGCCATGAGCCGAGGGTTGCCGGCTGCGACGGCGGTCCCGTTGACCACGCCCGTCACGCCTCGCCCTGGATACGACTCGAACGACTCCGCGGCACCTAACGTCAGACCGCGGTCTTCCGCCGACGCCACGATCGCCGCCGCGAGCGGGTGCTCGGATCGTCGTTCCACCGCCGCCGCGAGCGCGAGGAGCTCGGCGTCGGTGCGATGAGGGTCGTACGACACGACATCGGTGACCGCTGGTCTGCCCTCGGTCACGGTACCGGTCTTGTCGAGCACCACGGTGTCGAGTGACCCGGCGCGTTGCAGGGCTTCCCCGCCCTTAATGAGGATCCCGAGCTCGGCACCTTTCCCAGTTGCGACCATCACCGCCGTTGGAACAGCCAAGCCCATCGCACAGGGACACGCGATGACGAGCACGGCTACCGCGGCGGCGAACCCGCGAACCACCGGCGCCGTATCGACCGAGACGTACCAGATGACGAACGTCGCGACGGCAAGCGAGATGACAATCGGCACGAACACAGCGCTCACGCGATCGGCGAGACGCTGCACCGGTGCTCGGGTGCCCTGCGCCTCGCGCATCAGCCTAACGATTCGCGCGAGCACGCTGTCGGCCCCGAGCGTCGTCGCGCGGTAGCGGAATGCTCCGGTGGTGTTGATCGTCCCGCCGATGACTCGGTCACCGACGGACCGGACCACCGCACGTGACTCGCCGGTGAGCATCGACTCGTCCACCGCGCTCCCGCCGGCGACGATCTCGCCGTCGACGGGGAGTCGTTCGCCGGGACGCACGCTGACGACGTCGCCCTGTCGAACGTGCTCGACGGGCACGTCGACCTCATCACCGGCGCGCTCGATGCGCGCGGTTTTCGGCTGCAGGTTGGCGAGGGCGCGTAACGCTGCGGCGGTCTGTCGCTTTGCGCGTGTCTCAAGCGCGTTCCCCACAAGAACGAGCGCGATGATGAATATCACCGCCTCGTAGTAGGTATCGGCGCCAACACCGCGTGCGACGAAAAACCATGGCGCAACCGTCGCGGCAGCCGAGAACAGGAAGGCCGCACCGGTGCCCACGGCGATGAGCGTGTTCATGTCCGCCGAGCGATGGCGGAATGCCGCCCATGCGCGCACGTAGAAGGCGCGGCCACTCCATGCCATGATCGCGGCGGTCGTCGCAAGGAGCGCGAACGACAGGACGCGCGTGTCGATCGAGTAGAGCCACGGCAGCCCACGCTGCACGATCGGGGTAAGCGAATGCGATACCCAGCGCATGAACGGATCCGACATCGCCGGCATGCCCTCGCGCCCGGCTGGGGCCATGAGCGGCATGGACACGATCATCGCGACAAGACCAGCGGCGAGCGTCAACACCGCCTTCGTCGCGAGCGCACGGTACTCGTCGGCGTAGGCGCGATCCGCCGCTTCCTGCTCATCGAGAATCGATCGGTCGAGTGGGAGATCAGCCCCGTACCCCGTGGTCCGGATCGCGTCGACGAATGCCTGCGGCGACGCCTCGGCAGGATCGTACGTGATGGACGCGGTTCGCGTCATCAGGTTCACGGCGGCATCGCGCACGCCATGCTGACGCACGAGCGTGCGCTGCACGCGCGCCTGGCAGGCGGCGCACGTCATCCCTGACACCGGGATGTCGATCCGCACAACTGGCGCGTGCATGGCGATCAGGCCTTGGCGTGCGCGGCGTAGCCCGCGTCTTCGATAGCCAGCGCGATCTGTTCGGGTGACACCTGACCCGGATCGTACCTTACTTGAGCCGTCCCGACCCGCACCGCGTCGACGCTAACACCGGGCAATTCACCAAGCGCCTCCGTGACAGCGGCGACGCAGTGCTCGCAGGACATCCCTTCGATCTCCAGCTCGATCTTGTCCACCGTTTGCTCCTGATAGCCTGTGGGGGTATAAGCTATATACCCCCCTACCCTATGTCAACCTGGTCGGTCTGTCGCGACGGACAGCCCCAACCGGCTTGCGTGTGTTTGCGAGCGGGCCTTCCTTCCGATGAGACGCGAAATGCCAGCGCGACCCAACCGCTCAGCCCCATGAGACCCGTTCTGTGAGCCAAAATCGACTCAGTCGCGGACTCGGCGTCCCAAACGCTCGGGCGTCGGTGCGCGTGCTCTTTCAGCTCGCACTCGCTGTCGCGCCCATGATCGCGGCTGCGCAGACCGTGCCCGCGATCCAGTACGAGAAGTACACGCTGGCGAATGGCCTCGAGGTGATCCTCTCGGAGGACCACTCCGTACCCCTGGTTGCCGTCAACACGTGGTACAAGGTTGGCTCGGGCGATGAGGTCGCCGGCCGAACCGGGTTCGCTCACTTGTTCGAGCACATCATGTTCATGGGCTCGGAGAACGTACCGGTGGGCAAGTTCGACCAGTGGCTCGAGGCCGCTGGCGGGAACAACAACGGCTCGACGAACGCGGATCGGACGAACTACTACGAGTGGATGCCGTCCAACGCGCTGCCACTCGCGCTTTGGCTCGATGCCGACCGGATGGGACGTCTCCTGCCGACGATGGACCAGGCGAAGGTCGACTTGCAGCGGGACGTAGTGAAGAACGAGCGTCGCCAGAGCTACGACAACGTGCCGTATGGTCGTGCGTTCGAGACGATCCTCGCCGCGCTGTACCCGGCGACGCATCCGTACTCGCACTCCACGATCGGTTCGATGACCGACCTGAGCGCCGCGTCGCTGGAGGACGTGAAGAACTTCTTCCGGACCTACTACGCGCCTAACAACGCGACGATCGCGATCGTCGGCGACTTCCAGCGCGACTCCGTGAAACGACTCGTCCAACAGTACTTCGGCGGGATTCCGCGCGGTCCGGCCATCCCGCCCCGGCCGCAGGTGATGTCACAGCCGGCCCCGAAAGACACGTTTCTCGTGCTCGAGGACAAGGTTCAGCTGCCACGTCTCTATTTTGCGTGGCGCACGATGAAGGCTTTTGAGGAGGACGACGCGCCGCTGGATGTGGCGGCGTACGTGATTGCCGGCGACAAGAATTCCCGGCTGTACAAGCGTCTCGTCTACGAGATGCAGGTGGCGCAGGATGTCCGCGCGTTCCAGAACAGCCAGCGGCTCGACGGCGGGTTCCAGATCGTGGTGACGCCGAAGCCGGGCCACACGCCGACAGAGATGGCGAAGCTCGTGAACGAGGAGTTGCGGAAGCTCATGGCCGACGGAATTACCCCCCGCGAGCTCGCGCGCGCGCAGAACACGACGCGCGCACAATTTCTCGATCGCCTCGCGAGCGATCTCGGGAAAGCCGATCGGTTGAACTACTACAACTACTTCACCGGGACTCCCGACTATACGCGGCAGGATGCGG
This sequence comes from Gemmatimonas sp., assembly GCA_021154285.1. Taxonomy (GTDB): domain Bacteria; phylum Gemmatimonadota; class Gemmatimonadetes; order Gemmatimonadales; family Gemmatimonadaceae; genus JAJKIV01. The sequence goes on along the minus strand of JAJKIV010000393.1, from coordinate 1,990 downwards.
CGCGCTACGACAGGGTGACGGCGGACGACGTGAAGCGCGTCGTCGTTGGGTACCTCGGGAAGCCGCGTGTCACGTTGACCGTTGTGCCGGAGGGCAAGCGCGATCTCATGGTGACGGGGGTGATCCAGTGAGCCCGCGACGCGCGGATCGAGTGAAGCGAAACGCCGTTGCCCTCGCGAGCGCGGCCACGTGGCTCGTCGCCGCGGCGTGCTCGCACGGCGCGCCGCCCGCCTCGACAACGGCAGCCGCGCCGGCGCCAACGCCAGCGGTTCCACCGGTGGACCTGACCAAGCCGCCGGTGCTCGGCGCGCCGAAATCACTCACGCTGCCGGACGTGGTATCGCGCACGTTGCCTAACGGGCTCCGGCTCCTGGTCGTGGAGCAGCATGAGCTCCCGCTCGCGGATTTCGTGCTCACCGTGAAGAGCGGCGGTGAAACCGACGAACCGGGCAAGCTCGGCACGGCGACACTCGCGACGTCGCTGCTCAAGGAAGGGACGACCACGCGCAGCTCGCTCCAGATCGCTGACCAGGAGGCGTACCTTGGCGCGGACATCTTCGCGAACAGCGGCTGGGACGCCACGACCGTTCAGCTGCACACCCCGACGGCGCAGCTGGATAGCGCCCTGGCGTTGTTCGCCGACATTGCGCTGCACCCGGCGTTCCCGCCAGCCGAGCTCGAGCGGCTGCGCAAGAGCCGCCTAACGAGCCTTCTGCAGGTGAAGGATCGCGGGCCCGAGATCGCAAACCGGGCGTTCGCCGCGATCGTGTTCGGATCCGCCGCGTACGGCCACGCCCTCACCGGAGACGAGGCCAGCACGAACGCGATCCAACAGGCCGACGTGCATCGGTTTTACGAGACGTATTTCCGGCCGAACAACGCAACGCTGCTCGTGGTGGGCGACGTCAAACCCGACGACGTGGAGCGCCGTGCTCGGGCGCTCTTCGGGAGCTGGCAGCGCGGAACCGTTCCCGCGACCAGCTACGGTCAACCTGCTCCCGCCAAGGGCACCACCATCTATCTCGTCGACAAACCCGGTGCCGCCCAGTCGTCGTTCCGTATCGGCGAGGTTGGGGTCGCCCGCAACACGCCGGACTACTTCCCGCTCACCGTGATGAGCACCGCCCTCGGCGGATCGTTTACGAGCCGTCTGAATCAGAATCTGCGAGAGACCAAGGGCTACACGTATGGAGCGTCATCAGGATTCGCGATGCGTCGCACACCGGGTCCCTTCATTGCGAGCGCCGAGGTGGTCGCGGCAAAGACCGACTCCGCGCTCATCGAGTTCATGAAGGAGCTTCGCGCCATTCGCGACACGATTCCGAGGGACGAGCTCGAGAAAACGAAGCGATATCTGCAGCTGCAGTTGTCCGGTCGATTCGAAACGACGGGAGACATCGCGGGGCAGCTCGCGGGGCTCGTGCCGTACGATGTGCCCCTCGATTTCTACAACGGGTACACTCGGGGAATCGCGGGGGTGACGCAGGCGGACGCACAGCGCGTCGCGCGACAGTACATCGATCCGGACAAGCTTGCGATCGTAATCGTAGGGGACCGCAAATCGATCGAGCCGACGCTCAAGGCAACCAAAGTCGGCGATGTCGTGGTGGTGGACATCACGGGCCGTCCGGCGATGTAGAATGGCCGTGGCGCTGGCCACGGGCCCGTCAGGTGCTGAGTCCCGCGGCGCGAAGGCTGTCCATCACTCGGCGCCGGAGCGCGTCCGGCGCTCGTGCGTCGGCCTGTCGAGCGGATGACAGGGCGGCAAGAAAGACGCGGCCATACTCGTGATGTGGGAGACAGTCTCCGCACCGCTCCAGGTGCCGGCGGACTTCGTCCATCCGTTCCGGAGTGAGCTCATGGTCGAGATAGTCCCAGAGCTTCTGGACTGCGCAGCGGCAGTCGATATCGCGCTTACATTCAGTCATCCTTCGATCCGCGTTGGCCGCGCTGAGCGGTCGTAAAGCCGGCGTCGCGCGCGTACGTCATG
>JAJKIV010000392.1 GCA_021154285.1 Gemmatimonas sp. | reverse complement strand
TTCATGGGCGAGTCCGTCGTGAACACGGGCGCGTTCCACGAAGCCCTCAACATGGCGGCCCTCTGGAAGCTGCCGGTCGTGTTCATCATCGAGAACAACCGGTATGGCATGGGCACCGCGCTCGAGCGCGCGTCGTCCATCCACGACATCTACAACCGGGCGGCGTCGTACGACATGCCGCGTGGCGTCGTGGACGGCCAGGACGTGATGATAGTGCGGGCCGCGGTAAGGGAAGCGGTCGATCGAGCGCGGACCGAGTCGACACCGACCCTGCTCGAGGTGCGCACCTATCGGTTCATGGGCCACTCCATGTCCGACGCCGTGAGCGGTACCTACCGCACGAAGGAAGAGCTCGAGGAATACCTCAAGCGCGACCCGATCATCGTCCTCCGCACACAGCTGCAGCAGGCGGGCCAGCTGACGGACGACGACTTCGCGAAGCTCGATGCGGAAGTGAAAGCGGTCGTGCAGGACGCGTGGGATTTCGCCGAGCAGAGCCCGGAGCCGCCGCTCGAGGCGCTGTACGAAGACGTCCTCGTCGACACGACGAGCGATACGCACGCCGAGGCCGCGGTGGCCGCCGACTGAACCAGCCTAACTCGACTCGAATGTCCGTCATTACATATCGTGACGCCCTGAATCAGGCACTCCGCGAGGAGATGCATCGAGACGATCGCGTCTTCCTCATGGGTGAAGAGGTCGCGGTTTATCAGGGTGCGTACAAGGTTTCGAAGGGGCTGCTGCAGGAGTTCGGCGAGATGCGCGTTGTGGACACGCCGATCACCGAGCTCGGATTCGCTGGCGTGGGCGTTGGCGCCGCGATGGTCGGGCTGCGTCCGATCATCGAGTTCATGACGTGGAATTTCGCGCTGCTCGCCATCGACCAGGTCGTCAACTCGGCCGCGAAGATGCTGTACATGTCGGGCGGCCAGTACAACATCCCGATGGTCTTCCGCGGGCCTAACGGGGCGGCGCTGCAGCTTTCCGCGCAGCACTCGCAGGCGTGGGAGTCGTGGCTCGCCCACATCCCGGGACTCAAGGTCGTTGCTCCCGGCACGCCGTACGACGCCAAGGGATTGCTCAAGAGCGCGATTCGCGATGACGACCCGGTCATCGTGCTGGAGGGCGAAATGCTCTACAACACGAAAGGCGAGGTGCCCGAGAACGAGGAAGTCATCGTGCCGATCGGTAAGGCGGAGCTGAAGCGCGAAGGCGAGCACGCCTCGATCATCACGCACGGCAAGATGGTTCTCACGGCATTGCAGGCCGCCGACCAGTTAGGCAAGCAGGGAATCAACGTGGACGTGGTGGACCTCCGCACGATTCGCCCGATGGACATCGACGCCATCACGACGTCGGTCCGGAAGACCAACCGTGCGGTCGTTCTCGAGGAAGGCTGGGAGTTTTGTGGCGTCGGCGCGCAGGTGGTGGATTACATCCAGCGCGAGTGCTTCGATGATCTCGACGCGCCGGTCGTCCGCATTCATCAGGCCGATGTGCCGATGCCGTACGCCAAGAACCTGGAGCGCGCCGCCAAGCCCGACGCTGCGAAGACGGTCGCCGCGGTGAAAAAAGTCATGTACCTCGAGTAGGCGGAGGGATCCTCGGGTATGGCAACGAAGGTCGTGATGGAGGCGCTCTCGCCGACCATGGAGGAAGGACGCCTCGTCAAATGGCTCAAGAACGAAGGCGACCAGATCAAGAACGGCGAAACGCTCGCGGAAGTAGAGACTGACAAGGCGATCATGGAGCTCGTCGCCCGCGGCGAGGGTGTGCTTCGCAAGCGGCTGCTCAACGAGAACGACGCGGCGCCTGTCGGACAATTGATCGCCGTCATCGCCGCGCCTGACGAGAACATCGACGCGCTCGTGAGCGGAGCCGGCGACGGCGCCGCAGCACCAGCCGCGCCCACGACTACAAGCGCCGCTTCTACGTCGGTACCTCGGAGTCCGGCGCAAGCACAGGGCGAAGCGTCCGCGCCGCCGCAGGAAAAGACCGCGAGCGCACCGCCGGCGCCTCCTGCGGGCCGGCCTGCTGCGCCTCCGGCACCATCCGCCGCGCCCAGCGGTAATGGCGGCGGGCGAATGCGCTCCTCGCCGCTCGCGCGCCGCATGGCGTCCGAGAATGGGCTCGACCTGCAGGCCGTGCATGGAAGTGGCCCCGGCGGACGCATCATCAAACGCGACGTCGAGGCAGCCGTGGCGTCAGGCGCGGTGCGGCAGCAGCCAGCGGCGGCTCGCCTCGTTCCGGCAGGCGAAGACTTCCGCGACGCGCCGCTCACTCAGATCCGAAAGACGATCGCGCGCCGACTCTCCGAGTCCATCGGGCCAATTCCGACGTTCTACCTCACCGCCGAATTCGACATGGAGCGCGTGGCCGAGATGCGCGGTGCCATGGCAGCGATGGGCGACGAGTTCAAGGTCTCGTTCAACGACATCGTGCTCAAGGCGGTCGGAACCGCGCTCGCCCAGCACCCCGAAGTCAACGCCCACTGGCTCGGCGACAAGATCCGCTATTTCAACCGCGTGCATCTCGGGATGGCGGTCGCGATCGAGGACGGATTGATCACACCCGTCATCTTCGACGCCGACCAGAAGCGCATGAGTGAGATCTCTCGTGAATCGCGCGAGCTTGCCAAGCGCGCTCGCGAACGGAAGCTCAAGCCCGAGGAGTACACCGGCTCCACGTTCTCGGTCTCGAACCTCGGCATGTTCGGGATCGACCAGTTCACCGCCATCATCAATCCGCCCGAAGTCGGCATCCTGGCAATCGGTGCCCTCGAGGAAAAGCCGGTGGTCATCGACGGGGCAGTCGCTACGCGCAAGCGCATGCGCGTGACCATGAGCTGCGATCACCGCGTGGTGGATGGCGCGCTCGGCGCACGATTCCTCCAAACGCTGCGACGACTTATCGAAAACCCTCTGATGCTGGTCTATTGAGCAGCGTTGGCTGATTTGCTACACAGGTGAGGGGAGGGCCGTTGTCTAGTTGGATACAGCGCATCGCGCTGTTTGTCGGAGCTGTCGCCGTGCTTGAGTCGTGCGGGGACTCGAACGGACCGCGCACCGGCACGCTGTCGCTGACGATTTCGGGCCTTCCGGTGAACGCCCCCGCGCAGGTCACGCTCTCCGGTCCAAACAAGTTCTCGCGAGTGCTGGCCGCGACCGAGGTGGTCGCCGGCCTCAGGCCCGGGGCATACCACATCTCGGCGGCGCCGATCCGCGACGGCGCGACGCGATATTCGCCGGTTGCCGACACACAGACCGTCACGATCGGCACGTCGGATGTGCCGGTTGAGGCCTCGGTCGATTACGCAGTGTCGAGCGCCGTGCTGATCGTCACCGTCGACGGCGCGCCGGCGAGCAAGCCGGCGGACATACGCGTGGTCGGGCCTAACGGGTTTTCGCAAACGGTCACGGCGTCGACCACGTTCAATGGCATCGATCCCGGCTACTACCTGATCACCGCGTCCGATCTTCTCGCGGATCAACAGCGGTTTTCCCCCACGCCGAGCACTCGTCAGGTCCAGCTAGTTCCTGGCCTGACGCCGACGACCGTTCAAGTCACGTACGCGCAGACAACCGGCAATCTCAGATTCGTCGTCAATGGATTGCCTGACGGCGTGGCAGCGGACCTGAGCGTCACCGGTCCCGCTCCCGCGGCAAGCTTCACCGTGGGAGCATCGCGTGATACCGTCGGCGTGACGTCGGGCCCCTACACTGTGAAGGCCAAGTCAGTCACGGCCAACGGCGCGAGCTACGTCCCGAATTTCGCATCGCAGACGATCACGCTTTCAGCCGCGACGACCGCTGTCGTGACGGTGAACTATGCGCGAAGCGACGGGCTGCTCAACCTAACGATCGACGGAGTCACGATTACACAGGCCGTCCAGACCTACAGCGGCACGGTACCGCTCGTGGCCGGACGGGATGCGTACATTCGAGTATTTGCCCGGGCGAACCAGACAACGAGCACGACGACCAGCGTGCGCGTGAATCTCTTCATGGGCACTACACTGGTGAACACCCTGACGCTCACCAACAGCAGTCCGGTGCCGATGGCGCCGGATCAGGCTGATCTGGCGACGTCGTGGAACGGCGTGGTGCCCGGTCAGTTCATTCAGCCCGGGCTGAGTTTCCTGGCGGATGTCGATCCGGCAAACACTGTGGTCGAAGGCAAAGAGACCGACAACACCTTCCCGGCGTCTGGTACTCCCGCAGCGCTCGACGTTCGTGCCGTTCCACCGCTGAAAATCACGTTCGTGCCGGTGATCCAGCGATACGCGAAGACCCTCGTGGGGAACGTCTCGACGTCGAACACGGAGAACTTCCTGGGCGATGCGCGGCGGATGCTGCCGCTGCGCGACTTCGACGTGCAAGTCCACGCGCCGTACACCACGAGTGATTCGCTCGAGCTGACGTCGAGCGACGCCAATTCCGAGTGGCTGCACGCGCTCTCGGAGATGGACGCGCTACGAGTGGCCGAGTCGAGCGTTAGGCATTACTTCGGAGTCGTAAAGGTCAGCTACACGTCCGGAATCGCCGGGTACGGATATATCGGAGGCCAAGCGGTCGTCGCGTGGGACTATATGCCGAGCGGGCGCACCGTCGCGGCCCACGAGCTCACGCACAACTTCGGGCGTCTGCACGCGCCCTGTGGCGGCGTTGCCGACCGGGATCCGAACTTCCCGAACTCAGACGGCTCGATCGGCGTGTACGGCTACGATCTCTCGACGAGCACACTCCGGCTCCCGTCGTCGCCCGATCTCATGGGCTATTGCAGTAACCCCTGGATCAGCGACTACAACTACGTCGGTGTGATGAACTTCCGTGGGTCGAGCTCCACCGAGACCAGTGCGGCTCGCGCGGCGGCCCCTTCCCTGCTCGTGTGGGGTCGCGTGGAACGGGGACAGCTCGTGCTCGAGCCCGCGTTCTCGGTCGTGACGCGACCGTCGCTTCCCTCCGCGGTCGGACCGTATCGCATCGAAGGCACGGCGCGCGATGGCCGCCGGCTGTTCTCGTACGCGTTCGCTGCCGAGCAGCTGGCTGACACCGAGGACCCGACCGCTCGACATTTCGCGTTCGCGATCCCCATGGACGAAGCGACGCAGGGCGAGCTGACGTCCATCCGGCTGAGTGGGCCCGGCACATCGCCAACGGTCATGCAGGCGTCGCTGACGCCTGGCGGTGTTGCTGCCGCGATCAATGCGGTTGACGCGACGGCAACGCCATCCGGCACCGTGCGAGTGCAATGGGGCACCACCGCCGCGCGAATGGCACTGATTCGCGATGGTCGGACCGGCGAGATTCTGTCGTTCGCGCGCGGGGGCAATGCCCAAATTCGTACGGGCGCAGCCGATCTCGAGGTCACGCTGTCGGACGGTGTCCGGAGTACGACGCGCAAGCTTCGGGTGAATCGATAGTCGTCGGGGGAATCGGAATGAGACGGGCGTCTCGGTGGCGTGCGGTCACCGAGACGCGCTAGGTTTCGGTGGGCACACGGTTCCCTTTGGTTCCGTCCTTCCCGGGATCTCGCCTCAGCCGACGCAGAGTCGTCTCGATTCCCGATTCCTGATTCCCGATTCCCGACAATGGCTTCGTACGACGTGATCTTCCTCGGCGGTGGACCCGCCGGATACGTGGGCGCGATTCGGTGCGGACAACTCGGCCTCTCCACGGCCGTGATCGAACGCGAAGGCCTCGGCGGCACGTGTGTTCTGTGGGGATGTATTCCCGCTAAATCGCTGCTGGAAAGCGCCGCTCTCGCGAACCACGTGAAGCATGCGGCGGATCACGGGATCACGCTGGGCGACGTAAAGCTGGACTATGGCCCGGCAATGAAGCGGTCGCGCGGCATCAGCGCACAGAATTCCAAGGGCGTCGAAACGCTGTTCAAGAAGAACAAGGTGACCTGGATCAAGGGCACCGGGCGGCTCGCGGCCGGCAAGAGCGTGACGGTGAAGACCGCCGACGGCAAGGAGGAGAAGCACGATGCCAAGAAGGCGATCATCATCGCGACCGGTTCGCGCGTGAAGGGGCTGCCCCAGATCGGCCTGGCGCTCGACAAGCAGAACGTCCTGTCATCGGACGAGGTGCTGACACTGGAGACTGCGCCGAAGTCGCTGATCGTCGTCGGCGCGGGCGCGGTGGGCTGCGAGTTCGCCGACGTCTTCAACGCCTTCGGCACGAAGGTCACGATCGTGGAAGTCATGCCGGTGATTCTGCCGTTCGAGGATGCCGAGAGCTCGACTGCCGTGACGCGCTCGTTCAAGAAGCGCGGGATCGACGTCCTCACGGGCGCCAAGATCTCGAACGTGAAGGTGGCGAAGGGGTCGGTGAAGATGACGGTCGAGGTGGGCGGCGAGAAGAAAGACCTCGAGGCCGAGCAGGTGCTCGTGGCCGCCGGCCGCGCGCCTAACGTGGAAGACCTGGGCCTCAAGGAAGCGGGTGTGCAGCTCACGGAGCGCGGCTTCATCAAGGTCAACACGGAGACCTACGAAACTGCCGCGAAGGGCATCTACGCGATCGGCGACGTGATCGGCGCTCCCATGCTCGCGCACAAGGGGCAGCGAGAAGGGGTAGTGCTCGCCGAACTGCTCGCCGGGCAGCATCCGCACCCGGTGAACTACGGCAACATCCCGAACGCGACGTACTGCCACCCCGAGGTCGCGTCGATCGGCCTGACCGAGGCGCAGGTGAAGGAGAAGAAGATCGACTACAAGGTCGGTAAATTCCCCTTCATGGCGAGCGGGCGCGCGCGCACGGCTGGCGAGACCGAGGGGCACGTGAAGGTCATCCGCGACGCCAAGTACGGCGAGATCCTCGGCGCACACATTGTCGGGCTGCACGCGACGGAGCTCATTCACGAGCTGGCGGTTGCGCGCGAGAACGAGTTCACGGTCGAAGAGGTCGATCTGGCGATTCACGCCCACCCAACGTTGGCCGAGGCCGTCGCGGAGGCATGCCTCGACTCGTTAGGGAAGATGCTGCACGCCTGACGGCGTGATGGGGATGTCGTGAGCGAGCTTTACGTCGTCGATCTGGGCGCGCTGCCGTACGCGTCCGCCCTGGAGCTGCAGCGGGACGTCGCGCGGCGGCGGATCGCGGGCGAGATCGCGGAAGACGTGCTGCTGCTGGTGGAGCACCCACCAGTGGTGACGCTCGGTCGGACGGCCAAGGGCAGCAACCTCATCGCGTCGCCCGAGTATCTCGCCTCACACGGCGTCGAGCTGTTCGAGGTGGAACGTGGTGGCGACATCACGTTCCACGGTCCCGGGCAGCTCGTGGGCTATCCGGTGATCGACCTGAAACGGCATCGGAAGGATTTGCACTGGTACCTCCGGCAAGTCGAGGAGGCGCTGATCCAGTCACTCGACGCGTTTGGAATCCCCGGCGGGCGAGTCGACAAGTACACCGGCGTCTGGGTCGAGGCCGATCGGGACTCGCGCCGGAAGATCGCTTCGATTGGCGTCCACGCACGCGACTGGGTCACCTGGCATGGCTTCGCCCTCAACGTGAACACCGACCTCCGCTACTTCGACCTTATCGTCCCGTGCGGCATCTCCGGCGTCACGATGACGTCCGTCGCTCGCGAGGCACAGCGGGAATCGGTGGACATGCAGGCGGTGGCGCGTGAAGTGACTCGCGCGTTCGGGCACGTGTTCGGCCTAACGTGCACGCCACGCTCCCGCGTGCCGACGAAGCAACCGGGCCGCGTGCTCGACCCAAGCCACCTCCCCCTCCAACTTCCGTAAGGAAGCGAGCCGGCACGCGAGAATGCGTGGTGCCATTTCGAAGGAGATCGACGTCGTCGCCGGCCTTCACGCGAAACACCAGACGGGCCGGCTGACCGAGTCCCGCGCGTTCGTCGTGGCATTCTGGGACGAGCGCGGAGCGCAACGGGTAACGAATTCCAATGAACCGCGGCCCTCGCCGTTGTTCGATGCGGCCCGCGCCGAAAAAACACCGACACTGACCGCCACGACACGTATATTCTCCGCATGACGGACACGCGGGTCTACGAGGGTCGTTCCGACGCCCAGCGGGCGGCGATGGTCAAGGGCGGCGCACGCAGCCTTACATCCGAGCTCAACGCCGAGCAGGCTGTCGCTGCAACGTTTGGCGACGGGCCGCTGCTCATCATCGCCGGCGCGGGGACCGGTAAAACCCGGACACTGATCTACCGCCTGGCTCATCTGATCGAAAAAGGCGTTCGGCCTGAGCGCATCCTCCTCCTGACTTTCACGCGTCGAGCGGCGCAGGAGATGCTCGCGAGGGCGGAACGGTTGGTCGGCGGCGCGTGTCGTGGTGTGAACGGCGGGACCTTTCACGCCACCGCGCACCGCCTGCTTCGGAGATTCGGCGCGGCCGCCGGCGTGGCGAACGACTTCAGCATCATGGATCAGGGCGACGCCGAAGACCTGATCCAGCTATCGCGCGCGCAACTTGGCTACGCCGAGAGCAAAAAACGATTTCCACGCAAGGAAACGCTTCACTACGTCTACTCGCGCCATATCAACACCGGCTTCGCGATCGACGACATCCTGCGCGATGAGTACTCGCAGTTCGTCGACTACCACGACGACTTCCTCAAGATCTTCGCGGACTACACGCGCAGGAAAGGCGAACGGAACCTCGTCGACTACGACGACCTGTTGCTGTTCTGGGCGACGATGCTCGAGGCAGCGCCTTCCATCGCCGAGCGTATCGCTTCGCTCTACGATCACGTGCTGGTGGACGAGTATCAGGACACCAACGTGCTCCAGGCGCGCATCCTCCGCGGCATGTGCCGGCGCCATAGCAACATCACGGTCGTTGGCGATGACGCGCAGAGCATCTACTCGTTCCGTGGTGCCAGCTTCCGGAACATTCTCGACTTCCCTCGTCAGTTTCCCGGCACGACGATCATCGCGCTCGAGCAGAACTATCGCTCCACACAACCGATCCTCGACGCGAGCAACACGCTGATCTCGCGGGCATCGGAACGCTACACGAAGACGTTGTGGACGAAGCGATCCGGCGGGGAGGCACCGTGGCTCGTGACTGCTCAGGATGAGCAGCAGCAAACGCGCTTTGTCGTGGACCGAATTCTCGAGCTGCATGAGGAAGGTGTTCCCCTCCGGGAGATCGCCGTGCTCTTTCGCGCCGGCTACATGTCGGCGGATCTCGAGATCGAGCTGACCAACCGCAAGATCCCATTCGAGAAGTGGGGCGGACTCAAATTCCTCGAGGCGGCGCACGTCAAGGACGTGCTCGCGTTCCTGCGCATCCTCGAGAATCCGCGCGACGAGGTCAGCTGGTACCGGATCCTCATGCTGCTGCCCGGTATTGGCGATGTGACGGCGCGCGCGGCAATCGATCTCATGGCGCAGATGGCGTGGGACTCGCGCGCGTTCGGCCAGTACCGAGTGCCCGCGAGGGCTCGCGACGCGCACACCCAGCTCGTAGCGCTTCTGGATCAGCTGCGCGCGACGCCGCTCGTGGATATGGCGTCAGTGAGCGGTGATATCGCTCGCGTCAGGCAGCTCTACGACGGCCTCCTTCGTGAGAAGTATGACCGGGTCGAGCCGCGCCTGGCAGACCTCGATCAGCTCCAGGCAATCGCAGGCGGTTATCCCAGCCGCGAAGCCTTCCTCTCCGCACTCGCCCTCGAGCCACCGCAAGCCACACAGGACCTGGCCGGCGGTTCGGACGAGGAGCGTGACGTGCTCGTCCTCAGCACCGCACACAGCGCGAAGGGAAAGGAATGGGACGCGGTGTTCCTCATCTGGGCTGCCGATGGGTGGTTCCCGATGGCGCGCGCGATCAACGATGACGAGGAGCTCGAGGAGGAGCGTCGCCTCATGTACGTCGCACTGACGCGCGCGCGAAACCACCTGGCCGTGACGTGCCCGCTCAACTCGTACTCGACGCGGCGCAGCGCCGACTACGCGATCGACCAGCTCTCGCGGTTCCTCGATCGCGGCGTCCGTGAGAAGATGGAGCGGGTGGTTCCTCGCATGGACGGCTCGGTGGACCGCGAGCCAGAGCCGGCTCCGTCGGCGCCGATCGACCTCCGGGCGCTGCTACGCGGCCGGTTTGGAGCCTAACGCGTGATCAGGTCTCGCCAAGCCATTTCTTGACGGCGGTATACGGGTCATCCGCGTCCTTGGCCAACACGATGATGCGGTCGATGGTCTTGCGAAGGTCGTAGTTCTCCCGCGCCCACACGCGGTCGAAGAGCTCGAGGTCGGTCAGGTAGATCCGCCGCGCCAGCAGCGCCGCGTTGTTGTCGATACGAACGCGCGCCATCCGCTCCGGAGCGATCGTACGGAGCTTCGGTGCCACGTCGTTGACGAGATGCGCGCGCCCGCGCGCGTACACCGTGTCGCGTGCGGCGAGGCGGGTCGCCAGCGCCGAGTCGCCCGGGTGTGCCTTGTACGCCGAATCGAGACTCCGGTACAGGGAGGCCCAGAAGGCCCCCATGCGCTTGTCGTCCTCCCAGTCGGCATCGGCGAACGCAGCGAGCGCGGAGTCGCCGCGCGTCCGGAAGAACCACGCCGCACCGCGGGCGCCGACGAAGTTCGCGAACGACTCGTTGAAGACCGCCTGGCCAGCCTTGTAGAACGTGTTGTGGGTGACCTCGTGGATCACCGTGTTCGCCAGGTCAACCGAGTCGAGCCGCAGCGTCGTTGACAGCAGGGGGTCGTTGAACCAGCCTAACGTGCTGAACGCGGCGGACGGTCGCACGTAGCTGTCGAACCCCCGTCGCTCGAGGTCGCGGGCGAGATCCTTCGCCGCCCCGAAATCGAAGAATCCCTTGTACGGCACTCGGCCGACGATTGGGAACCACCACGTGTACGCCTCCAGGCGGTCGCGATACGCGCCGGAAACCACGAGTACGAGGGTGTCCCGGTCGAGGTGTGAGTACGTGGTGAAGCTGTCGCCCGTGCGCAGCTTGATGGAGTCGGCGGCGAAACCGCGGGCCGCGAGCACCAGGCGAAGACGCGCCCGGGTGTTCGGGTCGGTGGTCGTGTCTTCGACCATGCGGACTATTCTACGACGCCCGGCAAGAATCTTCGCTTCCTCCCAGCCGGCCCGGCTCAGATAACACCCGGTGGGAGTGAGCAGGAACGTCACCAACACGAGTCCGGTGAGGCTCGCGACAATGCGTCCCCACCGGCGCCGACGAGGTTGCCCGGAGCTCATGGCAGACGGAAAATGCCGATCTGCATCGCGTCGTTCGTGTCGAACGGCGAAAGGTCGGCCGCCCGCCCGAACCGGAGTCCGACGGTCGCCTCGTTAGGTGTGGTCGTGAGCTGGTAGTACGCCATCGAGCCCGATATGACCGTGCCGGTGGCACGCCCTCCCGCGGCAAGGCCGATCGGCGTGAAGGGAAACACCGGCGTTTGGCCCGTCCGATCGATATCGGAGAATCGCTTGAAGATCTGCCGGAGGTTGCGACTCGTCAGGCGCAATCGCGGTGGCACGCTCGCGCGCGGCACGCCCGGAAGGCTGTCGGTGTACACGGCGGTCGCAAAATCGCCGAAGAGGCTGGCGAACGTCTCGTTCGACTTGTCTTCGACGTTGGCGACGCCCGTGCGACTCGTTTGCACGAGCCGTCCGTAGATCGACTCACCTTTTTGATCGCCGAGCCATCGAAGGAAGAGCCACGAACCGCCGCGCTCGGCCAACGTACCGTTGCCCGAGAGCGCATCCATGGATGTCGACCCAGGGGTCGTGAGGAACGACTGCGCATTTCGCATATTCGCCGTCACGAATCCCTGCGCGGAGTCCGGGAAGAGTTGGTTGGGATCCGTGCGGCCGAGCGGCGGCGGGAACTTCGCCTCGTAGGTTTTGCCCGCGAGCTCCTCGGCAATGTGGCTCAACCCTTCGTTGAGCCACAGCGTCTCCCCTTCTCCGCCGCGTGCGAGCACGTGTTGCCCGAACGAGATCATGTGCTGAAACTCGTGGACGAACGTCGCCGGAACGAGGCGTTCCACATCTTCCTTCGAGTGCGAGCAGCTCCGCGAGCCATCGACGTCGGGCACGAGCGCGTAGAAGATCTCGCCGCGGTTCGAGTTCGGCTGCGTCGGCAGGAGATCGAGTCCATAGTGAAAGCCGGTGATGAACCCCTGCGTGCTGCAGCTCGTCGTCGACGTGAGGGCGTTCACCACCGGGGTGAGAAGGAAGATGACGCGGCCGTTGCCGTCGATGTCGGACTCGTTGCCGAACGCGCGAACGTCGAGGTCGTACAGCGTCCGATCGAACAGGTCGCCGAACGTGCGAAGCTCGTCGTCGCTGAACGCGCCGGCCGGTTGGTCCTCATCGACATAGAGCACGATGTGATCGCCCGCGTACCGCACGCGAGCGGTGATTTTCTTGAACGACGTGCCGTCGAACTTCGATAGCACCTGGAACGAGCGCTGGCTCCCGAGCGCTGGCGGCGCGACCTGGGTTTGGGTCGCGAGCACCGATGGTTGCGCTCGGAGCGCGCCACTCGCGCGGGCGTCAGCGACCAGCCGGGCTTCGCGCTCACGAAGCGCGAGATCGAACTGGTTGCCGAGGGCTAGCGGCTCAGGCCTGGGGACGATGAGCTGACGCGGCGCCGTCGCTTGGGTGCCTAACGTCGGCGCCTCCGCCGCGAGCGCGAAATTCAGCTGACGCGTGCCGTTCGACGCGGCCGACTGCGGGACGAGGAGGTAGGACGCGCCGCCACCGGCGAGTTGGAGGCATGACGCGAGGTCAGCCCCGCTGACCGTGATCCCCTCGAGCGGTTGCAGGGCGAGCAGGCCGGACGAACCGACGAACGTGGTGGCGACGGCATTCGTCGCAACCGAGCCGACGACCACCCGAGCACTCACTGCTCCCGCCGACACGCACGGCGGCACGACCACCGTGAGCGCTGTGTCGGCGTCGCCGCGCACCACTCTGGCCTTGGCCGAACCGAAGAACGCCGCGTTGCCGTCCGTCGCGAGATTGAAGAACTGTCCCCGCATGCGGACCGTGTCGCCGGCGGAGAACGACGCCGGCACAACCGCGTCGAGCCGCGGTGGCGGTGTTGCCGTCGCACGAAACTGGACGACGACCGTCGGCTGGTCGGAGAGTGACGCTTCAACGATCGACGTGTCGAGCGCGGTGCCGAGCCTGAGCCCGACACTTGCCGTTCCATCGAAGCCGGCGACGGCTATGGTGTCCGTCATCGCCGTGCCGGTCTCCCCGCCGCGAATGACCCGGAACTTCACGATGGCGCCGGGCACGGGGATGCCCTTCCCGTCGGTCGCCGTCGCTTTCAACGGTTGCGCGAGCAGGCCACCGGCAGGGGCCGATTGGTCGTTGCCGTTGGTGACCGCCAGGGCGGCGGCATGCGGAGTCGAGGCTGTTGGGGGGTCGTCGTGCGAGCCGCACCCGAGAGCAGACACCAGTAAACACGCCGCGACCAGAGCATTGCCCGGCGTGGACAAGGTACTTCTAACAGAATGTCGCACAATCACTTGAAAGATAGATCCCGAACGGTTGGCGCTTTGCGGCGTGGTCTCTCGGTCGCTATGTTTCCGATCCGATGTCCTTCGTTCATCTGCATTGTCACTCCGAGTATTCGCTGCTGGACGGAGCGAACCGGATTGATGACCTCATACAGCGCGCGCTCGAGCTCGAGCAGCCAGCGCTTGCGATCACCGACCACGGTAACCTGCACGCCGCCTGGACGTTCCAGGAAAAGGCGAAAAAGGCAGGGATCAAGCCGATCATCGGGATGGAAGCGTACGTGGCGCCCGGCGATCGACGAGTTCGCGCCCGGCCGGCTCCGGGCGCGAAACCATATTACCACCTCGTGCTGCTCGCTCAAAACAGCGCGGGCTACAAGAACCTCGTCAAGCTCTCATCGCTCGCCTTTACGGAGGGCTTCTACACCAAGCCACGCGTCGATCGCGAGCTGCTGGCGAAATACGCTGACGGCATCATCGTGTCGTCAGCCTGTCTGGCCGGCGAGGTCGCGACGCACCTCATAGAGGGGCGCTACGACGAGGCGAAGGCCGTCGCGAGCTGGTACGCCGACGTCTTCAAGGACCGGTACTACCTCGAGGTCCAGGCGCACGATTCCGAGGGCCAGAGCCGCCTCAATGCCGAGGTGTTCCGACTCGCGTCGGATCTGGGGCTGCCGGTCGTTGCGACGAACGACGCGCACTTCCTGTCGGCGGATGACCACGACGCCCACGACATCCTGTTGTGCATCGGTTTGGGAAAGGATCGAAGCGACAGTGACCGCATGCGGTACGACCGCGGCCTCTATTTCAAGAATCACGAGGAGATCGCCGCGAAATTTCCTGACCGCCCCGATGTCCTGACACAGACGCTCGGCATCGCCGACACGGCGGGCATCGAGTTCGGGAAAAAGTACCACGTGCCGTCGTTCCCGCTCCCTGCGGGCGTCGCGACGGAGAACGAGCTACTCGTTAGGCTGGCCGAGCGTGGCGCGCGGGAGCGGTATGCCGGCGGCGCGGAGAGCGGCGAGCCGCTCCCGGCACACGTGAAGGAGCGCCTGGACTACGAGCTCGGCGTGATCACGAAGACTGGCTACGCCGGGTATTTCCTGATCGTCGCCGACTTCATCAAGGCCGCGCGGGACCGTGGCATCCCGGTAGGCCCCGGCCGCGGATCGGCCGCGGGATCGCTCGTGGCGTACGCGCTCCGGATTACCGACGTCTGTCCGCTCAAGTACGACCTGCTGTTCGAGCGCTTCCTGAACCCCGAGCGCGTGTCGATGCCCGACATCGACGTGGACTTCTGCTTCGAGCGCCGGGGCGAGGTGATCGAGTACGTGCGCGAGAAGTACGGGAAGGATGCCGTCGGGCAGATCGTCACCTTCGG
>JAJKIV010000391.1 GCA_021154285.1 Gemmatimonas sp. | reverse complement strand
GAGAACACGAAGCGCTACATCGATTTCGCGGCGAAGAACGGCTTCGGCGGCGTGCTGGTGGAGGGCTGGAACGTCGGGTGGGACGGGGATTGGGTGGCGAATCGGAATGCCTTCTCGTTCACGAAGCCCTATCCCGACTACGACCTGCCCGGCGTGGCGGCGTACGCGAAGCAGAAGGGCGTGAAGCTCATCGTGCATAACGAGACGTCCGGAGGGCTGGCGAACTACGAGCGACAGCTCGACAGTGCGTACACGCTGTACCGGTCGTTAGGCGTGGACGCGATCAAGACGGGCTATGTGGCCGATACGATGGGCGGCAACCACTCGCACTACTCGCAGGTCGCCGTGCGCCATCATCGAAAGGTCATCGAGACGGCGGCGAAGTACGGCATCATGGTCGACGCGCACGAGCCGATTCACGACACCGGCGAGCGCCGCACCTGGCCGAACATGATGAGCCGCGAGGGGGCGCGCGGTCAGGAGTACAACGCGTGGAGCAGTGATGGCGGCAATCCGCCGGAGCACGAGACGATCCTGTTCTTCACGAGGCTCCTGTCGGGACCCATGGACTTCACGCCGGGCATCTTCGACATCCAGGAGACGCGCGGCGCGGGACGGCCCAAGCGTCTGGACGAGCCGCGCGTCCGGACCACGCTCGCGAAGCAGCTCGCGCTCTACGTCGTGCTGTATTCGCCCGTGCAGATGGCGGCGGATCTGATCGAGAACTACGAGGGCCAGCCGGCGTTCAAGTTCATCAGGGACGTGGCGGTGGACTGGGACACGACGCGCGTGATCGAGGGGAAGATCGGCGACTACGTCGTGGTCGCCCGTCGCGAGCGCAACGCGCAGAGCTGGTACCTGGGGGCGATCACTGATGAGGAAGGGCGCACGTTCGACGTGCCGCTCACGTTCCTCACGCGGGGGAAGAAGTACGTGGCGGAGATCTACGCCGATGGCCCGGGCGCGAACTGGGCGACGAATCCGTTGCCGGTCGCGATCTCGTCGAAGCCGGTGGATGCGACATCGCGATTGCATATGGTGCTCGCGCCGGGTGGTGGCCAGGCGGTTCGCATTCGTCCCATCTCATCGACGAAATGACAACACGTCGTCTGAGATGCCTTTCTCTTGGTTTTATTGGCTTGGTGTTGGCAGGGGCCGGGTGTCAGCGCGGCGAGCGGCCGACGCCAATGTTCGAGATGCTCTCACCCAAGAGCACGGGCGTCGCGTTCGTGAACCAGCTGCCCGAGAACCCCGACTTCAACATCCTCAACTACCTCTACTACTACAACGGCGGCGGCGTCGCTGCGGGTGACGTCGACGGCGACGGACTTCCCGATCTCTACTTCAGCTCCAACATCGGGCCCAACCACCTCTACCGGAACAAGGGCAACTACCAGTTCGAGGACATCACCAAGCGCGCCGGCGTCGCCGCGGCCGATGGCTGGAAGACAGGCGTCACGATGGCCGACGTCAACGGCGACGGGCACCTCGACATCTACGTGTCCGCCGTCAGCTACCTCGGTGAAAAGGGCCACAACGTCCTGTTCATCAACAACGGGAACGGGACGTTCACCGACCGAACGAAGGAGTACGGACTCGAGTTTGCCGGGTATTCGACGCAGGCCGTGTTCTTCGACTACGACGGCGACGGCGACCTCGACATGTACCTCCTCAACAGCTCCACTCACATGGAGCGTCGCATGGGGCAACCGGACCGCGAGTCGGCGCCTAACGCGGCGTCCGCGGACCGGCTGTACCGGAACGACGGCAATCACTTTGTCGACGTGAGCGCCGCGGCGGGCATCCACGACAGCGACCACGGCGTCGAAGGATTCGGCCTCGGCGCGGTTGCGACCGACGTGAACCTCGACGGCTGCCCCGACCTGTACATCGCGAATGATTTCCAGGAGAACGACTTCCTCTACATCAACAACTGCGACGGGACGTTCACCGAGTCCATCACCCGCGCGACCGGGCACACGGGCCGCTTTTCCATGGGCGTGGACGCGGCGGACATCAACAACGACGGCCGCCCCGACATCTTCGTGGCCGACATGCTTCCGGAGCGTGAGGACGTTCTCAAGAGCTCTGCCAGCTCGGAAGACTACAATCTCTTCAACCTTCGGCTTCGCGCGGGATACCACCCGCAGTATTCGCGCAACACGCTCCAGCTGAATCGTGGTGAGGTCTCGCTCAGCCCCTCAGCGTCGGAAGGGCGCGGCACGACTGGGGGGGCAGTACCTACGTTCAGCGAGATAGGCTACCTCGCCGGCGTGTTCGCGACGGACTGGAGCTGGGCGCCGCTGTTCGCCGATCTCGATAACGACGGCTGGAAAGATCTCTTCATCACGAGCGGGATCTACCGGCGCCCTAACGATCTCGATTACATCGCCTACATCAGCAGCGAGGCGGTGCAGGCGTCGCTCGCGAAAGGCATCACGAACGAGAACCTGCCACTCGTGAAGCGGATGCCGCACGTCCCGCTCGCGAACCACGCGTTCCGCAACAACGGGGGGCCGTCATCAGGTCTCACCTTCACGAACATGGCTGAGGCGTGGGGACTGGCGGCGCCAGGGTTCTCGAATGGCGCCGCGTACGTGGACCTGAACAACAGCGGCGCGCTCGACCTGGTAGTGAACCGCATCAACGCGCCGGCCGCGATCTATCGCAACCACGCGCGAACCCTGAACGCGAACGGCTATCTAACGGTCGAGCTGCGAGGTGCTAAAGGCAACACGTCGGGGATCGGTGCGCGCGTGACGCTCAACGAGCAGGGCACGACGCAGGTGCTCGAGCAGAACCTGACGCGCGGTTTCGAGTCGTCGGTGGACCCACGCCTGCACTTCGGCGTCGGGTCGTCGAAGCAGATCGACTCGCTGATAGTCGTCTGGCCGGATCGTCGGACGCAGGTGATGACGGGTGTTGCTGTGAACCGGCTGCTCACGCTCTGGCAGGATAGTGCGAGGTTTGGAAGACAAGCGACGGGCGACGGGCGACGGGTCAAGAGCGCCGTGGACCAGTCGCCAGTCGCCAGTCGCCAGTCGTCCAGCTTCACCGACATCACGACTCACCTCGACATAGACGTTAGGCATAAAGAAAACGACTTCCTCGACTACAGCCGCGAACCGCTCATGCCTCACCGGCTGTCCACCGAGGGGCCCGCGCTTGCCGTCGGCGACGTGAACGGCGACGGGCTCGACGACATCTACGTCGGTGGCGGAAAGTGGCAGCCGGGTACGCTGCTCGTTCAGCAGAAGGGCGGCACCTTTCTCACCGTCGCCGAGCCCGGCATCGCCGCGGATAGTTTGGCCGAGGATGTGGATGCGGCGTTCTTCGACGCCGACGGCGACGGCGATCTCGATCTCTACGTCGTGAGTGGCGGGAACGAGTTCACTGGTCAGGAAGCAGCCATGCTCGACCGGCTGTACCTCAACGACGGCCACGGCACGTTCCGAAAGGCGCCCGGTGCTCTGCCGGCGTTCTTCGACAACGGCTCCTGTGTGGTGCCCGAAGACTTCGACGGCGACGGCGACATCGACCTGTTCGTCGGCTCGCGCGACGTCGCCGGTAAATACGGCGTCACGCCACGCAGTCATCTGCTGCGGAACGACGGCAAGGGACAGTTCACGGACGTGACCGACGAGATCGCACCCGGCCTCGCCGAGGCCGGGATGGTGACGTCCGCCGCCTGGGTCTCGGGCGCGGGAACGAAGGCGCTCGACCTCATCGTCGTCGGCGAGTGGATGCCGGTGCGCGTCTTCCGGCAGGAGAACGGCCGCTTCGTCGACCGGACCGCCGAGGTCGGGTTGGCAAAGACGGAGGGATGGTGGAACAGCGTCACGTCCGCCGACCTCGATGGCGACGGGCGCACCGACCTTGTGCTGGGGAACCTCGGTCTCAACTCGTTCCTCACGGCGTCGCCTAACGAACCCACTCGGCTCTACGTGAGCGACTTCGCGCAGAACGGGACGCTCCAGCAGATCCTGACGTCCTACAAGCACGGCGTCAGCTACCCTGTGGCGGGCCGCGACGAGCTCGTGCGCCCGATCCCATCACTCCGGAGCAAGTTCCCGACGTACGCGAGCTTCGGCGCGAGCCGCGTCGAGGACCTGTTCACGGCGGCAGAACTGAGTCAGGCCACCGTGCGCGAAGCGAGGGTGTTCGCCACCTCCGTCGCGCTCGCTCAGGCTGACGGGACGTATAAGCTGCAGCCACTACCTGTCGAGGCGCAGTTCTCGCCGGTGTTTGCATCGGCGGTGGGCGACTTCGACGGCGACGGTCACCCCGATCTCCTGCTCGCGGGTAACCTGTACGGCGTACAGCCCGTGCTCGGCCGGTATGACGCGAGCGCCGGCACCTTGCTACGGGGACTGGGGGGTGGTCGATTCACGTCGGCCGACCGAAGCGATCTCGGCATCGAAGGGGAAGTCCGGGACATGAAGCTGGTTCGACTTGCAGGTGGTGGTTCCGTCATCGCCGTCGCACGCAACAACGCAACCCTCCTCATCCTCCGTCCCGAACCATGAGAAACCTTCCGGTAATCGACCTGATCGTCATCGCCGGCTACTTCGTGATTCTGTTCGGCATCGGGCTTTGGGCGGCCCGACACGAAAAGCAGGTCAGCTCCGACTACTTCCTCGCGGGGCGCGATGTGGGTTGGTTGGCGGTAGGTGCGAGTCTGTTCGCATCCAACATCGGCAGCGAGCATCTCGTGGGACTCGCGGGAACCGGCGCGGCAAGCGGGCTCGCGGTAGGCCACTTCGAGTGGATCGCCTGCTTCATGCTGCTGCTGCTCGGCTGGCTGTTCGTTCCGTTCTATCTGCGCAGCGCCGTGTACACGATGCCGGAGTTCCTCGAGAAGCGCTTCAATCCGGCTGCCCGGTGGTACTTCACGTGGGTGTCGGTGATCGGCTACGTGCTGACGAAGATCAGCGTCACGCTGTTCGCCGGCGGTGTCGTTATGCGCGCGGTCACGGGCTTCGACATCTGGACGAGCGCCACGGTGCTGATCGTGATCACCGGCATCTACACGATCTTCGGTGGTCTGCGCGCGGTCATCTACACCGAAGTCATGCAGGCCGTCGTGCTGATCTTCGGCTCGGCTGCGCTTATGATGATCGGCCTGAATGCTGTCGGCGGGTGGTCGGGGCTCCATGCGAAGCTGCCTGCGGATTTCTTCTCGATGTGGAAGCCGATGAACCATCCGGACTTTCCGTGGACCGGCGTCGTGTTCGGCGCACCGATTCTCGGTGTGTGGTACTGGTGCACGGACCAGCACATCGTGCAGCGCGTGCTTGCGGCGAAGAGTGAGACCGACGCGCGACGCGGAATGATCCTCGCCGGCTATCTCAAGATTTTGCCGGTGTTCATCTTCGTCCTCCCGGGGATGATCGCGGCGGCGCTGTACAGCGACGTGCGGGGTCAGGCCGACACGGCGTATCCGGCGCTGGTCACGAAGCTCCTGCCGGTGGGGTTCAAGGGGCTGGTTCTTGCGGGGATGCTCGCGGCGCTCATGAGCTCACTGGCGTCGGCGTTCAATTCATGCTCGACGCTGCTCACGTGGGATGTGTACCGAAAGCTGGACCCTAACGCGAGCGAGAAGCGGCTGGTTCAGGTCGGCCGGTTCTCGACGGTGATCCTCGTCGGGCTCGGTCTCGCGTGGATTCCGTTCATGAAATACATCTCGCCGCAGCTGTACATCTATCTGCAGAGCGTGCAGGCGTACATCGCGCCGCCGATCGCCGCGTGCTTCCTGCTCGGCGTTCTCATGCCTCGGCTGAACGGCACGGGCGCGATGTCGGCGCTGCTGGTGGGCTTCGTGCTCGGCGCGCTGCGGCTGGGGCTCGAGCTCGGCCGAGCGCACCTGACGCCGGGCAGCATGTGGATGTGGCTGGCGACGATCAACTTCCTGCACTTCGCGGCGCTCTTGTTCGTGCTGTCGACGGTGATTCTCGTGGGCGTGAGCCTCGCGACGCCGGCGCCGGATCCACAACAGATTGCGGGCCTAACGCGGCAGCCGAAGGCGAAGGAGCCGGTGTCCGAGGCGAAGCGTGGCGAAGGGCCGGATCTGGTGGCCTCGGTAGTGTTGGCCGTGATCATTGGGGTGTTGTGGATCATTTTCCGATAACTACGGTGAACGACCAGATGGCAGAAGCCCATCACCGCTTCTCCAACGCAACCCACTCACAAGGTTGAGGACAACAATGGACCCGATGTTTCTGCCCGATGTGGAGCAGAACCCCGCGCCCGGCGGTTGGCAGGACGTCATCGACTCGGCTCGCAACGCGGGGATGCTGGAGTACCCCCAGATCTGGCATCTCTTCGCCTTCAAGCCTGACGCGACCATTCACCTCGCGCGTTTCACCCAGGCCGTACTCCGCGATCCGGCGCCGCTTTCTCCCGGACTCCGCGAGCTGATCGCGGCGTACACGTCCACGCGAAACGCCTGTCCGTTTTGAATCGCCTCTCACGCCGCGGTCGCGGCGGAGCTCATGGAAGACGAGGCGCTCGTGCAGGAAGTCCTGCGCGATCCGTCAACATCCCGGTTGGATGACAAGCACAAGGCCCTCTTCGCCTTCATCGATCAGGTGAACCACCGGTCGACGACGATCACGGCCGAGGACACGGCGCGGCTGCGCGCCATCGGGTGGACTGATGAGGAACTGTATTACGCGATTACCGTCTGTGGACTGTTCAACTTCTACAATCGCTGGATCGACGCCAGTGGCGTCCACCGTCTCTCTGACGAGGCGCATCGTGCCGGAGGCAAGCGGAGTGCGAAGGGTGGCTACGTCAGGTAGCCGTTGGTCGTCAGCTCGCAGCCTAACGACCGTCGTTAGGCTATCGGCCACGATCCTCCTTGGGGTCGCGTGTCGGTCGACGCCGACGCCGACTGCGCCGAGCGCGCCCGCACGGACCGCGGTCTACGAGCCGTCGCGTGCGCTGGACGGCCTGTTCCACGACGTGCAGCTCGCCGGCGTATTCCCCGATTCCAAGACGTTCGTGGACGCGCGGCCGCTCGAGGCACCGGCACAGATCACGGCGGCGTATACGACGGAGAAATCGGCCCCCGGCTTTTCCCTGCGCACGTTCGTGGACAAGCATTTCGAGATGCCGCGCGCCGCCGGCGCGAGTGTGAAGACCGACACGACGTTGAACATGGAGCAGCACGCGAAGGCGCTGTGGGACGCGCTCACGCGGGCCCCCGACACCAGCAAAGCGGAGTCGTCGCTCATCCCGTTGCCGTATCCGTATGTCGTGCCCGGTGGACGCTTCCGCGAGATCTACTACTGGGATTCGTATTTCACGATGCTCGGTCTCGTCGCGAGCGGTCGTGCCGATCTCGTGCGGAGCATGCTCGACAACTTCGCGTATCTCGTGCGCACGGTCGGCCACATCCCGAACGGGAATCGCACGTATTACTTGAGCCGCAGCCAGCCGCCCTACTTCGGCGCAATGGTTGGTCTCTACGCCTCGGCTACTGACACCGGTCAGGCACTTCGCTACCTCGATGCGTTGGAGCTCGAGCACGCGTTCTGGATGGAAGGGGCGGACAAGCTCGCCCCCGGCGATGCGCACCGGCGAGTCGTTAGGCTCAAGAACGGTGCGATCCTGAATCGCTACTGGGATGACCGCTCCGACCCCAGGCCGGAAAGCTTCAAGCCGGACTTCGAGCGCGGCCAGACACTGCCCGAGGCACAGCGCGAGCTGTTCTACAGGAACACGCGCGCGGCGGCGGAGAGCGGTTGGGACTTCTCGACACGCTGGATGCGTGACCCAAAGGATCTACGCAGCCTCGAGACGACGGAGCTCGTTCCGGTCGATCTCAACAGCCTGCTCTATCACGCCGAGCGCACGATCGCCGCGCTGCGCGCGTTCCGCCGCCAGCAGGGCGATGCGGATGCTGCAAAGAAGTTCAACGCGGAGGCGGACGCGCGTCGCCAGGCATTGCTGGCCGCGGCGTATGAGCCCGACAGCGGGTTCTTCTATGATGTCCGATGGCGAACAGGCGCGCGCGTGCTCGACCGACCGACGCTCGCCGCATCGTCGCCGCTGTACTTCGGCCTCGCCACGCAGGAGCAGGGGCGCGCCGTTGCCGCGCGTCTGGAGCGCGATTTCTACAAGCCCGGCGGCTTCGTCACCACGTTGATCGTGTCGGGCCAGCAGTGGGACGCGCCTAACGGGTGGCCGCCGCTCCAGTGGCTCACCATCGAGGGTGTGCGTCGCTACGGCCGCCCCGAGCTCGCCGACTCTGCCCGCGCGCGCTGGCTCGCGCTCAACCGCCGCACGTACGAAACGACCCACAAGATGACCGAGAAGTACGACGTGCTGGACATGTTGCGCCGGGCGGGCGGCGGCGAATACCCGACCCAGGACGGCTTCGGTTGGACGAACGGTGT
>JAJKIV010000390.1 GCA_021154285.1 Gemmatimonas sp. | reverse complement strand
TACGCGCACGTTCGATTGGAAGGGCTCGGAGACTGGCAAGCCGGTGGTGCCAACCAAAGTGAGGCTCACCATCTCGGCTCTGGCGGCAGGCGCGACGCCTTCGGCAGTGGTTCAGAGTAGTGGTGACAATAGTGATCAGGGTACAACGCAGCCGGCCCGGGCGTCGGGTGCGCCCAACGAGCTGAAGCTCACCAGCCGCATGGCCGATTTCACCGGCAAGACGTCGAGCTACCCGCTCGGCAGCGCGCATAACGAGCGGCCCGCCATCCGCGAGCATCAGCAGCAGGTCTACGAGATCGAAGTGCCGCCCGGCTCGGCCGCTCTGAGAGTAGCCGTTGGCAATCCGTCGGACACGGCGGCTGATCTCGATGTCTACGTCTTCGATTGCACGAAGAAGGAGTGCAAGAATGGGGGTGCGAGCGCCGACCCGGGTTCGGATGACGCGGTGATGGTGCAGCACCCGGCCGCAGGAAAGTGGAAGGTGGTCGTCGAAGGAGCCTCTGTGCCGTCGGGTCAGACGGCGTACGATTACTCCGACGTCGTCTTCAACCAGATGTACGGCATGGTCGCCGTCACTGACACGACGGCCAAGCGGCAAGCGGAGTCGTCGTGGACGGTGCAGACGAATGAGTGGATGGCGTCCATGCCAACCGGCCGAACCCCTTACGCGGCGGTGCTCCTGGAGGGACAGGTGACGCCGGCGCAGCCGTTCACGATGACGCTCATTCCGATCGCGAACGACCGTCGGCGGTAGGCACGAAAGCATGTCGTGAATGGAATGGCTGGTGGCGGAGCCGGGTTGAGCGCAGAATAGAGGCACGAAGGAGTCTGAGCCTTTGATGTCGCCGTCCGCTGCTCCCGCCGGCCAAACGCCGCTGCAGATCGCGCCCGAACCGCCCGTCGAGGGCGGACCTTTCGGTCGGATCGTTGCCTTCCTCGCGATCGTCGCGGTGGCAGCGCTCTGGCTCCAGCATCACCTCGGCTTCGAGTTGGAGAAGCTGGGCGTGATCGCCATCGCGACAGCCGCTTGGGGAGTAATGGGGAAGGTCGCGGATTGGGTGGGCGAAAAGTCGGCGATGGGCCGATTCATCGACGCGTGGTTCAAGACACCTCTCCGGGCCGTCCTTCGCTACATGACGCGGCCGGCGCCGCTGTACGGCACTGCGGTGGTCGTCGGCGTCCTCATGGCGACAGTTTCCTCCGTGACGGTGCGGAGCAGTGTGCCGGGTGAGCGTGCGGCCGTGTCGCTCGCATCGCTCGACTCGCGTCGCACACCGCGCGCCGACACGCTGACCCGCGACAAGGCCACCGTTCGGTTCCTGCCGATCCTAACGAGTCCATTCGGGCGCGTTTACGAGGTCGACGCCGACGGCTACGTGGCATCCCAGGTCACCGTCTATCCACTCGTGAGCCGGCAGGTCGTGCTCGGTCGAGATCTCGCCGCCTCGCCGTCGGTGTTGTTCCGGCCGTTCGACGAGGGCGTGGTGGCGCTCGAGGACAGCGCGGACTTCCGGGTCAGTCGCCTCCGCGACGGTCACTGGGAGCGGCTCGCCGATTACCATGCGGGCGGCGTTGCCTCGTCGTTCCTGATTGGCGCCCGAAAGCCGATCTCCGATGCCGCCATGGTCGTGTGGGTGCTCGAGGCGGCGGCGAACGGCGCGCCCGAGATGGCGCGATCGAAGCTCCTGGTCACGTGGCGCGCTCCCAAATCGGTCCCGATACAGGTGGAGCTCCACCCGCGCGATTGTCTGCTCGCCGAAATCCGGTTGCACGGGAACCTGAAGGAGCGCGCGGTCGTGCCGCTCTCGAACGACCCGCTGATCGACGTACTGATGCAGGCTGTCACGACGGATTCGAACAGGGTGCCGACATGTTGATGTTGCTCTGGAAATGCACCTGCCTCGTCACACTCGCGACCGCGGTCGGATGGTCGAGCGCCGTTGGTCAGAAGCGAGCCACCGTCACCGTGAGTGTCGAGCTCGCGGTGCCGCGCTACCGCGATCGATTCACCGACAGAACCGCCGTGCAGGCGAAGGCGGCCAGCCTGTTTGCCGACTACCTAACGAGAAACGTCGGGTTCCTTCGCTTCGCGGCTGACGACTCGCTTCGACCGTATCGCCTGGCGTTCGTGCTCGACCGGTTCGATCGGGCGAGCACCTCCGGCTTCGCGGAGGTCGGTTTCTGGGTACGTCTCGAACGGCCGGACGAGAGCCCGATGGAGTCCTACTGGATCCAATTCCGGAGTGCGGATCAGTCGCTGGTCGGTGTCGGGGGCGAAGTCGAATTCCTGAGCGAGATCAAGGCCAAGCTCGCGCATCGCGATGCCGATTCGCTGCGGACCGGCGTGCTCCGATGGATTCCCATCAGCGAAACGGGACTGCCGAATCTCGAACCGCTCGGATTCGTGTTGCCCTTCCGCCTGCTCGATCTGTGCATGAAGCGACAGAGTACGGTCCAGCTCATCGCCGAGTTCGGGGGGACCGTGGTGAGGGAAGTTCCGGTTGCGGCACTCGTCGTGGGGAGCTTCAGCACGGACCGGTCGACGCGCGAGGTGGCGCCGTATATCGGCGGCGGCTTTGCGCAGGTGTTGCCGAAGCCTCAACCCGACGAGCTGACGCCATCGATCGCGCGGCACGCCGTAAAGGTGAAGAAGATCTTCGTGACGGGATACGTGCATGATCCAACGGCATGCGCCAATCGCACGCCGCTGGCGGTTGGCGGAGGGGCGCCATGACTCGTCGACGAACACTTCGCACGGGGCGCGTGGCGACCCTCTTCTTCGGGGTCTCGCTGCTTCCTTCGTGTGAGCTGTGGGCGGTCCAGAGCAATCGCGAGCTGGTCCTGCAATCCGTAAACAACGCCCTCGTGACCGCGGAACGTGGCAACTTCGAGGCGGCACGCGCGAGCCTCGAGCGTTCGCTCGCGCAATGCGGGGCCGGCGCCCAGAGCCGCGAGTGCCGGGTGCTGTACGCGTCCGGCCTTGGCGCGATGCTCCAGCGCCGGGCCGCCGTGGAGTCGGAATCACGCGACACGCTGTACAGGCAGGCGATCGGTTACTACGACCGCATTCTGCAAGAGGTCCCTAACGAGTCGGAGGCGCTCTACGGGAAGGCGCTGGCCTATCGCGGTCTCGGGCCGCAGGAATGGATGGAGCGCTTCTTCGTTCAGGCGCCGACGCTGGATCCGGCGCGGAGCGCGCTCTACCTGACGTTCAAGGGTGACTACTACGCCACGGCACGACGGTGGACGGAGGCCGCCGATGCCTATCGCGCGGCGATCCAGCGCGACCCCGATGACGACGGTGCGAGGAGTGGCCTGATCGACGCGCTCGAGGCTCTCGGCGTGAGCAGCAAACCGGAACTGCTGCGACTGGCGAAGGACTGGGAGCTCCGGTATTCCTCGTCGTCCGCCGATGCCTATCGTACGGTACTCACGCTGAGCTTCGCCGCGGGTGGTACGCGGGATTCCGTCGCGGATGCCGCGATGGTTGGCCTCGTTAGGCTGCAAGCGCGAGACCGACTGGCCGTTGGGGCCTTCCCCGAGCCCGTGAGCGCCACATGGACGCCCGTTCGCGAGATCCGCGGCTTTCTAACGACCGCGTCGACGCAGACGGCCCCGTGGTGGCGGGAAAGCGCCGAACGGACGAATGCGCTCGCTCAAGCGGCTCTCGCGGGTGGGCGCGCTGCGTCGGGGACGCCGAACTACGAGCTCGCCGAGAAGCTGTGGCGCGAAGGCGTCGGGTTCGCGCCGCGTCTGACCGCGGTCTCGCTCGACCTGCAGCGCCAGCTTGCGTTGCTCTATTCGACGCAGAAGCGCCTCGATCCCGACGGGAAAAAATTCGATGCCCTCGAGCAGGACATCTTTAGCGAAAAGATGGGCGCACTCGCGGTTGGGGACCTCGAGGCGGCACAGCGCTATCACACGACGCTTGGCCTCATTTATCTCGAGCGTGGGGTGTGGCGCGGCCAACAAGCCGCGCGAGGTGCCGAGCAGCAGTTTACGTGGGCGCTAGACAAGGCCGACGAACGGAATCAGCGTCAGGGCTTCTACCAGCCGCTTCCGGAGATTCGGATGCTGTTGGCTCACCACTTCGATTCCGTCGGCAGCAGATCACTGGCCGCTCGACGCTACGGCGAGGCGGCGCGGGCCTTCCTCGATCTCGACGCTCTCGAAGACGCCGACACCGCCATGCGTCGCGCCGCCGCGCTCGGCAGCCAGACGACGGACGCGATGCGCGCCCTCGGATTGCGGTCGGCGTTGGCCCGGGGTGATGCCGGAGCGTGTGGCGAGCAGAGTCTCTCGTCACTGAGCGGCGGCGACAGGACCTTCGCGCTACGCCAGCGCTTCAAGCTGCTCGCCGATTGCGCCAAGGTCGACGCGACGCGCGCGCGCATCCACGCGATCCAGGCATTCGCGCTCGTCGACAGCGCGCACGTCGTGCTCGTGGGTGGCGCCGACGTCGCGCGCTTCGAGCGCGTCATGGCGTCGCTGCTCGGCGCATTCGGCATGACATTCCGGCCAGAGCACCTCGACCCGTTCGCATCGCCTAACGCCGTACAGGCGCTTCGCGTCTCGCTGCCGGGAGAAACGGTACCCTTTGCCTACACCGCGCAGCCCGACGATGTGCTCGGAGCGCGGATCTCGGCCGCCCTACGTGACGTCAGACCGTTTCCGATGGAAGTCGCCGCCGGCGTCGTTTCCATCGTTCTGCCGGCCAGGCCGTCACCGGAGGTGCTCGCGCGGATCCAGCAGGTGGTGGGAGTCAAAGCCGTGAAGTACGGAGCGGCGGCGGCGAGTCAATGACGTCCCGCCGCCGCGCGAGAGCGCCTAACGCGCCGTTCCGGCAACCACCTGCTTGACCAGGTCTCCCTGCTTGAGTTGCGCCCCCGCCTCGAGCCCGTTGATGATCAGCACCTGATCCAGCGGCAGCACTGACGGATACTGGGAGTAGAACTGCTCCACCGTCATTGCCTTGGGAAGCTGCACGACTTTCAGCTGCGGCGCTCTGATGTTCAGGATCGCCGGATCGGTGGTCTCCTTCGCGCTCGCGACCACCTTCCGGTGGATGCCATCCACAGCCTGAAGGTTCCCCTGCCCGGCGACCGTCAACACCTGGAACATGTGACCCTTCACCGTGAGGAAGGTCGTCTCGCCTTCCACGACGCCCTGCTGTGCCTGAGCAGCGAAGGACGCGCTGACCGATGGACCTCCTGCGGTCGGCACCTGAATCTGTGTCACGTTCGAGAACCCCTGATTGCTGAAGAATGCACGCGCGGCCTCCGTCGGATTCGCTCCCTTCGCGGCCTGCACCTGCACGAGTGCCTTTCCTTCCGGCTCACGAGCGGCGACCACCTGCGGCTGGTTCGCGGTCTGCCAACCGTCAGGGAAGGTGATCTGCAGTGCCAGGTCGGGCTGGTAGAACGTCGAGCCGCGGAAGAATCCGTCTCGCGGATTCTCACCGTACGAGAGGCCGTCGATGGCGCGCAGGAACTGTTCGCGATTCCGCCGCAGTGTATCGAGGTTCACGTTCTTCGCGTTGAGCTCCTTCAAGCGCGCCTCGGCGCGCTGCGCCCGGTCCCCGGGGTCCGGATGTGTCGACATCCAGGCCGGCGGCTGCCCCTCCTTCTCGGAGCCGCCGCTCGTCTTCATGAGCATCTGGAACATCTTCACTGCCTCACGCGGATCCCAACTCGCCTTCGTCATGTAACGGTAGCCGAGCCCGTCCGCCTGCGTCTCGTCATCCCGACCGTATTTCAGCATCAAGAGCCCGAGGCCTTGCTGGGCGAGGCCCGCGTACTGTGCGGCCGTCGCCGAGACCACGCTGGCAGCGCCGAGTCCCATCTGGGCAAGCTGCTGCTTGCTCATCTGGCTTGCCGAATGGCGGGCCGTGACGTGGCCGATCTCGTGACCGAGGACCGACGCGAGCTCGGCCTCGCTGTTCATGTTCGTGATGATTCCACGCGTTATGAAGATTGGCCCGCCGGGAAGCGCGAACGCATTCACCACCGGATCGTCCAGCACCGTGAAGCTCCACGGCAGCTCCGGCCGCTCCGACGACTTCGCCATCTCCATGCCGACCCGCTTGACCATGTCCTGCACGGGCTGGTTCTGGAGGACTGGCATGGACGCAGCCACCTGCTGTGCCCCCTCCTGACCCATCGCAACCTCGTCGTCCTTCGAGACGAGTGACAACTGGCGCTTTCCCGTTGCGGGGTTAACGGCGCACGCAGCAAGTGCGGCGGCGAGCGTGGCGGTGCAAAGGCTTCGACGCATACGCCTCCTTCGAGCCGTCCGACATGGCTGAGAAAACGGTGGTCATCCCGAGCGGAGCGAGGGATCGCCGTCATCCTGATAGAGGCCCTCTTTCGGGACGATCGCGATTCCTCATCTGCCCGCTACGCGGGCTCCCGGCTCGGAATGACAATCTCTCTACCCGTCGGATCGGTAGGGATGCCCCTTTGGGGCTACGCCAGAACGCGCTCGCGGGGGTTGTCGGGCGACAACCAGCCCGACCGTAAGCGCGATCGAGAGCCACAGCAGGTCGCTTGTTCGGGCGCGTGGTCCTGGCGGGAGCGCGCCGTATACGCGTGTCAGCCACCGCTGTGTCCATGGCTCGATCGCAATTCCGGCCGCGCCGAGGAATGCGCTGTCTGGGGCCGACGACGAGCGCCAGAAGCGAGCGAACCGTTCCGCACCGACCGAACGCACGGCATCGGCTAACAGCTCCTCGTCGTTGTCTCCGAGGAACGCCGGCGAGGTCGC
>JAJKIV010000389.1 GCA_021154285.1 Gemmatimonas sp. | reverse complement strand
GGCTGGCGCACATGTACGAGCACATGTTCTTCAAGGCGAACGAGCATCTGCCCGAACCGGACCAGTTCATCGACCGAGCTGCTGAACTCGGGGCCGTGTTCAACGGACGTACGGACGAAGAGCGCGTCGCGTATTACATGACGCTTCCGGCCGACAGCCTCGCGGATGGGATGGATGCGTTGTCCGATGCGCTGCGGGGCCCGCTTTTTCTCAAGGAAGAGATCGATCGCGAGCGACAGGTCGTGATCGGCGAGTACGACCGCAACGAGTCGAATCCGTTCTTCCGGCTGCAGGAAGCCATGGGCAAGCAACTCTACCCCGGCCAATGGAGTCGCAAGAACGTGATCGGCGATCGCAACGTGATTTCGACGGTCACGCCGGCCAAAATGCGCGAGATCCAGGGCAAGTACTACGTGCCTAACAACTCGGTGCTGATCGTCACCGGCGATGTCTCGCCGGACAGCGTGTTCGGGCTCGCCGAAAGGACCTATGGAGACTGGGCCAAAGGGGCAGACCCGTTCGTTGCGGACCCGATTCCGCCTATCCCCCCGCTGCAGAAGAGCGAGGCATTGATCATCGAGCAGCCGGTGGGTGCCGTAACCGTTCAGATACAGTGGCAAGGGCCAAGTGTGCGCAAAGACCCTAACGCCACGTATGCCGCCGATGTGTTCTCGGATGCGCTGAATCAGCCCAACTCCACGCTTCAAAAGAAGCTCGTGGACACCGGCCTCTGGCAGTCGATCGGCGTCAACTACTATACGCTCGATCACGTCGGGCCGATCACGATCAGTGGGCAGACGACCCCTGACAAGTTAAAGAGCGCACTCGCGGCGCTCGACGCGGAAATCCAGCGGTTCTCCGAGCCTGGCTACATCTCGAAGCCGGAGCTCGAGGCAGTGA
Organism: Gemmatimonas sp.; assembly: GCA_021154285.1. GTDB lineage: Bacteria > Gemmatimonadota > Gemmatimonadetes > Gemmatimonadales > Gemmatimonadaceae > JAJKIV01. The sequence goes on along the minus strand of JAJKIV010000389.1, from coordinate 13,740 downwards.
AAGCACAACGCGCCGTGAGCTCCGCGTTCGGTCGAGAGCGAGCATCGGGCTTCAGCCAGACGATCGGCTTCTGGTGGAGCGTTGCTGACCTCGAGTACTACATGGGGTACGTGGACAACATGGCGAAGCAGAGCCTCGCGGATCTGCGGAATTACGCCGCGAAGTACATCGTCGGTAAGCCGCGCGTGACTGGCGTAGTGATACCAGCTGACGCACGGCAGTCGATCGCGCTCACGACGGCTGACCTGTTGCCGCGGAGTATCGCTCAGTGAACAACACCGTGGCCACAACAATGCGGCGCGTCGGGCTCACTCTCGGAATACTGTCGATCCTGACAACCGGCGGTGTCCTGCAGGCCCAGGTGGAGAACGCGATTCCGAAGACATCGCGCACCAAGGCATCGCTCCACGACAGTCTGACGACGGCGTATGAAATCGGCGGCGTGCGGGTCATTCATCGCCTGACGCCGGCGAACGATATCGTGGCCGCGAACGTGTACCTTCTCGGTGGCGTCCGTCAGATCGACGATGATAACGCGGGGATCGAGCCGCTTCTCCTCGAGGCGTCGGATCGAGGTACCCGGGAATACGCCGGCGGAAACGTCCGCACAATGCTCTCGCGTCTCGGCAGCACCATCGTCGTCGATCCGGAGACCGACTGGACGATGTTCGGTCTTCGCGCCACGCGTGACGGGTTCGATTCCACGTGGTCGGTGTTTGCCAGCCGGCTCATGCACCCCACACTCGACTCCGGCCAGGTCAACCTGGTTCGCGAGCAATTACTCGCCGCGGTGCGACAACGAGGCGACAACCCTGACGCTCTCGTCTCATTCATCGCCGACAGCTTCGCCTTTTCCGGGCACCCCTATGCACGCAGCACGTTAGGCACCGAGCGCTCCCTGGCCCGCCTGACGGTTGCCGCTTTGCGGCGCTATCACGACGAACAGATCGTGAAGTCGCGCATGCTCATGGTCATCGTGGGAAACATTCCCCGGGCTCAAGTCGAGAAAGTCATCATGCGGACATTGGCGAAGCTCCCGACCGGGAGCTATCGATGGACGCTTCCCGACACGCTCCCCGAGCGAGGCGCCGGTTTTGCGATCGAGTCCCGATCGCTGCCCACGAACTACATCCTTGGCTACTACGTCGGCCCGCCAGCCGGAAGCAAGGACTACCAGGTACTGCGGGTCGCGGCCGCGGTGCTTTCGGGCCAACTGTTCGCTGAGATCCGTTCGCGCAGAAACCTCACGTACGCTGTCGATGCCCCGTTCGTCGAACGTGCGATCGCGTCAGGCGGCCTGTACGTCACCACTGTGTCGCCCGATACGACACTGGCGCTCATGCGGCAGCAGATCATGGCGCTGCAACAGGGTACGATCGATCGCGAGGCACTCGAGCGTCTGGTGCAGCAGTTCATCACGGAATACTTCCTCAATAACGAAACGAACGCCGAGCAGGCGAACTTCCTCGCGCGCGCGCAGTTATTCCGGGGCGATTTCCGGATCGCAGACTTGTTCGTGGACGAGCTGCGGGAAGTGAGTCCCGAAGATGTTCAGCGCGTGGCGCGACAGTATATGAGGGGCATACGGTTCGCCTACGTCGGTGACTCCCGCCGACTTTCCGCTCGCACGCTGAAGGGGTTCTGACCCTCCACCCAATTCGGGTTTCAGTCGCGGCGGCGCGAGGCGAGCACGCGCCGCACGTCGTCAAGCGACGCCCCGACTGCGCGGAGGGCCACCAGCGTGTGGTACAGCAGGTCCGCCGCCTCCTCGATCGCCCGAGCGCGATCATCATCCGCGCACGCCACGACGAGCTCGGCGCACTCCTCGCCGAGCTTCTTGAGTCGAAGATTGCGGTCGGCGCCCAGGCGCCGCGTGTAGCTGGCACGATCGCCACCAGGGTCTGGCGCCGGCGACGTTAGGCGCCCCGCGATTGTCGCATCCACGTCCGCGATGGCGTCGCCACGAAGCGCCGTCGTCGGGAAGCACGACGCGGTGCCTCTGTGACACGCTGGTCCGGCCGGGATCACGCGTGCGAGCACCGCGTCGGCATCACAGTCAGCCTCCAGGGAGACGACGCGCTGCGTGTTGCCGCTGCTGGCGCCCTTATGCCAGAGGCCGCGCGAGCGAGACCGAAAATGCATCTCCCCGGTCTCGATCGTTTCCTCCAGCGCCTCCCGGTCGGCAAACGCGGTCATGAGGACGGCTCCCGATGTCGCGTCCTGCACGACGACGGAAACTAGTCCCCCGCCCTTCTCGAAATCGAGCGCTTCGAGATCGATCGTTATCACGTTAGGCGTGCTCCAGACGTTGCCGGCGCCATTTGGGTCATTGGTTCGGGTCATTCGGCGGCGGCCAGGGCACACCGAGCCTCGCGCGCAACGAGCCGGCCATGACACCATTGCTGGCCATCGCTCCGCTTCCGAATGGTGTAACGCGACCATCCCAGTTACTGAACTCGCCCCCGGCCTCGCGCACCACCGGGATGAGCGCGGCGGAGTCCCACGGCGACATGAGATTGTCCACCATCAACTCGGCTCGTCCGGTCGCGACGAGGAGATAACCGTAGCAATCGCCCCATGTCCGCGCGACCGCTGCTTCGTTTGCGAGCGCCGACCACCGCGCTGCCCTATCGGGAAAACCTGCAAACCGGACATCCGTCGTGAGCAGCGTCGAGCCGGCGATCTCCGCGTGCTCCGAAACGCGACACTGAGCGTCGTTCCACCAGCAGCCCTCGCCCACGGCAGCGGTAACGATCTCGTCAACCGCAGGACAGTAGATCGCGCCCGCGAGCACAGTGTCCCCGCTCACCACGCCAATCAGCGTCCCCCAAAGCGGAACGCCACGCACGAAGGTCTTCGTGCCGTCGATCGGGTCGATGAACCAGCGACGCGCTCCCTCGTCGCCTTCGGGGCCAAACTCCTCGCCGAGAATCGCGTCGTGCGGGAACCGCGTAGCGATCCATTCGCGCGCAGTTTGCTCGGCGGCGCGATCGGCAATAGTCACCGGGCTCCCGTCGCGCTTCGTCTCAACGTCGAGGCGTGTTCGAAAGTGCGCGAGTGCAACTCGGCCAGTGAGTCGAGCCACCTCGGACACCGCCTGCAGCAGCGTCTCATTTCGGACCGCGCTCATGCCGCGCGCACCGGTATGCCGTTATGGGCCATTTCTGTCTTGATGTGCTGTACGGTTGTCACGCCTTCATGCAGGATGCCGGCGACCAGGGCTGCGTCCGCGCGGCCGCGCACGAGTGCGTCACACACATCGCTCGGCGATCCTGCACCGCCGCTCGCGACTACTGGAACATCGACAGCATTCGCGATCGTCGCAGTCAGCTCGAGGTCGTAGCCCGTACGTGCACCGTCGCGGTCGATACTCGTGACGAGGAGCTCACCCGCGCCGCGCCGAACGCACTCGCGCGCCCACGTCACTGCATCGAGCGACGTCGGCGTCCTTCCGCCTCGCGTGTATACGAGCCAGCTTTCGCCGTGCCGCTTGGCATCGATACTCGCGACCACACATTGCGAGCCGAATCGAACGGCGCACTCGGTCAGAATCTCCGGCGATTCGACGGCCGCGGTGTTCACACCGACCTTGTCGGCCCCGGCGCGCAGTGCGCGCGCGACATCGTTAGCCGAGCGAATCCCGCCCCCAATGGTCAGCGGAATGAAAAGACGTTCGGCCGTTCGCCTCGCGAGGTCGAGCAGAGTCGACCGCTCTTCAAAGCTGGCCGAGATGTCGAGATACACGACTTCATCCGCGCCATCCGCCTCGTATCGTCGAGCGAGTTCGACCGGATCACCGACATCCCGCAACGATTCAAACTGGACGCCTTTCACGACGCGGCCGCCCTTCACGTCGAGACAGACAATGAGTCGGCGCGTCACCATCGAACGCTGCCTTTCGTGCTGAAAACCGTACCGGAGTCGATGAGGGCGTCGTGCAACGCGAGGCCCAGTGCCTTGAATGCGGCTTCGACGATGTGATGTCGATCGGCGCCGCGAAGCACCCGAACATGGAGTGTGGCGCGCGCGTGATCTGCGAACGATCGAAACCAGTGATCGTACAGCGAGCTGGGAACCGGGCCGCGATAGTACGGCCGCCCTCCGAGATCGATTGTTACCTCCACGAGCGCATCGTCCATGGGGACTGTGCGGTGCCCGTATCGCGCACACGTGATGGGGGTTTGATCGGCGATGGCGGTCCCGAAGGCGATTCCAACGTCCTCGATGAGGTGATGCTTCAGATCGCCGGACGCTTGAAGCGAGAGGTCGAGGCGGGAGTATCTCGCGAGCGTCACCATCATGTGATCGAGGAAGCGATGGCCGGTCGCCACAGTCGAGCGCCCGTCCCCGTTCGTGATCTCGAGGCGGATGCGGGTCTCAGCCGTCTGCCGTTCGACAACACTCATTCCGCAAACTCCTCGGCTGCCTGCCACGGATCGATGGCGCCGGTGTACAGCGCCATGCCGACGATCGCTGCGGCGACGCCGCGGTCGGCAAGAGCTCGGAGATCGGCAACGGATGCAATCCCACCGGACGCGTATACGGGGAAGCTCGCTGCTTCGACCACGTCCTCCATGAGAAACAGGTCCGTGCCCTGCATCCGCCCTTCACGATGGACGGCGGTGACGAGCAGGCCCGCGAGGGGTAGCGCGCTCAACTCTTCCGTGACGTCGATGATCTCTCGCGGTAGCGTCCGCGTCCAGCCGTGTGTCACGACGCGGCGATCCCGCACATCGGCCGCAACGATGATCTCGTTAGGGTACGCGTTGGCGACACGCCCGAGCCAGTCAGCGTCCTCGAACGCCCGAGTACCGAGAGCGACAGCGCAGGCTCCGGCGCCGACCAGCTCATCGATCGCGGTCGTGCTCCGGACTCCGCCGCCGATCTGCACCTCGACCGGAATCTCCCGGAGTATCTCGTGTACGACATCGCGGTTCGACCCGCGTCCCGTTGCAGCGTCTAGGTCGACCACGTGGAGTCGACGGAATCCGTATCGCACCCATTCACGAGCGACGGAAACCGGGTCCGCAAGACGAACGCGTTCGTCAGAATAGTCTCCTCCGACGAGCTGAACGCACGCGCCCTCGCGCAGGTCCACCGCGGGTATGGCGATCATGAGGTGACGTCGTCGAGGAAGGCATGCAGAAAGCGCAAGCCGGGGCCCGAGCTTTTCTCGGGATGGAACTGCACGCCGACGGTACGACCCGCGCGTACGACAGCCGCGAATCGGTCATCCTCGTGCGTGCTCCATGCACGAACGACCGCGTCATCGACCGGCCGGCACACGTAGCTGTTCGCGTAATAGGCGTACGAGAGGGGGGCACGCACAAACAGCTCATCGTCCGCGGCGTCGATGGCATTCCACCCGATCTGCGGGACGCGTTGCGCCCTGAGTCGGGTGACCGTTCCAGAAAAGATCTCCAGACCTCGCGCGTTAGGCGTGCTTTCGTCGCTCACGTCGAACAGCAGCTGCATGCCGAGACAGATGCCAAGACACGGCAGCCCGTCACGCAGGGCCGCCTGCATGGCGAGTCGACCGGCCGCCAAGCGCTCTGCGGCCAACCCGAACGCTCCGACACCGGGCAGCACCAGAACGTCCGTCTCGATCGCCCGAGTCGGGTCCGTCTCCACTTCCACCGTTGCCTCGAACGCCGCAAGCGCCTTCGCGAGCGAGTGGATATTCCCCGCGCCGTAATCGAAGATGGTGACTTTCATCGCCCCGGCTGGGTCGTCACGACAGACGCGCGTGCTCCGAGCAGCGCATCCAAGGCGAGCTCCATCAGTGCCCACGGTCCAATGGTGATACGAAGCGCATCACCGATCCCCGGCAAGCCCGGATACGGACGAACCGCGATCCCGCGCTCTCGCATGCGCTGTGCGACGAGTGCCGCATTCGCGATCGGCACCAGGAGAAAGTTGGCGGCTGACGGAAGCACGTCGAGCCCATGGGCGCGGAGTGCGCCAGCGAACCGCTCACGGTTCTGAACCGCCTTGGCCGCCAGGTCGCGCATCCACGCGACATCCTCGCGAAGGGCACACGCCGCGGCGCGTTCGGCAGGCGCATTCTCCTTGTAGGGCCCTCGTACTTTCTCGATCTCGTGAACGAGAGACGCGGCGCCGGTTCCGTAACCAATGCGAAAGCCGGCCATTCCGAACGCCTTCGACAAGGTGCGCGTGACCAATACGCGGTCATGCTCGGGCGCCTCGCCCACTCGGCCACTGTCGGTGAACTCGCCGTACGCCTCGTCGATAATCACGATACCGGGTGCACGCTCGATCACGCGATCGACCGACCGACGAGCCGCCAGACTGCCGGTCGGGTTGTTAGGCGAGCAGATGTAGATGATGCGCGCGTCCGTCGCGAGCAATGCCTCCGGGTCGATGTCGCCCGAGGCCGCGAACCGAACGGGTGTGGGGACGAGGCCATTCACCTTCGCGAACACCGGGATCATGCTGAACGTCGGGTCGGAGTAGGCGAGACGCTCCCCGGGCTCCGCGAAAGCGCGCACTGCCGAGTCGATCACGTCGTCGGATCCGCAGCCACTCACGACCTGATCCGAACGAACGCCAGCGTAGCCTGCCAGCGCCTCACGGAGGCTTCGGGCGTGGAGGCCGGGATACCGCGTGATCTCGTCGCGGCCGGCCGTTGTGAGCTCCCGAAGCGCAGCCGGCGGTGCGCCGAACAGGTTGGTATTATCACTCAAGTCGGCCGTGCACGGCAAACGCTCCGTGGGATACGGCACGACATCGCGAATCGTCGCGCGTCCGAGTCGAAGCGACTCGCTCGGCGACGATGATGGGGTCGGCGGTGTCAAGTGGATTGCCTCCACGCCCGGGCGGCAGCAGCGTGCGCCGGCAGATGCTCCGCCTCCGCGAACACGGCGACGTCCTGAGCCAGTCGGGCGGCCGCGTCGCGGTCGACGCGCTGGTATGTCGTCCAGCGGACGAAATCCGCCGTGCTCAAGCCAGAGTACGAGCGCGCCAACCCGCCTGTCGGGAGCACGTGGTTCGCTCCGGTGATGTAGTCGCCGAACGTCACCGAGCTCACTTCGCCGACGAACACGGTGCCGGCCGAGCGAATGTCACCGAGCAGCGCGTCGGCGTCGCGCGTTGCGAGCAGCAGATGCTCTGGCGCGAACAGGTTCGCGAACGCTATCGCCTCGCGGAGCGACGGCGCCGTGAGGATTGCGCCGCGTTCAGCGAACGCGCGCTCGATGATCGCGCGACGCGCCTGGACGGGCAGAAACTTCTCGATGGCGTCGACTACTTTGGCGCCTAACGTCTCGTCCGTCGTGACGAGCGCGACGACCGCCTCTGGATCGTGCTCGGCCTGGGCGAGCAACTCGGCGGCGAGATGCGCAGGGTCGGCCGAGTCATCGGCAACGATCAGCAACTCGCTCGGGCCGGCGGGAGAGTCGATGCCCACGACGTTCGACACCAGGAGCTTCGCCTGCGCCACGTAGGCGTTTCCCGGACCGACGATGCGGTCGACGCGAGGAATGCTTGCTGTGCCGTACGCCATGGCGGCAATCGCTCCCGCGCCGCCCACTGCGAACACTCGATCGGCCCCGGACAACTCGGCCGCCGCGAGCGTTGCAGGCTCTGGCTGTCCCTTTGAGGTCGGGGGCGCGCAAATGATGACCTCTGCGACGCCTGCGACGCGCGCCGGGATCACGCCCATGAGGACGCTGCTGGGATACGCTGCGCGACCGCCCGGCGCGTATACGCCGACGCGATGCAGCGGATCGGGGCGCCGGCCAACGATAATGCCGGGTTCGGGAGCGATTTCAACGCGTTGGGGCAGCGCGGCGACGTGGACAGCTCGGATGTTCGTGGCAGCCCGCTCCATGGCCGCCCGCAGCGATGGATCGAGCGATCGAAGCGCGTCCGTCCACTCGTCGCGCGGCACCTCGAGTGACTTGAGCCGGACCTTGTCGTATTCCCTGGCAAGCGAGATCAGCGCGGTGTCACCGTCGCGTCGAACCACGTCGATGATCGCCTCGCTCGTGGTGCGCACCATGTCGTCAGTGACGGGGGCACGTTCGAGCAACTGGACGCGGTCCGCATCGCTCAGCGCGTGCAGCGGCCCGCGGAATCGCATGCGTCCCGCTTTCATGGCATGAGCCTCTCGATCCGAGTCACGAGTATTCCCGCGCCGCCTAACGCCTTGAGCTGCGCGATCGTGCGAAAGATCGCCGTCTCCGGCACGACCGCGTGCACCGCAACGTGCTGACCTGCATTCAAGATGTCGATGACGGTCGGGCCGCTCAGGCCGGGCAGTACCTCTTTGACCCGGTCGAGCGCTGAACGCGGGACATTGGCCATGACATATCGCTGTCCTCTCGCACGCAACACGCTCGAGAGCGCGTCCGCCAGGTCATCGAGTGCGCGCCGCTTACCCGAGTCAAGGCGATCGGCATCGGCTGCCCGCGCGACAAGTCGCGCCGTTGACTCGAGAACCGTGGCAATCTCACGAAGGCCGTTCACTCTGAGCGTGGAACCCGTTGACGTCAGGTCGACCACGATGTCGGCTATCCCGAGGTGCGGAGCAATTTCGGCGGCCCCTGACACAGGGACGATCTCGACTCGACAGCCACGGCGCTCAAAAAAACGACGTGTCACACGCGGGAAAACCGTCGCCACGCGCTCGGTGACGATCTGATCGAGCTGCTGGATGCCACTCTCTTCACGTGACGCGACCACGAGCCGACAACTGCCAAACCCCAGGTCGAGACGAACGTCGAGATCGCGTTCCGACTCGCAGACCAGGTCCCATCCGGTGATCCCGGCGTCGGCGGCGCCATCCGCGACAAACTCGGGAATGTCCTGGGCCCGCACGAATATCGCCTCGAACTCGCCACCGAGCGATGCGGTAAGTGCGCGGTCGCCCCGTGCGCGGATAGGCAGGCCAGCGTCCTCGAACAGGTCACGGGTCTCTTCAGCCAGGCGCCCCTTATTCGGTAGCGCGATTCTCAGCATGGCAGGGGTTGTTATGGAATCGTCGATTCGGGAAAAGAAAACGGCCCGTCGGGAGACGGGCCGCGGCGTTCGGTGTCTGGCGCGAATGTATCAGTCGCTCATCCGCTTACACGCAAACGGCCCCGACCCGAAGGACGTGGCTGGTGTGCGTGTAGTGATGGCAAACGCTGGGCGGATACATGGCTGCAACGTAATCGGCCGACGAACGAAGCGTCAATGCGCTGGCGGTATGGAGGCTGCAACCAAAATTCGCGACTCGACGATTTCGAAGACCGAGGCTATTTGCGTTCCAGGGGCCATGTGAATAAATTCACAATGCTCTGAGACCACGCATTGGGAGGTCTCGGCTTCATTCACACGCAGTTATTTGGTACGGCACTGGAGGCCTCAGGAAATGCGGTTTCTCGGATTTGTGGTCGTGAGCAGTACGATTGCGCTTGGTGCATGTGGTGGCGGTGGCGAGAAGGCGGCGACGGACACGGCGGCGACTGCCGCGGCGACTCCTAAGGCGGATTCGGCGACGACCGCCGCGCCGGCGACTGCAGCACCAGCTGGTACTGCGGCGCCGATCACGGGTCAGACGGTCGAAGTGAAGATGGTCGGTGACGACAAGGGTTATCGGTTCGAGCCGGCGGACATCAAGATCAAGGCTGGCGACGGCGTCAAGTTCGTCATGGTTTCCGGCGGCCCCCACAACGTCGCGTTCGATCCGGCGACGATTCCGGCGGACGTCAAGCCGCAGCTCTCGGCGAACATGCCGGACCAGCAGGGCGAGCTCTCGAGCCCGCTCGAGGTGAACCCGAACCAGACGTACACGATCTCGTTCGCCAACATCAAGCCCGGCACGTATCCGTTCCACTGCACGCCCCACCTTGCGATGGGGATGAAGGGCACGATCACGGTTCAGTAAGTCCACGCCCGGCGCGAGTCACGCGCCGAGCGAGTTTCGATGGAGTGAATAACGCGGAGGCGCGAGAGCGCCTCCGCGTTGTTTTTACCCCCGACGTTTGTCTGTAGCGCCGCACGACTGCCGGTCGTCAACGGATCGCGTGAACGCTTGCGCGGTAGCCCCGCTGCTTCGATTATCGCGAGCGAATGGTCGACACGATCACTGGAGCAGTTCCGCGGTATACGCGACGCCGTCGCGCCGAGATGCGGGCGGCGTGGGTGGCGGCGCGAGCGCGAAACACGCTTCGGCGCCCGCTACGCCTCGCAGCGATCTCCGGCACGGTGTTCACTATTGCACTGATGCTGTTGGTGCTGACGCCGAGAAACGCGCGCCGTGCCTCGCAGCAAATAGCGCCCCTCTCCACACACTGGCGTGATACCGTCGCGCTACTGACCACAGTCGACACCGCAACGAAGAGGCTCGCGCTCGCCGAATCAGTGCTCGTCGCACGTCGCACACTGGCTTCGAGACCGACATACGCTCCACCGGCGGACACCTTCCCCGCGGCAGCGCGCCTCAGGCGTGATTCCCTCGCGGTCGGAGCAAGCGAGCTGGCACGATTGCTCGAGCGCGCGGAAAACTCTCCTCTCCCGCAGTCCTACCGCGCTCTTGGCGAAAGCCGAGCGCTCGCCGCCGACTCGCGCGTGCGGGCGATGCTCGATTCGCTGGCCGACGTCGAACGCGAACGCGACGAGTTCGGTGCAGGAGGCGGTGTCGATCCAATCTTCGTCGCGCTTACCGCCCGTGCGACCGCGATTGGGCGATCGATCCAGGCAATAGCCGAAGCGCGACAGAACACGATACGTGATTCACTAGCGCTGCTCAGGCCTCCGCCGACCGCTGCCCCGGTAGTCATCACCGTCGATACGTTAGGCCCGCTGCTGCGCCGTGACGCACTGCAGACGCGACGCGACTCCGCGCTTGGCGCGCTCGATGCCGCGAGGCGCGCGAACGTGGTCACCGAGCGTCAGCTTCGCGAGGCCCGCGCACAAGCGAACGTTATCGCGCCGCCGATCGCGATTCTCGGTGCGTCGTTAGTTGTCGGTCTCACGATCGGGTTCGCGATTGCGCTGATGGTCGAGGTCAGCCGACCTCGAGTCTCGGACTTACAGGAAGCGGAACGTGTGACAGGAGAGCGGGTGCTCGCCGTCGTCCGGCCACGTCAGATTCCGCCCGAACGCGCCCGGCGTAAAGCCGATCTTCGACTTCCGCCGCTGATCGACCCGACGTCCGACGCGTATCGTCTGCTCGCATCGCACGCGAGCGTATCAGGGCCAACGCGTGCGATTGTCACGGTGGCAGGAGATACTCCAGCGGTCACAGCGACCATCGCCGCCAACATTGCCGCGGTGTCGGCGAACGAGATGCGGAGTACGCTCCTCGTGGATGCCGACTTGGAGAAGCAACCTCTCGCGTCAGTTCTTCGTCTCCCGCCCTCATCGGGTGTAGCTGAGGTGCTCACGGGCTCTGTCGATCTCTCGGCAGCGGCGATTCAAACGCCGGTCGGCCGCGATCGATGGGTGGATGTCGTGCCGAGTGGAGCAGACCACCGAGGCCCGATATCGAATCGCGAAGCCGAGACGCTCCGTGCGGCGATCGTTCGCTCGGCGCGTCATTACGAGTTGACGGTGGTGGTTTCGCCATTCGACCAAGCGAATGACGTTCGTGTCGTACCTGCGGTGCTCGTCTGCGCCCATCTCGCGCATTCGCTCGTGAGCACACTCCGAACGGCAGTCGCAGCACTCCGTGACGATGGCGCGCGGATCATTGGCATCGTGCTCTGGTCGGCCGACGCACCGAGCCTCGATCCGCCGTGGATCTTCGAAAACTGGTTCGCCGGCGAACGCCCGGTGAACGACGTGAAGCTCGCCGAAGCGGATCGTTAGCGTCATGTGGTCCGATACGCTCCTCGCGGCGGAGCGCAATCACCTCATCCGCATCCTCATCTGGGCGGTCACGAGTGCCGCGCTCGGTACGACGGTCGTTACGATTGTCATTGGACGTCGGATGAGCGCACCGATCGCCCTGTGGTTCGCCACACAGACGCTCGCGTGGGGCTCGGTCGAACTCATCATCGCGGCGGCGAGATGGTCTGCCCTGTCGATGCGCGATGTATCGGGAGCGACGCGACTCGACCGGTTGAACTGGTTCGCGATCGGTCTCGACGTTGGAATCATTGCCGTTGGTGTCACGGCAGTGTTGATCGCGTGGCGGCCCGCGCGAAACCTGCGTGCCCTCGGTGGCGGCCTCGGCGTCGTCGTACAGGGACTCGGGCTTTTGGTGCTGGACCTCACCTTCGCGTCAATTCTGGCACGACTCGTATAGGAGGATCCGTCTGCCCAACGCTCAGTACCCGCGCTATGTTATCGGTCCGCGCGTTCGACGTCGTTCTCTCGCCATTGCGCCGCTGTCATGAGCACCGGCTACTCGGATCGCATCAATCACGCGCTCGCGTTCGCGGCCAAGCACCACGACCAGCAGGTGCGCAAGGGGACCCGACTTCCCTACCTCACGCATCCGGCGAACGTCGCGATCATTCTGACGCGCTACGGCCAGGACGAGGAGACCATCGTTGCCGGCATACTCCACGACGTCATCGAGGACTGTATGCGCGACGGGTACACGCGCGAGATGCTCGAGAGTCGGGTCGCCGACAAGTTCGGCCACGAGGTGCTTGCGACGGTGCTCGCGGTGACGAACCGGAAGCTGGACGACGATGGGATCGAGCTCTCTTCCGACGAGCGTAAGGAAGACTATCTCACCAGGCTCGCACAGGCGAACGACCGCGCGCGCTGGGTCTGTGCGGCGGACAAGGTGCATAACGCGAGCACGATCCTCGCGGATCTCAAGCGAACCGATTATCCCGAGACGGTATGGGGCCGATTCACCATAGGTCGGGAAGGCACCATCCGGTGGTACCGACGGGTGTGCGAGCGACTTCGAGAGGTCGGATTCGACGCGCCGATCATGCGCGAGCTCGACAACGTGGCGCACGCGCTCGAGCTCTGGGAGCGTAACAACCAGGTGGACGCGAGCGTCTAGAGCACTGTCGCCGGCTCGCGAGCCGGGTAGCGTCGCGCGACGTACGTCTCGAGGATCTCGAGGAACTCGGGCACGATGCCCTCCCCGCGCAACGTCGTCATGAGCTTCCCGTCCACGTACACGGGCGCCTTCGGCTCCTCGAACGTTCCGGGGAGCGAGATCCCGATGTTCGCGTGCTTCGACTCGCCCGGACCGTTGACGACGCACCCCATCACGGCGACGCGCATGTCCTCGACGCCGGGATGGCGGTCCCGCCACACGGGCATCTGGTCGCGTAGATAGGTCTGGATATCCTCCGCCATCTTCTGAAAGAAGGTCGATGTCGTTCGGCCGCAGCCCGGGCAGGCCGTCACCTGCGGCGTGAAGCTGCGAAGGCCGAGTGACTGGAGGATCTGCTGCGCAACGTGGACTTCTTCGGTGCGGCTCCCGTTAGGCTTCGGCGTCAGCGATACGCGGATCGTGTCACCGATCCCTTCGGCGAGCAGAATCGACAGCGCTGCCGTACTCGCGACGATGCCCTTCATACCCAGTCCGGCCTCGGTGAGGCCGAGATGAAGCGGGTAGTCGCACCGACCGGCCAGGCGGCGATACACGACCACCAGATCCTGCACCGCCGACACTTTCGCGGAGATCAGAATGCGGTCATGCTCCAGTCCGACTTCTTCCGCGAGCGTTGCCGAACGCAGCGCACTCTCGATCATCGCCTCGATGTAGACATCCTTTGCGTCGTTAGGCTCGGACCGCGCCGCGTTCTCGTCCATCATGGTCGT
>JAJKIV010000388.1 GCA_021154285.1 Gemmatimonas sp. | reverse complement strand
GCGTTCGACCATGCCGCGGCGCTCAAGAGCACCCGGAGGGCACCGCGGCGCGAGATCGGTGGCGACGCCACGGATCGCCAGGTCAGTTCGGACGCCGCGCGATGACCGTCGTGGTCATGCGCTGCGGGAACTCGCCCACCTTGAGCCGCGCAACTTCCTTACGCTCGGGGATCGAGATGACCGAGAGCGTGTTGTCGCGCCGGTTGCTCACGTACACGAACTTCGAGTCCCGACTGAACGCCACCCAGTTCGGCTCGCGTCCCACGGGCACAGTGCCGAGCAACTGGAGATCGGGCATCGAGTAGATCGCCGTGATCCCGATGAGCGATCCGTTGGCGACGAGGTACTTCCCGTCCGGCGAGATACCCAGACCGTGATTCATCACGTAGTGCGACATGCCGAGGGTCGCCTCTGGCAGCGTCTTGCCGCCGGTGGGAAGCGTCACGGTGCGCACCACACTGTCGCTCGTTAGGTCCACGATGACGAACCCGTGCAGCTTGGAGAGCTGTGCGTACAGATACTTCTCATCCCGCGAGATCTGGAATGGCCGCACGCCTTCCGGCAGTCGAATTCGTTTCTCGAGCCGGTGGGTCCCGACTTCCACCACGGCGACGTCATTCGACTCCATGTTGCCGATGTACAGATGCTTCCCGGAAGGCCCGAGCTGTGTCCCGTGCGGGCCCTTCCCGACTTCCAGCGTCGTGACGACCTGGTGGGTCTTCGTGTCCACCACCGCGAGCAATCCTTTGTCGTAGATCGGGACATAGAGGAACTGCTCGTCCGGCGACAGCGTGAGGTGGTTCGGCACTCCCGGCACCTCGACCCGCCAGAGCATCTGTTCGGTCGCGGTACTCACGGCGATGACATCGTTGACGTCGAGCCGGCTGATGTAGAGGACGTCGCCGTTGTGCGACGCGATCACGTCGTCGGGGTGGTTGCCGACGACGCTCTCCGGAATGGTGCGCACGACCTTGTGCCCGGGAATCGAGATGACGGAGATGTCACCGCCGAGACTATTCCCGACGTAGAGGTATTCCTGCGCGGAGAGCGCGGTCGGGGCAGCGAGTTGAACTACCGCCACCACCAGGAACGATGCGATGCTCGCGATGCGCGCGATGCTCGTGCTCATAGTGTTCTCTCGCCCAAGGACGCGATCGAATCTACGACCCGGGCGTGGCGGCGTAAGACGAAAGCCTCAACGCGTCACCCGAACTCGATCTGAACCCGAACCGGCTCGGCGCTCGACTCGACGGCGAGCACGTTGACGAGCGTTCGGCTCGCGTGTCGCTCGAAATGCAGCGACAGGCGCGACGCGCCCACGCGGAGGTTCGTGATCGTGAGCTTGTTGAGGTGCGGCGGCATCACGGGATTGCGAATGTGCACGGCCCCGGCGGGCGCGTCGGGCATGATGCCCAACGCGCCCTGCAGCATCATGAAGAGCGCGCCAGCGGCCCACGCTTGCGGCGAGCAGCTGACCGGATACTGAACCGGACGCGTCTCTCCGGTGCGTTCCATGCCGCAGTACAGCTCGGGCAATCGGTTGTGCCTCGCGCCGGCCGCGGCTTCCGTGGTCGCCACGATGATCGGGAGCGAGTTGGCACCCAGACCGTAGTGCGACATTCCCATCACGATCAGCGCGTTGTCGTGCGGCCACACGGAGCCGTCGTGGTAACTCATCGGGTTGAACACGGGATGTCGCGCGCTCAATGTCCGAATGCCCCAGCCGCAGGACATGTCGGGCGCAAGCAACGTCGTCGCCACTCGGAGCGCGCGGTCGGTGTCGGGCAGCCTGCTCCACAACAGCTGGCCCGCGTTGGACGTGACCGTCGGGACGGGGTGCTTCTCCCCGTCGAGCGCCAGCGCGAACGTTCCGGCATCCTCGAGCCAGAACGCGTCGATTACGCGCTGCCGCAGGTGGGCCGCCTCCTTTGCCAGCCGCTGCGAAGCCTCGTGCTCGCCCAGCCGCGCGAGCAAGGCGGCCGCACGCACCTTTGCGTCGTAGACGTACCCCTGCACCTCGATGAGTGCGATCGGCGGATGGGGCAGCCGACCATCCGGGAACGGCACACCGTCGCCGGAATCCTTCCACCCCTGATTCACCAACCCGCGCGACGACGTGCTCGCGTACTCGACGAACCCGTCGCCATCCACGTCGCCATACTCGTCGATCCACGCCAGCGCGCGCTTGACGTTAGGCAGCAGCTCGCGGATCAAGGCGTCGTCGCCCGTCCATCGCCACGTCTCGTGCACCAGCACCAGCCACAGCGGCGTCGCGTCGATGGTGCCGTAGTACGGCACGTGCGGGATCTCGCCGCTCCGCGCCATTTCCCCGCGACGCAGCTCGTGCATGATCTTGCCCGGCTGCTCTTCCGTATACGCGTTTTCTTTCGTCCCCTGATACCGCGCGAGATAGCGCAGGGTATCGGTCGCAATGCGAGGATTGAGCGACAGCGTTTCCAGTGAGGTGATCGCCGCGTCGCGACCGAACACGGTCGAGTACCACGGGATGCCTGCCGAGATGACCCGCGCCCCGTCCGCGGTGATGTAGAGCGATCGCAGGTCGTCGATCGCTCGCGCGATCGTCGCGTCGAACGTGCCGATGCCACTGGTCCACCGTGAGCATGCCGACCGCCAACGGTCGTACACGGACCCAAGCCGTCGCCGCCGATCGTCGAAGGCAATGTCCTTCGCCGTGTGGGAGCGCTCGCGCATAGTGTCGCCCTTGATGGTCCACTCGAGCTGCACCGGCGTCCCGGGCAACAGGCGAAACGCCCAGCGCGCCTTCCGTGCCTCCAGGGAATCCGGTTGATCGGCGAACTGGATGGCGCTCGTCATCACTCGACCGTCGCGTCCCCGGTACGCGAACTGAACCGCCGACGGCTCGACGATCGGCGCCAGGAAGGTTCCGCGCTTGTCGCGCTTCCATCCTCGCACCTCGAAGATGTCGGCAAAGTCGCAGCCGAAGTGGAGCTCCACCCAGAAGTCGATGGGACGCACGAGGAAGTTCGTCAGCGTCAGGCGCTCCATCATTGAGGCTTCGAGGATCAGCTCGCGCCGGATGTAGATGGCGTGCTTCGGGTCCCAGGTGTTCCCGCCAAACTCGTGGTCGGTCACGGCCACGTCGATCTGCGAGTAGTACGGTTGAATGACCTGGGTCGAGAGCTTCGCCGGCGCGCTGCCCGCCATGCGCAACTCGTAGTGACTGACGATCCGCGTGTCGCCCTCGAACACGCCGAGCGAGCAGTTGCCCGCCGGTGCCACGTTGCCATGCTGGTCGACCAGCGCGAAGAGTCGGTCGTTCTTGAGCGTGAGCGCATCCGAGACCGGCGTCTCACGGTCACACGGAATCGTCGGATAGCCGACAGCGTCGGCCATCGAGATGGTCGGGCGGTCCGACGGCGACACGTCCCTCGCCGCGACCTGATCGGATGCGGACGCCTTGCCGCTCGTCGCGCGCGACGTCACGACTACGCCACCATGCGCGAGCCCGACCCGCGGTGCGGCGGGGACGATACCGAGGCACCGACAATGCGCTGATACAACGCGACGTGATCTGCCACCATGCGCTCCGCGCTGAATCGCTCGACAGCGCGCGCGCGGCACGCGACCCGGTCGATTCTGTCGACTGCGCCACCCGGCCGAAGCAGCTCGACCATGTGGTCCGCAGACGTCGCGACGTATCCCGTTAGGCCATCGTCGACCAGCTCGGGCACACTTCCCATCCCGAATGCGACGACCGGACACCCGGACAGCATGGCTTCGATCAGGATGAGGCCGAACGGCTCGTTCCATTCGATGGGAGCGAGCAGCGCTCGCGCATGCGCGAGCAACCGCGCCTTGACGGCGCTTCCGACCGGCCCCACGTCGATGACGTGCGACTGCGCGAGCCGCGGCCGGAGCTCGGCTTCGGCCCATGCCACGTCAGGCACGTGGACCTCACCCGCCATCCGAATGCGCACACCAGCGCGTCGGGCGACATCGATGGCCGTGTGCGGTCCCTTCACTTCCGCGTAGCGTCCAACGAAGCAGACGTAATTGCCGAGTGGCCGCGGCGTGCACAGGTACCTCGCCGGATCGAGACCGTGATGGATGACGTGCACGTGCCGCAGGCCGATTTCGCGGCGCCGTTGATCCTCCGAAATCGCGACGTAGTACGGCTCCTGGAGATACCGGTAGAATGCGGAGAGCTGTTCGTCTCGGGCATGGTGGAGCGTGTACACCATCGGCACCGCGGGCCCGAGCCGCGCGCACGCCAGTGCGACTGCCGAGTGCGCGTGGATGATGTCGAACGGGCCGCGCTCGCCAACCTGCTGCAGCGCCCAGGACACGTGATTCAGGTCGGCCAGCGTTTCCGGTGGCCACTGGCCTCTGTCGTAGAGGTAGCGGAGTTGGGCGCTGGTGCGCGAGTCACCGGTTCCGAAGAGCTCGACGTCATGGCCGAGCCGGACGAGGCCCTCGGCGAGCTCGTACACGACGAGCTCGGTGCCTCCGTAAAGGCGCGGTGGGACTGCCAGGTACGGTGTGGAGATGAGTGCGATTCGCATACGCGTCCCAAGCCGATGTGAATCGTCGCCTCGACCGTACTGAGGCAGCGACTAATCTCGATGTCGCAGTCGCTGTGCCAGCCGGCTTTGCGTGAGGCCGCTATCCGAGTGATCGGATGCATCCGAACACCCGTTCGCCTGTGGGGCCGGGCCTCTCAGGCCCGGTGGGTCGCGTTAGGCTACTGTTTGCAGTCGAGGCGTTCGTTCCAGAGGCGCACCTGCGCCGCGAACTTGTCCATCTGCGCCGCCTCGGTGCCGATCGAGCCCAGCATCAGGCATGCGTCGCTCTTCTGGTCGAGCAGCAGATACGCCGCGACCGTGAAGACGCCCATCTCGACGATGTCGGTGCGCGCGTCCAGACGCGGCACGATCGCGCGGGCCGAGTCGAGGACGGTCCGCGCGAGCACCTTCGAGCGTGACGGGTCCTCGCGCGCCCCGACGATCAACGACTCGACGTAGTTGAGGGACGCGCGCGGTCCGGTCGGCGCCGGCGCTGGTTTTGCCGCCTTCGCCGACGAATCGGCGGTGTCCCCGCCAGCCGCCGCTGGCGCGCGCACGACCGCCGTCGTGTTGGGCAATGCAGGCTTGGACGAAGTCGCGTTAGGCACCGCCGCCAGCGGCGGCGCTGGCCGCGCTCCGCTCGGTACGGAGTCACGCACCGCTGTCGGAGGCGGCGCGGCGGGCGCGGCCACCGTCGGGCTGTTCGCCGTACTGTCTGCTCGGTCGCGTAGCGCGAAAAATCCGACGACCGCGACAGCCGCCAAGCCGAGGGCGACCGCGCTCCCAACCGCCATCTTCCGTGCGCGCTTCGGCTCGGCGACAAGAAGTTGCGCTGGCGTCTGAGCGACGACGCGCACGGGCGTTGGGGTGAGCGACGGGCGGTCGGGCGCGCCCACCGCGTCCGTCAGCGCATGCGCGAACTCCGGGGCCGTCTCGTAACGCTCAGCCGGAGCGCGCGCGAGGGCCTTGTCGATCACCGCCTGAAGTGCCGGCGGCCACGTGCCATCGTTCGTGACTTCGGCCAGCGTTTTCGGTCGCTCGTGAAGCCGCATCAGCGCCGCCATGTGCGGTGATTCGGCGGTGAACGGCAATTTCCCCGTCAGCAGGTAGAACGTGACCAGCGCGAGCGAATAGATATCGCTCCGCCCGTCGAGCGGGATGGCGGCCAGCTGCTCGGGACTCATGTACTCCGGTGTCCCGATGACCAGTCCCGCCTGTGTGAGCTTGGTACCGCCACCGCTCATCGCCTCGGCGATCCCGAAGTCGACGACCTTCACCCGATCGGAGCCGTCGCGTCGCGTGCCGAGCAGGATGTTGTCAGGCTTGAGGTCCCGATGCACGATCGGCGTCGGGCGTTCGTGCGCGGCGGCGAGGGCGTCGGCCACTTGCCGCGTGATCTCGATCGCGCGAGCGATCGGCAGCGGCCCGTTCTGCGTGACGATATCTCCGAGCGGCTTACCCTCGACGAACTCCATCGCGATGTACAGGAAACCGTCGCCGATCTCGCCGTGGTCGAACACGCGCGCGACGTGCTCGTTCTCGATCTGGCTCGCGTTCACCGCTTCGCGGCGGAAGCGCGTGACGACGTTCGCATCGCGGACCAGCCACGGATGGAGAACCTTGACCGCGACGTTTTGCGGGAGGCGTACGTGGCGGGCGAGATACACTTGCCCCATCCCGCCTTCGCCAATCTTGTCGGTGATCAGGTACCGATCGGCGACGACCGTCCCAACGAGATCGTCGCTGGGCGCGAGCGACTGCAGCGTGGCCCCATCGGCGGAACAGTAGAGCACATCGTCGCCGTACTCCTTCTCACAGGTCGGGCAGACCTTGGCCATTCGCCTCCAGCCGCGAAATCTGAAATCGTTAGGTTTGGAACATGGGCTGCCTTCGCCGGGTCGGTCCGTTACTCGTCGGTCCCGCCGTTGTGCTCACGCACTTTCGCCTCGGCAATGCTCCGTTGCGCCACGTACGATGTCGGCAGCGACTTTGCCAGGAACATCTTGTACAGCGGGATCGCCTCCGTCATGGACTTGCGGTCCTCGGCATCGATGGCCTTGGACAGGATCACGAGCTCGCTCAGGCTTCCCGTCGATTTTACCGCCGTTTCGCCTCCGGACGCCACCACCGTCGTGCCGGTCGTCCCGGTGCTGCCGGTCTGACGCGAATGCGCGGCCGGGAGCTTCATGCCGTGGGCGACCTTGTCGCCCAGCTGGTCGATGAGATCCTGGAGCTTGTCGGCGTTGCCGCGCACCTGCGTGCTGTACTCCATCTCCGACGTCTCCACGCTGTAGGCGCTCGCCGTGATGCGCGTGTCGCCGTTAGGCTGGACCAAATAGGTGCCGTAGATGATGTGGTGCGCGTTGAGCAGCTTTCCGACCTGCACCGCCTGGCTCGGATCGACGCGACCGCTCGTGGCGAGGTTCTGCTCGTTCATGATCTCGTTCAGCTTCTCGCGGGTGACGATGCGAATGCTGTCCGTCTCGCCCAGCCGGCCCGCGAGCACGGTCGCGATGCCCTTGCTGAGCGCCTTGTAGTCCGCGTCGGTGCGCATCGACGCGTTGATGTAGTCCAGCACGGCCACGACAGGCCGGCTGTCCGAGGCCGCGCCCTGCGCGGCCAGTCCGGACGCCGATGTGCCGAACATGACGAGTGTCGTCGCGGCATACGCGAGACGACGCGGAATCCGATATGTGAATTGCATGATTGCCTCGTGTCTCGTTAGAAGCGCGCGCCGAGCGTCAGGCCACCGGAGAAGCCGGTAGCCGTCGACGATGCGTCGCCGGACTCGATCCGGCCTCCCTGAACGCGAACGAAAGGTTGAAGCGAATAATGGCCGCCGACTCGCTGTTGAAGCCCAAGGGTGAGGGTTCCACTGGCGATGCCGGCGGTCGTCAACAGGTTGTCGGACTTGAGGCCGGTTTGATGCCGGCCATTGAGCGCGATGAGAAGCCCGGTCGACGGCGACAGCCCGGTGACCGACCGGACGCCAGCATCGAGGTAGTTCGCGTTGCTGTCATTGACTTTCACGTTTTCGCGCTCGTACTCCGTCCGATACCGGTCGACGACATAGAACGTGAGCTCGCGGAATCGTGACGACGCGACCTGGTACTGCCAATCCGCCGTATAGATAGGACCGAGCTTGCTCTGGCTGGCAGCCGTCCCGGTAGTCGTGCCGCTCTCGAGTTCCTCCTCTGCGAAGAAATCGGCCGACAGGCCGAACGTCATACTCGACTGGCCAATGAGGCGGCTGGATCCCAGCGAGAGATGGATCGCGTCCCCTGGGCTGAAGTCCACGGGGAGGCCGGCCGCGATGGAGATCGGCGTGTATTGTTTCCGCATCTCGTACGACGAGCCTAACGCCCACGACCATGCCCCGATCTCCCGCGCGAGCACGACGCCGAGCGTCCCGCCGGTTCCGATGCCGAGCACCGGCACCTGGAAGCTGAGCGCCGGTGCGCCGACGACGCGGAGCGCGCTCAATTCTTCTTCGTTGAGCTCCGTCTCGCCGGTTGGGAGGTTCAGGCCGGCGGTGAACAGCACGTTGTCGCCGACGATGTGGCCGGTGGCGCGAAGGCGCACGTCCGACACGCCCTTCAACGTGTATCCGTCGGTCCTCGTGACGGGATCGGTGCCGGAAAGACGAACGTCGCTGCTCGCGTACGCGGTGGTGAGATCGAACGACCACCGGTTGCCGACCGGCACCACGACCGAGACTGGAATCGACCACTGCGATGCGCGGGTCACGCGCACCGTATTCGCTCCGTCGACCGTGGGCTGCGGAATTCCATCGTTCCCGAACTTCCAGACCTCGAACACCGGGCCAACGACCGACGTGGCATCCCCGGCAAGCTTGACTTGCGCCACGGCGGCAGACGACACCCCGACCAGCAGGACGCAGGCGTGAACGACCGCGGGCTTGAGCATGTGCACGGTCGCCTCGTCAGCGTGGAGTGAGAATCGTGATGAAGATCGTGATGGTCGTTGCCGGGAACGCGGGATCGGTGACCCCACCCGGCGGCTGCCCTCCGCCAATCGGCGTCGTGAATACCGCGTTCAGACGATCGATCGTCATCGCGCTCGCCCGGGCGAGCGCGTTCCGTCGCGTCGTTAGGCCCGCGAGCGCAGCTGCCTCGTCACGTTGCGTCGCCGCGAGCGTGAAGCCGGGATCGAGGCGGAGCGCCTCGTCGTATGCACCGACCGCGTCCGCGAAACGCAGCTCGGTCTCGTACCGTGCGGCTTTGCCGTAGGCGATGAACGCGGCGATGCTCTTCGTCGGGCGTTCTTCCACCGCTGCGCGTTCGGCAGGCGTCAGCGTGACGCCCAGGTTCTCGAAGAGCCGCAGGGCAATCTGCTTCTCGGCGTCGAGCACGTTGTCGAGCTTCATCTGCTGGGAGACAGCGGGCTGCACCTGACGCGTCGCAGCATCGGCGACGCCGACGCTCACGCCCATCGCATTGGCCTGCGCATCGAGCGCACCGTACACAACCCGGCGCGCCTGCACGAGCCGCCCGACTCGCGGCGCGGTGCTGGAGTCCGCACGGCCCGACGACGCGAGCGCGAGCTCGTGCATGATGGCGTCGAGACGAAGCCGGTCGACGATGCGGAGCTGACTGCTCTTCGCGAGATCGACTCGCAGCAGATCCGCGAGACCGTACCCGAGTGCCGCCGTATTGGAGTCGAGACCGGTCTGATCGAAGGGCAGCACACCTACGGTCTTCGGCGACAGCGTGTCCGGCTTGAGCTGTGCCTCGACGGCGATAGCGTGACGCGCGGCGTCCTGCGCCTCTTTGACGCGTGGATGCGGCGCCGGCGCGGCGGCGCCGCCATGGTAGCACGCCGGCATCGCCAGCAGGACGGCGATCACCGCCACCCAACCCAGTGGGCCCGTCCGCCCCCGGCCCATCGACCCGTCGTGGCGGTGGTGTCCCCCAACAGCTCGATTCACGTTAGGCATGGTCAGTTCTCCGGAGAAGGTCCGGAGGTGCGCTGCTGGCTGGTAGACGAGTTGACATGCATGAACGCCGTTCCGGTCACTCCACCGCCCGTGGCAGTTATGGTCACGAAGCCAGGCGCTAGAGGGGTCAGAACCCCGTTCGCGTCGATCGAGGCGATGTTCGGATCGGACGTGCTCCACGTGACGGGCACGTTCGGGAGCACTGCGAAGTTCGCGTCGAGCACAACGGCGGTAAGCTGTACCGGCGTTCCCGCGGTCGCGAAGGTAACTGGGGACTGGATCCTGAGACTGGCGGCCGTCACGACGACGCGGAGCGTCTTCGTGACACCGTCAATCGACACGGTGACATCCGCATTGCCGGGATACAGGCCCGTTACGAGACCGGTCGCCGAGACGGTAGCGGTAATTGGTCCGCCGGTGTTCGCGACGCTCCAGCTGATCTTGCGGTCCGTGAGGTTACCCGCATCCGTGCCGTCCGCGGCCTTGGGATCGGCCACGAGCTGCACGGTTCTGGCCGCGACCACGCTCGCGGGGTCAGGGCTCATGACGATCGTTGCCACGCGGTTGATCACGCGCACGGTCGCGGTGGCGCTGCTCGAACCGGCCGACGCGGTCACCTGCGTGGACCCGACCGCGACCGCCGTGAGCACGCCGTTCGCGTCGATCGTGGCGGCGGCAGGATTCGACGAGCTCCATGCTACCGGCACGTTCGGGAGCACCCCGCCGTTCGCATCAACCGCTGTCGCGGTCAGCGACGTATTCGTGCCAGTATAGACAACGGTTGGCGCCCCGATGCTGAGACCCGCGGCCGTCACGACGACGCGAAGCGTCTTCGTAACGCCATCGATCGAGACCGTGACGTCGGCATTGCCAGGATAGACGCCCGTCACCAGTCCGGTCGCGGAGACGGTGGCGCGCGTTGGGCTGGCGCTCGCGACGCTCCACGTGATGTTGCGGTCAGCCAGGTCGCCCGCGTCGGTTCCATCGGCTGCCTTGGGAACCGCCACGAGCTGCAGTGTTCTCGCCACGACAACGGTGGCAGGGTTTGGACCCAAAGCAACCGTCGATACGCGCCGAATCACCTGGACGGTTGCCGTTGCCTTGGTCGTGCCCGAGGCCGCGGTGACCTGCGTGGCCCCGGCGGCGACCGCCGTGAGCACGCCGTTCGCGTCGATCGTGGCGACGGCTGGGTTGGACGAGCTCCACGCCACCGGGACGTTGGCGAGCGGCGTGTTCTTCGCGTCGACGACGCTCGCGGTGAGCGTTGCCTTCGTGCCGGCGTACATGAGGGCCGGAGCCTGGATATTGACACCACCGGCCGTTACGACGACCCGAAGCGTCTTCGTAATGCCATCGACGGACACGGTGACGTCAGCATTGCCCGGATAGACGCCGGTGACCGTACCGTTCGCAGACACGGTCGCCGTCACTGTCGACCCGGCCGGGTTCACGACGCTCCACTTTACATCACGATCCCCGAGGTTTCCGGCGTCCGTCCCGTCCGCAGCCTTCACGCCGAGCACGAGTGGCAGCGAGGTCGCGGCAACGACAGGCGGCGCAGGGCTCGGACTCAACGTCACGCTGGCGACGCGCCGGATAACTCGCACGGTCACGGTTGCGCTCTTCGTGCCGGACGTCGCGGTCACCTTTGCAGAACCCGCCGCCACCGCCGTGACCGACCCGCTTGTCGCGTCGACCGTCAGAATGTTCGGGCTCTCCGAGGACCACTGGATCCTTCGCGTCGTGATGGCCCTGCCCTGCGCGTCGAGCGCTTTCGCGACCAGCGTCCGGACGTCGCCTACCCGAAACACCGGAATCCCATCGAACGCCACCGATGTCACCGGTGCGAAGACGATCTCGGTCAGCGTCGTCGTGGATCCGGGCGGCAACGGTGGCGTGGGCGGCGTCGTCTGCGCGTCGATCGGCGTGCCGTTTTCATCCACCAGCGTGAGCGTGACGCCGACGGCGCATTGTGACGACGATCCGCCCAACTGCTGCGGGTCGGCGAGACAATCAGCAATGCGAACGACGACGGCAACCGTCTTCGGCTCACCCGGCGTGACGGCGACGCTCGTCGGCGAGCTCGGGAGCGTGATCTCCGTTTGGTCCTTGCGGCGGTAAAACGCGCGAATCTGGACCGTCTGTCCGGCCTGCGCGTTCATGATGGTCGCGTTGATGCCCAGCCGCACCGTGGGGTTGGTCAGCTGGTCGTTAGGCGCGACCGATCGATCATCGAGACACGCAGCGGCCAGCACGGCGGCGCATGCCGCCAGCGGCGCGAGGATACGTCGGTGGAGGGCGATCATGGTCCCACCATCACGGTTGGAGCGCCGGCGACGACCATCCCGCCGTGCGCCGTGGGGTCCAGCAAACGCGCGAGCGGCTTTCCACTGGCCAAGACCGTGGCCGAGCCCATGACGATCGTATCCGGTGGCCCAACGCACACGCACATGCTGCCCATGCCAGCCGCGGGAAGCATCGAGATCAATACGGTTGGCGCGCCGGGTGAGACCACAGGTCCACCGACGTGTGGAATCGGCGGCAAACCCGGGTTCACCATCGGGCAGACGTGCATATCGGTGATGCGTGCAGCGGGCATGGGCATGCGAGATTCCTCAACGCCCTGCAGGTGGGGTGGCTGATGCGCCGCCGTTGGGCGGCGCGATTATGAGTGCGTGTCGCTCTTGCTGCGCCTGGAAGTGGTCCCGGGAGAGCGCGATGGCTTTGTCCCATCCGCCTAACTGCTTCACGACCTCCAGGCCCTGCGCGATGTACGCGCCCGCCAAGGCTTCAAAATGCTCTGCGTGCACGGCGGCCGCGAGTCCCACGGCATTCCCGGTGAGCATGCGATCAATGCCTGCGGGCGGCGGGACGGGCGTGACGTCCGCTGGTGCGATGCTTCCGCTGGTGAAGAACACCGCTCCGGCGGCGCAGCCCGCGGCGGTTTCGAGACCCGCTGCCTGGCTCGCGGCCCACGCGGCCCGTCGGCGGTCATCGTCGGGGTTGGCGATCCATTGCTCGACGGCCGCAAGCGCCGCGGCAAGTTTTGCCGGCACCTCCGCACCTTCCGCGGCGAGCTGCGTGGCGTGGCGCGCCGAAACCCATGCCCACCACACGCCTTCGCGCGGAGGCAGCGCGGCCGCGATGACGCGGAACGCCTCGGGCGTCTTGCCATCGGCGACGAGCGCCTGAACCAGCGCGGCGCCGTCGGCCGACGCAGCCGCGAGTGGCGCCACATCGTCCGGCAGCTGGGCGCGCGCCACGAGCCACGCGATGGACGGGTCGGCGGACGCGGGGGACCCGGTGGGGGTTGACGCTGGTTGGGTCATGGCTGCGGTCCTAGTTGATCATGGTGATACCGCCCTTCGCCATGAGGAGGGCGTCGCCGTTGACCTGCGCGATCCCGCCTTTCACCTGCACCATGGCCGACCCTTCGACCTTCGTCATGAGGCCCTTCACCTCGGCCTGGGTAACGGCCTCCGCCTTGACCATCAACCCCTTGATCGTGACGCCGGTCTGCGAGAGCACGATCGAGCTCGCGCCGACCTTGAGCGAGATCTCCTGCATCGCTTCGATGGCGATCTTTCCGAGGTCGGCCTTGATGCTGATGTTGCCCATCGCGACCTTCGTCGTGAGGTTCCCCATCTCTACCTTGAGCTCGTCGTTCCCCATCTTCAGGGTGACGGCGCGATTGCCCTGATCGACCGTGATGGTCTGATCGTCCATCACCTTCACGGTCTGCTTGCCCGTCTTCACCTCGACCGTCTGATCGCCCTTCTCCACCGTGACCGTCTGGTTGCCTTTCTTGATGGTATGGCTGTCATTGCCGTCGGTGACCGTGCGTGTGTCGTCGTTCGTGACGGTCGTCGTTCGGTCGTGTTTGACGTCGCGGGTCTCGTCGTGCTTCACGAGGATTTTCAGGTCCTTCTCGGCCTGCGAGAAAATGTGCTCCTCTCCCTTCTTGTCCTCGAACCGCAGCTCGTTGAAGTTCTCGTCGCCGCCGCCTAACGTGCGAGACTTCCACCCGGTTTGCGTCTTGTCGGCCGGGAGAGTGTAAGGGAACTTGTGCGTGTGGTTGTAGACACGGCCGGTCACGATCGGTCGGTCGGGATCGCCCTCCATGAACTCGACGAGCACTTCCTGGCCAATGCGCGGGATCTGGACGAAGCCCCACCCCGTTCCCGACCACGCACTGGCAACGTGCACGCGGTGCTTCGAGTTGCCGTCGCTTCCCACTCCGCGATCCCAGGGGAACTGGAGCAGGATGCGCCCGTCCTCGTCCACGTCGATCTCACCGGTGCCGCCGGTCCCGACGATCGTCGCCGTTTGGGTGCCGCGGACGCTCGGACGTGGCGTGACACGCTCGGGCAAATGCGGCACCTCTGCCGGGATGGCGAGGAACTCGTTCTTGTAGCTCGCCGTTAGGCCCGATGCAGCGAAGATATCGGCGCCCTCCACTTGATGGGTGACGCTGATCAGATGAAGGGGAACGCTCGCGCCCGCATCCGGCCACTCGGTCATCTCCACCCGCGTCCCGGGGCGAAAGGCAGCGCAGGTGCTGGCGCCGCGGTACTGATCGAACCCAGCCTCCTCCTGCTTCATGCGGCGCTTCGCCTCCGCCGCGGAGTCCTTGGGTCCCAGGTCCCCGAGGAACGCATACCGCTCGCCGCGGGCGCCCTTGTTCGTGGTCGAGATGTCGTCCTTGTCATCGGTGCGAAGCAGATCGTGATCGATGAGCGACACCGACGCCGCGTGCACCGCATGCTCTTGACTCACGCGGAACACGACGTCGGTCTGCGGCGTCGCCCCCTCGAACGTCGGTTGCACCGGGATCGACTCGATGTCACACGCCGGAATCGCCGTATTGTGCGCATCGGAGAAGATCAACGTGTGCTTGTCTTCCTTGTGGTCGAACGTGTAGTAGATGCCGGCGCCTTCGAGCAGGCGGTGGACGAACGCCAGATCGGTCTCCTGATACTGCACCACATAGGGAAGGACAGGCGGGGTGGAGGCCACGCGGGGGTCGAGGTCCGTGACGTTCGCGGCCTTGCAGACCTCCTCGACGATGTCGAGAACCGTCTTGTTCTCGAACGTCCGGCAATTGGTCGACAACGACAGGAACCAGAGCGCCGGCACCACCTCGATTCGGTACCGGTCGTGCTGAATTCTTCGATCACGCCCGGTGGTCAGGAGGCGGCGGACGAGCCCGTGGACCAGCCGCTCCTTGCCGTCGGGGGGCGCTATGTGGAGGGTCACCGGCTTGCCCAGCAGCTCCATGACGTCCGGCGGGGACTCCGTCGACACCAGGTCGACGGTGAAGAGGAAGGGGCGCGAGACGGCCTCCTCTCCGACCATCGACACGGCGACGACGGCGTCATCGGCGAGCGGCGTCGAGATCCGAAGCAGACGGTTGTCCTGCAGGATTTGCGTCATGGGTCGCCCTCCGTGAGGCCGTGCTAGGTCGCCGTGGCGGCCGCCGTGGCCGCGGCCGTCTCGCCGAGCGAGAACGAAGCGTCGCGCACCGTCGGCGTCACCTCGTACGCGAGCTCACCGTTCTCGTCGACCGTCACGCGTACCGCGCCGGGGCGCGTGCCGCCGGCGATCGCTTCGAGCAGCAGCCGGGAGACTTCGGGGAGCATGGTGTTCGTGAGAATGTTGTCGACGTTGCGCGCGCCGCTCTCCACCTCCGTACACCGCGCCGCAACGGCGTTCACGAGCTCGTCGCCGTACACGAGGCTGACCCGCTGGGTCTCGCGAAGCCGCCGCTCGATCTTCCCGAGCTTGAGCCTAACGATCTTCTTCAGATTGTCGTCGCGCACCGGGTAGTAGGGGATGACAACCATGCGACCCAGGAACGCCGGCTTGAAGGTCTTGTCGAGCTCCGGTTTCAGCGATTTCGCCAGCGCGTCGTGCGTCGGCGCAGTCTCGGGATCGGCCGTGAACTTCATGATCGTGTCGGTCCCGGCGTTGGTCGTCAGCAGGATGATCGTGTTCTTGAAGTCAATCTGACGTCCCTCGCCGTCTTCCATGACGCCCTTGTCGAAGACCTGGAAGAAGAGCTCGAGGACGTCCGGGTGCGCCTTCTCCACTTCATCGAGGAGCACCACGGAGTACGGCCGCCGCCTAACGGCTTCCGTGAGCACGCCGCCCTCGCCGTAGCCGACGTATCCCGGCGGCGACCCCTTGAGCGTGGAGACCGTATGCGACTCCTGGAACTCGCTCATGTTGATCGTCACCATATTGTGCTCACCCCCGAACAGCAGGTCGCTCAGCGCCAGCGCCGTCTCCGTCTTGCCGACGCCGGACGGTCCGACGAGCATGAACACGCCTTTCGGCTTGTTCGGGTCCTCGATCTTCGCCGCCGAGGTGCGAACGCGGCGGCTGATCGCTTCCATGGCGTGGTCCTGCCCGATGATGCGGGCCTCGAGATGGCGCTCGAGCTCGAGCATCATCGAGAGCTGGTCGCGCAGCATCTTGCCGACCGGAATGCCGGTCCACCCCGAGATCACCTCACCGACGATGGACGCGTCCACCGCGACGCGCATGAGCGGCTTGTCGCCCTGCACCTTTTCGAGCTCGGTGTTGAGCTTGCCGAGCTGCGCGCGAAGATCGCCCAGTGCCTCGCCGTTGGATGGCTTCGTATCGGCCGCCGATGCGGAGACGTGCGCCGCCTCGATCTGCCCACGGATGTCGCGAATCTGCTCGACAAGTCCGCGCTCCTGTTCCCACCGTGCCGTGATTCGAGTCAGCTCGCTGTCCAGCTCCGCGCGAGCGGCCGTGATGCCAGCCAGCCGCTCCTGATGGTCGACGCCAAGCGCCGTCTCGCGCTCCAGCACGCGCGTCTGCACGGCGAGGTCGTCGAGCCGCCGGCGCGTGTCTTCCACCGGTCCGGGCGTCGCCTGCTGGCCTAACGCGAGCCGCGCGCACGCCGTATCGAGCACACTCACGGCCTTGTCCGGCAGCTGCCGGTCGGGCAGGTAGCGATGCGACAACCGCACGGCCGCGTCGAGACCGTCGTCGGTGATCCGCACCTTGTGGTGCGACTCCAGCGCCGGCACCACACCGCGGAGCATCTGCAGGCACTGATCCTCGGACGGCTCCTCGACCTTCACGAGCTGGAACCGCCGCGACAGCGCCGGGTCCTTCTCGAAGAACTTCTTGTACTCCGCCCACGTCGTCGCAGCGATCGTGCGAAGCTCGCCACGAGCAAGCGCTGGCTTGAGCAAATTCGCCGCATCGTTCTGTCCGGCCGCGCCGCCGGCGCCGATCATCGTGTGGGCTTCATCGATGAAGAGAATGATCGGCGTTGGGGAGCCTTTCACCTCCTCGATGAGCGCCTTCAGGCGATTCTCGAACTCACCCTTGATCCCCGCGCCCGCCTGAAGCAGCGCGAGATCCAGAGTGCGGATCGCCACGTTCTTGAGCGGTTCCGGCACGTCACCCTCGACCACTCGGCGCGCGAAGCCTTCCACCACGGCGGTTTTTCCAACGCCGGCCTCACCAACGAGAATCGGGTTGTTCTGCCGGCGGCGCGTGAGGATGTCCACGACCTGACGCACCTCGAAGTCGCGCCCGAGCACCGGGTCGATCTTCCCGGCGCGCGCGCGTGCCGTGAGGTCGACCGTGAACTGATCGAGGTTCGCGGTCTTGCCACCGCCCTTCGGCGTGCCGCTCGACGACTCGCCCGCACGCCCGCCGGGCATCGCCGCGACTTCGGCGGACGCCTCGGACGACGGTGCCGTGACCGTCACGAACTCCTTCTGCAGGACTTCGGGCGCAATCTTCTCGAACTCGCGGCTGATGTCCTTCGCCATGCGCGCGAGCTCGTCGTTCGTGAGCAGCGCGAGAACGCAGTGTCCGGTGCGCACCTGGGGCGCATGGTACTCCAGCGACCCGATCGTCCACGCTTCGGTCAGCAGCTTTACAAGCGACGGACTGAGGCTCGGCGTTCGCGCATTGCCCGTCTTGAGCCGGTCGAGCCCGCGCGCTAGGTCGTCGGCGATGCGCGATCGATTCACACCGTAGTGCTTCAGGATCTGCGCGAGGTCACCGTCCGTCGTATCGAGCGCCTTGACGAGAAAGTGCTCGATCTCGATGTCGTAGTGGCTTCGGGACAGACAGAGTCCGGCAGCGCCCTCCACGGCGCTCCGGCAGGCGGCATTGAGCTTTCCGATCAACGCTCGCAGGTTGGCGGCCATCATCTGCCTCGCGGGTAGTAGTCGTTAGGTAGTGTAAGCACGGAATCCTCAACAGAGTCGCAACGCCGTCTCATCAGGGTCGCGGCCGAGTGGCCGCGACGCCAGCCAGGTGCCCCGACCGAGCTTCGGTGGGGCCCGGCCATCACGCGCCGGTGGCCCCAGCACGCAGGGCGGGACGTCCCCGCGTGCGAGCACAAGCTGCGCGTCGACGCCAACCTCGTCCGCCGCATAGAGCCGAACGAGCGCACACAGCGCCTCGTGCGCGTCGCCACCGGGGAGAAAGGCGTCGTACTGCGCGCGGGAGAGTGGGCCGAGTCGCAGACGAACGCGGGCCTGCGAATCCCACGCAGCGTTCCCGAGCACGCCGAAGCCCAGGCGCCCCGCGTCATCGTCGCCATCCAGCGTGCACTGGCCACGCGCGTCCACGTGACGCCACTCACCCACGAACTGCTCGACCGTCGCCGGCACGTCGAAGTAGTCACCCACGAGCCGCGCGAGTCCATCCGCCGGCCGCGCTCGAAGCGACAGCACGCCCGCGTAAAACGCCAGCGCCGCATCCGGCACCGGCAACCGACCGTGCATTCCCTCTGTGCCGAGACCAGCCAGGTCGAGCAGGTGCCCGTGCAGCCGATCGTCTCCTCCTTCCTCCTGAAGCACCGCGGGCTGGTGCGACTTCCACGCGCGGTAGAACAGCGACAGCACACGGTGATTGAACAGGTCGAGGAAATCCCGCAGGGCCGTATCCCTGCCGCGCGCGAGCGCCGCTGCCTGCTCGGTGTACAGGTGCGGCAACACACCCTGCGGCCCCGTGAGCCCGAGAAAGTTCACCGTCATGAGCGCCGGCGCGTCCGGACCATTCCGGCTGTCCTCGGGCATCGTGAGCGTCTGGATCTCGCTCGCCGGAAACCCAAGCGACGTGCTCGCGGAGAACCTCAGCACCTCGGCGGATGGGTCGGCCCACCCACCAACCGGTGCGCGCGAGGCGCGGAGTCGCGAGAGCATGCGAACGGCCTGAAAGAACGAGAAGGCCGTCGGCTCCTCGCGCAGCATCCGCTCGAGACGATCGTCTGGCGCTGGAGTCGCGGCGCGTCCGTACGCGACCGCCGGCACGTCGGGCAGCGTCGTCATCAGACGAGCGTGCGCCAGCCGGCGCGCGGTGGCCATTCCCGCATGATGCGCTTGCGCTGGCGCGTTCGAGCCGCGAGCTGCGTGAAGCTGTTCATCGTCGTGTACTGCGCGAGGAACCGTTCGAGGACGCTCGCGAACAGGTAGGCACTACCTCCGGGGAAATATTCCTCGTCGAGCTCCAGCTCCACGCGACGGCCACGAGCGAACACGACCCCCTGCTCCGTCGCGACACGTGCGAACGCCGGGCCGCTCTTGACCGCGACGAGTCCCTGGATCTGGCGCTCGCCCCCCGTGGAATCGCCGACGTTATGCAGTCGAAGCAGCTCACGCAGCGCTTCGCGACCATCCTCGACGAGCGACAGGTGGTTGAGCGACAGCGCTGAGATGAGGCGCCACAGGATGGGCTTCCCCAGCGGTGGCTGCACGACCGGGGTCGGCCGCATGAGACACAGAACGCGGCGCACCGGACCGCCCTGCGCGAGCTCGAAGTCGCCCCGCTCGTCGACGCCGAACGGCAGGCGGCTCGGTAACTCGCCATTGAAGCACGTCAGCGTGAGCGAGACGATCTCCGCATCGGGAGCGCGAATCTTCCCCGACAGGTCCGCAAACGAGATGAAGACCTCGGTGCCGCGATCCGTCCGCCAGCCAGTCGCGCGGCGGACGGCGTGCCAGAAGGTCCCGGCGGCATCGGATCGCCCGTGACGGAAGCCGTACAGCGGCTCGATCGGGCGCGCCTCTCCGGCCCCCGGCGTGATCCCCGCAACGGAGTCCACCGCCCAGGTCTCGATCTCGAGTCGGCGGCGCGCGTCGGGCACGACCGAGTACTCCGTCGTGCGCTGCGTGATCAGAATCGGCTCCGCCACCTGCTCGAAGAGATTCACGACGGGCGTGCAACCGAGCCGAAAGGCCCGGGCATTGATCCCGAGCTCCAGGACCTGACGTCGCTCCGCCCGCTCGAACGGGGCGATGACGAAGTACACTTCCGCTCGCGCGCCGGCGCCTAACGTGCGAAGGGCGTCGTCCACGCCGGCCACGTCCACGAACAGAAACTTCTGCGGGAACGCGAACAGCTCCTGCAGCAGCGCGAACCCCGCGAACGTACGACGCGGGTACGGGAGCAGCGCTTCATCGGGCTCGAAGCCGACCGGCGCGATGCTCGAGGCGGGAATCACGACCGGCGGACGCGACGGCTGATCCGGATCGCGGACGACGACACGCGTGCAGCTGTTGAGCAGGAGCTCGTGCAGCGCGTCGGCGACGGTGGCGTCCCCAGCCAGGTGGAGTCGGAGCGCGGCAGGTCGCGGTGGCGTACCACCGTTACCAGCCCCTTTACCCGGCGCGATCTGGCCGAGGCGCATCCCCGCGAACGCACGAAGCTCGATTCGAATCGCGCCTACGGCCTCACCCAGCCGCGCACCGCCACCGGCTCGGTCGGCCGCCGTCCATTCCGCATTCGTGACGGTCATCGGCCACAGCGTGGTGTCGTATGCCGTGCGGAATCGGCACGGCATCCCCTGCACCGGGCGCGAACGCAGCTCGCTGCCGCGCGGGACATGAAATCCGCCCGGGAGCTTACCGAGCTCGGGGTCGAGCTCGATCTCGACGATCGACAATGACGGCAGCGGGCGCACGTGCTGCGGGTGCAGCACGTCCAGCATCGCCTCCGATACCTCGGGCAGGTCGTCGTCGAGGCGGTGGTGCACGCGTGCCGTCAGGAACGCGAACCCCTCGAGCAGACGCTCGACGTGCGGGTCCTCGCACTTGGTCGGCTCGAGCTGTAGGCGCGACGCGACCTTCGGGTAACGCGCGGCGAACTCCGCGCCAAGGCGTCGGAGGTAGGTGAGCTCGCGCTCGTAGTAGAGGAGGAGGTCGTCGCGCACGTCGCCTCGCTCAGCCGCTCGCCGGACGGTCGGTGTCGTGCACGTCGTACTCGCCGCTCGCGATCTCGAGCACCGTGTCGAACACGACCTCTTCCCGGCCCGGGTCCATCACGAGGACCGCCTCGACGACGAACCGCATCTGCGGGGCGCGCACCTGCTGGGCGTCGAGGAGCCTAACGCGAGGCCGCGCGAGCCGCGGCTCGAACCGTTCGATGGCGTCCTGCAGCGCCGTCAACAGCCGGTCCTTGCCTGACTTCGTCGCCACCGGAATGCCCGTGGTGTCGATGAGCCCGAAGTCGTAGACGGAGTGGCGCAGCTCGGGACACCATTCGGGCGCCGGAACCATAGTCCGGCGGGTATTCAACAGCGCTTCGACGTCCCGCTCCACCGCCAGCCGGTAGCGCCGCTCCGATTCCTCCCGCGTGAGGGGGGGGTCGGCGGCGAGCCCGGGCTCGTGGTCCGTCAGGCGGTCCAGGATGGACGGCCGGACCGTGCGCTCGATCTCGGTGCGTGCCATGGCCGTGAGCGCTCCCGTTAAGCGTTCGGGCGCTGAAGCGCGATGGCCTGCAGCGGATCCAGCCGGCAGATCCGCAGGTACAGTCCATCGCGGTCGCCCGACGCATCCCCGATGCGATCGAGCACGCGACACAGGAGCGCCATCGGCTGCGCGACCAGCGGCCCCGACTCCCAGTCCTCGAGGCTCCGCTCGTCGATCGTGCTCACGAGCTTTTCGAGGATCGGTCGCGCCACCCCATCCAGTCCGGCCTCGACCATCACGTAGGCGATCTGGGTCTGCCTAACGAATCTCCCGCGGGGTGACCGCTCGCGCGCCAGCTCGGCCAGCAGCAGCTCGATCGCCCGGTTCGGCCGTCCCTGTGCCAGCTCGCTGCGAGCCGTGGTGAACGGGTCCCGCGCGGCCGCTGTTTGGCCGGCCCTCCCGCGGCGTCTCGGACCGTTGCGAAGCCCGCCATGCTCGCTCGTCGCGTCCTCTTCGGCGAGCGCCCCCGCGAGCGCCTCCGTCTGATCGGCGATCTCGCTGTCCGTCACGCCCGCGCCATTCCCGTCGACGACCGACGCGCCGAGGCCCTGCGCGCCGAGGCCCTGCGCGTCGAGCCAGTCCTGCGTCTCGCCGTTCGCGGTCGGGGCGTCATCCATGAGGGTCATCTCCTGCAGCTGAGGAAGCGCCGCGAGTAGCGTCCGAAGCTCCGATCGCACACCCGCCGCGACGCCGTCATAGCTCCCGCCAAGCCGGTCGCACGCGGTGAGCACGTACCGCTGCAGGTCCAGCCATCCTCGGCCCTGCGGCGTCGCCATCACCGTCTCGCACTGCTCGAGCAGATCGGACCACTTGCCATCGAGCATGAGCCCCTTGAGACGAGCCCGCACGGCGGTGGCCGGAGCCTCGAGCAGCTTCGGCTCTAGCTCTGGCGCGCGTACGCGCAGTTCCCCCCACCGGAGGCCGCGCAGCATCAGGTACGGCGCCGGGTTCGTTGGATCCTGTTTGCGAAGGAATCGGGCGGCGACGGCGATGCGCTGGGCGGCGTCGGCCACACTCACCGGTTCCGGCGCGAGCGGACCGTCGGCAACGACGCCGGCTGCGCCGTCTTCGCCAACCGCTTCCTCGACGATCGGGTCCGGATCGTCGATCAGCTTCTGCGCCAGAATCGGCGATGCAATGCGACGGATGTCCTCCAGTGCCGATCGCAGCTTGGCGAACGACGGCGCGTCGCGGCCGAAGCGTTCATCCGATGCTTTCTCGAGCGCGGTCGCCGCCGCGAACGCCGTGCCGGTGTCGGCGATCAGCGCCTTGTAGAACGCCTTCGGTGCGCCCGCTATCGCGGCATCGACGTCCTCGGGCGACCGTTTCCCGTCGGCGAGCGCTTCCTCGCGCGCCGCGCGCTTGTCGCGGTTCCCTTCCGCGTCGCCTTCGCTCGGGATCGCGCGCGACGCCTGAAAGTCGAGCAGCGACACGCCACCCGGGGCCACCGCGGTCTGCCTAACGGGCACCTCGAGCTTCGTGCCGACCCAGTCGAGCGGGCCCGCGCGCAGCTCGGGATCATCCTCGTCCCACACCGGAAAGCAGCCATCCCAGTATCGGTCGAGGATCCCGCGCAGGCCCTCGAGCCCCGTGGTCAGTCCCGAAAGGCCGTTCTGTTTGAGCAGCGCTTCGGTAAGCCACGCGGTGAGCTGCAGATCCTTCGTCTCGGAGGAGACGAGCTGCGTTGACAGCTTCACGACCTGCGGCCAGTCGGCAACCTTGCGCTCGGTGGCGAGTCCGCCCGCGGGCAGCTCGAGATCCTCGCGGCGCGCTTCCTTGACCTGATCATAACGCGGATCGTAGCGCAGATCGCGGCCTGCCGGATTGTTTCCGGGAACAGGCGCGAGCAGCGCTTCGAGCAGGGCGGTGTCGACTGGCATGCGGTGCGCGAAACGGCGATCGGTGAGTGGGCAAAGACCGAACGGCGCGGGCGCAGGGAGGGATGCGCCGCACCGCGAACCTACAGATTGTCGTTCGACGGGCGCGAGCGCCCCGCCTAACTACGCCGGCGGTGCTTCGGATCCGGCCGCGCCGATTACGAGCTCACGCATCTCCAACAACGGGACCAGCTGGTCGTCGATCCTGAGCAGCTTCTGACCGATTGGCGCGAAGGACCCGTCAGCGAGCTCCTCCCAGTCGGTCGCGCGCCCGAGCCGCAGCTCGGGATCCTCCAGCCGCCATGCACCCGGCGAGAGCGCCGGAAGCAGGACCTCCCCAAGCTCCATCTCGCGCATCGACGCGCTCGTCGTCACGCGCGCCGGCGCCCAGCGAAGATCGCGCAGCATGCGAGGCGGCTCCAGGGTCACCGACTCGACGTACGCGAACGGGATCCACATGTAGCGACCGCCGGCCATGACCTCGAGACGCGCGCCGACACGAGGGTCGGCGTCCTCGATGGACAG
>JAJKIV010000387.1 GCA_021154285.1 Gemmatimonas sp. | reverse complement strand
TCGCCGAACATCGAGACGAACCATGAGCTCGTGCGGATGAACGTCGGGTCGCCGACGTTCATGCGGGCGCCGGGCGAGTCGACCGGCAGCTTCGCGCTCGAGAGCGCGATGGACGAGCTGGCCGTCGCACTGGGCATGGACCCCGTCGAGCTCCGGCTCAAGAACTACGCGGAGAAAGATCCCGAGAGCGACAAGCCGTGGTCGAGCAAATCGCTCCGCGAGTGTTACCGCGTTGGCGCGGAGCGATTCGGATGGAGCAAGCGGTCGCCGAAGCCTCGATCGATGGCCGACGGCCGTTGGCTGGTGGGTTACGGGATGGCGACGGCAACGTATCCGGCGCGACAGACGCCCGCCTCGTGCCTCGCCCGCATTCTGCCCGACG
Organism: Gemmatimonas sp.; assembly: GCA_021154285.1. Taxonomy (GTDB): domain Bacteria; phylum Gemmatimonadota; class Gemmatimonadetes; order Gemmatimonadales; family Gemmatimonadaceae; genus JAJKIV01. Next base: position 4,877 of record JAJKIV010000387.1, on the reverse strand, counting down.
GGAAAGCGCTGGTACGTGCGGGCAGCCAGGAGATCGGCTGTGGAACGTACACGATCATGGCGCAGGTCGCAGCCGACGCGTTAGGCCTGAGCGTGGAGCGCGTGCGGTTCGAGCTTGGCGACACCGACATGCCGCCGACGCCGCCATCCGTCGGGTCAATGACCGCGTCTTCGACCGGGCCCGCCGTCAACGCGGCCGCTGCCGCCGCGAGGCAGAAGCTGGTGCAGATGGCGATTGCAGACAGTGCGTCGCCGTTGCACGGGGCGCGCGAGGACGATGTTCGAGCCGCCAACGGCAAACTAACGCTCGGCTCGGACGCGTCGAAGGGTGAGACGTTCGAGGCGGTGATCGCGCGGAATGGTGGCCAGCCCGTTGAGGCCCGCGTGGACCTCAAGCCGACCCCCGACCAGCAGCAGTACTCGATGCATTCGTTCGGCGCCGTGTTCACCGAGGTTCGCGTGGACCGCGACCTCGGCCTCATTCGCGTTCCGCGCGTGGTGGCGGCGTACGGTGGCGGGAAAATCCTGAACGTGAAGACGGCGACGAGTCAGATGATCGGCGGGATCGTGTGGGGCATCTCGCAGGCGCTACTCGAGGAGACGCACATCGACCGCCGCTCGGGCCGCTACGTGAATTCCGACCTGGCGGAGTATCACGTGCCGGTGAACGCGGACATTGGGTCGATCGACGTCACGTTCGTGCCGGAGGAGGACGCGCACATCAATCCGATCGGAGCGAAGGGCGTGGGGGAAATTCCGATCGTCGGTGTGGCGGCGTCGATCGCGAATGCCATCTACCATGCGACCGGCAAGCGCGTCCGCGATTTACCCATCACGCTCGATAGGCTGCTGGTGTGACGCCGTGGCGGCCAAGAACGAGTGCGTGTGGCCGAAACGCGGCTCGTCTGTCGTGCGACACGTCGCTAGATTCGCGGTGTGGCCGTTTCCGGAGTCGCCCCCCACCCGCTACCGACAGCGGTCCCGCTCGAGATTCCCTCCCCGTCACAGCGCGCCGCCATCGAGGCGCTACCGGGGCCCACGCTGGTCCTCGCCGGACCCGGCGCCGGAAAGACGTTCTGCCTCATCGAGCGCATCCGGTTCCTCATCGAGCAGCGCGGGATCGACCCGACGCACATCTGCGCCTTCACGTTCACCAACAAGGCCGCTGACGAGATCGCGTCGCGATTGACGCGTCGCATCGGATCGCGGGCCGAGGGTGTCAAGCGTCGGACGCTGCATGCGTTCTGCGCCGAGCTCCTTCGCGAGTACGGTTCACACGTGAACCTCGGCGCGGGGTTTGGCATCGCGGACGAGGAGTACCAGCGTACCGTGCTACGCCGACTCGTGGGCGGCAAGCAGCCGCACCGGAAGATCCTCACGCGCTTCTCCGTCCACCGGCTCCGTGGCGACCACCTGTACGTCGACGACGCGCGGATTTTCGCAAAGTACGAGGAGTACCTCGCCAAGCGGAACGTGGTCGACTTCGACACGCTGGTCGTGAAAGCAGCCGAGCTGCTCGAGAATTCTCCTGCCGCGGGCGAAGTCCGGAACCGTTGGCGGGCCATTCTCGTCGATGAGTTCCAGGATCTGAACCCGGTGCAGTACAGAATCGTCTGCGCATTGGCACGCGACCACCGGCACGTGTTCGCCGTCGGTGACGACGAACAATCGATCTATGCGTGGGCGGGTGCCGACCCGCGCGCATTCAAGGCCTTTCTCAACGACTTCGGCATAACGAGTCCGATCTACCTTGGCGAGAATCGCCGGTGCCCGCGGCACATCTTCGATCTCGCCCGGCGACTCGTCGAGAAGAACCCGCCGATCTTCGAGAATCGCGAGACGCCGCAGGCCGACCGGACATCGCCTTTCGAGGTAACAGCGTTTCATTTCGATTCGGACGACGCGGAGCTGGCCTGGGTTGTGAACGACATCGTTCAGGATCGCGCCGTGTACGCCCATACGCTCGGCGAGATTGCCGTTTTGTACCGGAAGCACGAGATCGGCGATGAGCTCGAGGCCGCCCTCCTCAACGCCGGGATCCCGTGTCGGCTTGCCCACGGTCGCGCGCTGTCGGACGAGCGAATCATCGCGTACGTGCTCGCCGCGCTTCACGTGATCGCCCGGCCGGGAGACGACGTCGTCCGCGAACGGTTCTTCGGGGCGACCCTGCCGGCCGCGCTCCTCGATCACGCGCGAACGCGCGCCCGATCACACAAGCGTCCGCTCGCCCGCGAGCTGGCCGAGATGCGCGATCGTGCGCCGAGAGGCGATTCGAATCGCAAGTGGATCGGCCTCGCCCTAGCGCGCCTCCGCAACCTTTCGGCGCTGGAGCGAGCGCACCAGTCGCTCGATCTCCTGGTTGCCGATCTTCTGTCACAGAACATCCGGCCACGCTCCCCGCTCGAGGAACGCCACGACGAGGTGACTGACCCGGCGGATCATCCGGAGGTCGTCCAACTCGCAGAACGCCTCCGGAACGCGCGCGAGCGGGATCGGTATGTGGACTTGCCGCGCCTCGGTGGCGTGGAGATCGCACTCGGAGCCCTGCTGTCACAGATCGGCATCACGTCCCGGGTCACGACCGGTCCGACGCGGGATGGTGAGGCGCTGTCACCTAACGATGCCCCGAACCTCGGCCTCGTGCTGGCCGTGTTCAAGGCGGCGCAGCTGTTGGAGATTGGCGGCGCGTCGGACACGTTCCGCGACTTCACCGCCATCGACATCGAAACGACTGACAAGGATGTCAGCAGCGCTGAGGTGGTGGAGATCGCCGCCGTGCGCGTACGCGATGGCCAGATCGTGGAGATCCTCAACTCGCTCGTGAAGCCCGAGGGGTCGATTCCGGCGACGGCGGTGGATGTCCACGGAATCCGCGACGCGGACGTGTCGATGGCGCCACAATTCGCGGACCTCTGGCCGAAAGTCGCGGCGTTTTGTGGCGATGACATCGTGGTCGCGCACAACGGCTACGCCTTCGATTTCCGAATCCTCGACCGCGTCGTACGCGCACTCGGCAAGCGATTCGATCTCTGCACGTACGATTCGCTCCCGCTCGCGCGTGACCTGTTCCGCACGAGCCGCAAGCTCTCGGAGCTTGCCCGCGTGCTCGGCATCGACACCGGGCAATCGCATCGCGCGCTCGACGACGCGCGGACGCTCGCGCACGTGTTCCTCGAGCTTGGCGGCCTCAAGGCGCAGCGGGCGCGTAAGACGGCGCTCGCCAACCTGCTGGATCTCGTCGGTCTCGGGCTCGCGCTCTGCGATCGGATGACGCTGTGCGCCGAGGCGCTGTTGTTCCGGGATTTCTGCGTTCCGTACTCGTTAGGCCGCTACAGCTCTTGTCTCGAGATGTACGAGCGTGAGCGCGGCACCGACGAGTCGCTCCCCGGCGTTGATGAGGCCATCGAAGCCCTGGGCGGTACGAAGCTGATGGTGAAGATCCGGACGGAGAAAACGGCGCACGAGCGGTATCCGTCCACCATGCTGCGGCTGCGGCGCCTCCTCGAGCACGTCGAGGCGGGCCCGCTCCAGGCGCAGATCCACACGTTCCTGGAACGCGTTGCGCTCTCGGCGCGGAGCGACGGGGTGGACGTGGATCGCGAGCGGGTGAATCTGCTGACGCTCCACGCGACCAAGGGGCTCGAGTTTTCGCGCGTGTACGTCGTCGGGGTGGAGGACGCGCAGATGCCGGGGCGTCCGCCGTCAGGGGAGGAGTCGCCGAAGTCGGAGGTCGAGGAGGCGAGGCGGCTCCTCTATGTCGGGATGACGCGCGCGAAGGATCGCCTGGTGCTGTCCCGCGCGGCCGTCCGTAGAGGCAACCAAACCGGCGGCCATCGTTTCCTCGATGAGATGGGGCTGACCCCTGTCCGGCGATAGAAATTGGGGTCAGAGTCAAAATTCACCGTTTGAACGCGTTGGCGTGTATCCGGTGAATTTTGGCTCTGACCCCAATTGCGGGAGGCTCGCCTCGGCAGCCAGGACTCGCGGAGCATCCGCTCCGATCATTCCTACGAAGCGTTCCACCGCGAGTGGCCCCGACCCGTCGATGTAGTCGTGCTTGAAGAACACGTAGGCGTCCGTCCACGAGTGCGCGGCGACGCGCTGCTGCCACTCCGCAAGCATGTCGCCGTTGTAGTCCTGCCGATGGAGCCTCATGTAACCCCACGACGCGGTCGCAACGTTCACCCCCGTGAACTCCTCGGACTCCGACACGCAGAGCGCTACCTCATGCTCGCGAAGCGCGGCGAAGACGTCCTCATCGAACCAGCTCTCGTGCCGGAACTCGATCGTGAACCGGCGGTCGCGCGGCAGAAGGGCGAGAAAACCCGTGAGCCGGTCGACGTTCTTCTGCATGTTCGGCGGCAGCTGGAACAGGATCGGCCCGAGGCGGCTGCCTAACGTCGATGTGTTCCTGAGCAGGAACTCGAGCGCGCTCGCCGAGTCGGGCTTGAGGCGCGCGTAGTGCGTGATGCGCTGACTCGCCTTGATGGAGAACGAGAAGGACTCGGGCACCTGTGAGGCCCAGTCCTGCAGCACGTGCTCCTTTGGCAGCCGGTAGAAGGTGTTGTTGATCTCGACCGTCGGGTACTTCCCCGAGTAGTACCCGAGCATCGCGTCGTCCTTCAGGTCCTCCGGGTAGAACGGGCCCTTCCACTCCTTGAAGGCAAAACCGCTCGTCCCAACGAGAACGTTCATGACGCCTTGCGCTCGGCTTCCTCTGGAGTGGTCTGTGCGAGACTCGCCTTCAGCGCTTCCATGAGGTCAATGATCTTGCCGCCGCCATCGGGTGTCACGTCAGCCGTGATGTCCTGGCCTTCGACCTTCCGCTGAATGGCTTCCATCACCCGTTCGCGAACGGTGTCGCGATACTTGGCCGGC
>JAJKIV010000386.1 GCA_021154285.1 Gemmatimonas sp. | reverse complement strand
GCGGTAGTCGCTTTTCGGGCTCAGTTTCGCCGCCACGCCCTCGGCAGCTGCCGTCGCGGACTCGACCGACGGCGGCACGAACGTTCCCGCCGCGTTCTTGACGGACGCGAAGGGAAGCTTGTTCTGTCGGGCATACGCGAGCTCCACGTATCCAATTGCGCCAGGAATCTGCTTTACCTGACCGGCGACACCGTCGTTGCCCTTGCCGCCGAGCCCGATCGGCCACGCGACTTCCTTCGCTCGCCCGGGGCCGGAGAGCCACTCCTTGTTCACCGACGAAAGGAAGTCGGTGAAGATGTACGTCGTGCCGCTGCCGTCGGATCGGTGGACGACGAGAATGTCCTTCGGGGGCAATGACACGCCGGGATTGAGCTTGGCGATCTTCCCGTCGTTCCACTTCCGAACTTTGCCGAGGAAAATGCTCGAGAGCACGTCACCATCGAGTTGGAGAGGCGTCGTCACGCCCGGCACGTTGTAAACGACCGCGACCGCGCCGATCACAGTCGGGAAGTGGAGGACCTGTCCGCCCTTCGCCTTCTGCAACTCGCCGTCGGTCATCGGGGAATCCGACGCGCCGAAATCGACGGTGCCGTCGGAGAGCTGACGGATGCCGCCGCCGGAGCCGATCGCCTGATAGTTGATCCGCACGCTGGTCTGTGCGGCGTAGTCGGCAAACCACTTCGAGTAGATCGGGTAGGGGAACGTAGCACCGGCGCCGGTCAGGTCTGCCTGAGCGGTGAGGGCAGCCGGTATGCCGAGCAGGCCCAGAGTCTTGATGAGGATACGCATAGGATTCTCGTTAGGTCGACGCCGGTGGCGTCAGAACCCGGCAATGAGGTGAATGAAAAACACCTTGGTGTCGGCTGCTGTGCTGCCGCTTTTCGGCTCCTGGGTCTGCCAGTCGAACGTCACCGACGTGCGCTTGTTGAATTCCCACCCCAACCCGGCGATGTAATAGCGGGCGTACGGGTCCGCGTCGGTGTCGTTCTTGATGTTGTCGGCGCGGAGCGTGACGGCGATCGGCCACGCCGGCGCGCTGTTGATGAAGGCGAACGGCCTGAAGATCGTGTACAGCGAGACGACCTGGCCCGTTCGCTCGACCGACCGCGGAACGACGTCGACGGTCGTGTCAGCGGACTCGAAGACGTCCCACCGCTCGGCGAACTGCGCGCCGATGGTCATCCGCGGGTCACGCAGACCCAGGAACACGCCGCCGCGGTCCCTTCGAAGTGCATCGGGCACCGGATTGAGCGTGCCTTGCCCGCGGGCGAAGTCGCTGGCGCGGTCGCCTTTGGAGTACCACGGCGAGATGGTCAATGTCTTGAAGAACCCGAACGTGTTCATTAACGGCGTGAGCGTCAGGCGCGCCTGGTAGTCCTTGAAGCGGTCCACCTCGCGAGACCCGTAGCCCGAGCCGTTGGTGATGGTGGCGTAGATCTCCCCGTATTTCTTGGGGAACGTGATCGTGGTGGCTGCGCCTGCATCCGACGATGAGAAGAACCCGTTCTGCTCGATCGCGACCTGCGCGAGTCCGCGCTGCCAGAACTGCTCTTCGTGGTCGATGATGACGGTCTGCAGCAGGCCCAGCCTAACGTTCGCTTTCCACTCGTCGCCCACGCCGCGGATGAAGTCGTATTGCCCGTAGGCGTACTTCGCGCGGAGTGCCCATCCGCGATAGTACTGGTCCCGCGTGGTGTCTCGCTGCTGGTAGACGTCAGCGGTAATCCTAACCGCGAAGTGTTCGCCGGGTGTCGCTCGGAAGGTGAGATAGGCGCGGTCGACGTCGAAGCGATCGACGGTCCGATTGCCTTTGTTGCCGCCGTACTGATAGTTCGCGTAAAGAATTCCCGAGAAGTCGAACGGGAGTGAAGGTGCTGCGGGCTGCGGCGGGGGCGCCGGCTGCGTATCGGCCTTCGCCTTCGTCGTATCCTTGGGTGTATCCTGTGCCAAAAGACTTGACGCTTGCAGCTCTATCGCGGTGAGCGCGAGAATCGAGAAGAGCAACCCGCGGAGTCGGCGCATTCGGTTGTCCCTAACAAGGGTGAAAGGGCCAGCCCCCAGGTGGGCTCGGCCAATGCGCCGTTACACTACCCGAGTTTTGTCACGGATTTGCAACGCGCCGGTAACGCACCGGTCCCACTCGGCCGCCGGTTCCGTCTTCCCGGCGTCTCGCGTGGACAACCGAATGCCGGCGAATTGGTGACGGGCGATTGTTCGGCTCAGAGCCCGTTGGTCAGCGACAGGAACTTGAATTGTCCCTCGCGGCCGACGATTGCGCCGAACATGCGGAGCCGCACGCTGTCGCCGTTCGCCGCGACGCGTTGCACCGCGCAGTCGGACCAGAGCGTGTTCGCGCCCTGCTCGTTGAGCGAATACGTGCCGGAGAGGAGATACCCGAAGCGGTGGCCGGCGATGGGATCGTTGCCCCCGACGGAGATCGATGTCTGGAGGTTCGGCGGCGCGTTCTCCGTCAATGGCGTCCAGACGTTCCGGAAGGTGCTGATCAGGGTGTTCTTGTCGCCTTGGTTCAGGTTGTATCCCTGAAAGTTGCCGAGTGACGCGATGAGTGAGGGAATGTTCCGCTTGTCATTCGCCCAGGCGAGGCGCTCTCCGCCGACGCGAGGGGCTTCCAGCACGTTCGACCCCGTCGCGTTGGAATTGAACCCCATCGTTAGGCTGTACGTGACCTGGCGCCGCGCCGGGAACTCACGCGTCTTGATGTCCACCTGGGCGCCGCTGAAGTCTCCGGACTGATCCGGCGTGAAGGTCTTGGATGTGGTGATGGTCTGCAGCAAGCCGGAAGGGAACAGGTCGAGCGGGACGACGCGCCGCTCTGGCTCGGGGCTCGGAATGCGACTCCCGTTGAGCGTCGCCGTCGTGTAACGCTCACCAAGGCCGCGAACGAACACGTACCGGTTGTCCTGGACCGTCACACCGCTCACACGCTGTACCGCCTGCGCGGCGTCGCTGTCCGGGCTTCGCGTGATCTGCTCCGCCGTGACCGAGCTCACGATCCCCGTTGTGGTGCGCTGCTGATCGAGCGCCTCGTTGACGCTGCCGCGTTCCGCCGCAGCGGTGGTCTGCACAGCCTGCAGCTGCACCGTCGCCGGCTGCAGCGCGATATTCTGCTCGACGGTCTGTCCCGCACTCAGCAGAATGCCCGTAATGGTCTTGGGCGCGTACCCGATGCGTCGCACCTGGATGGTGACGGTGCCGGCGGGAACGTTCGGCACGGCGTACCGCCCCTCGACGCCCGACATTCCGCCTAACGTCGTGCCGACGATCTGGACGCCGACCTCGGACACGCCACGGCCGGTCGACGCATCGAGAATGCGTCCCACGATACGCCCTGTCGGGTCGGCGGTGGGCTGCTGTGCGCTCACGATGACCACCGGCGCTGTGGTTACCGCGGCGACGAAGAGGTACCTAACGAAACGAGCCCGCACTGCGAGCCCGGAGAACAACCACGACTTGAGCATTTTTTTCATGATGTAGTGAAGGGTCGTGTCAGGACCACTCGATCATCACGGTCAAGTCGTAAGCCTGCGTCGGGCGCGTCTCGAATCGCGCACGGAATTGCAACGAACGCGTCACGCGCGCCGAGATGTGGTCACGCCGTTGTAACAGCCGGCGAGTCGGGAAGTTCGGCCCAGATCCTGGTCCCGCGTGCCACGGTGCTCTCGGCACGGACGCGGCCACCGTGTCCTTCCACGAGGTGCTTGACGATCGCGAGCCCGAGGCCCGTTCCGCCTTCCGACCGCGAGCGTCCGGCATCGACGCGATAGAATCGCTCGAAGATGCGGGGCAGGTGATCGGCCGGGATGCCGATGCCGGTGTCGCTTACACCGATCGCGATGCCGCTCTGCGTGCGCTTCGAGAACACCGTCACGGATCCCTGGTTCGTGTGACGCACGGCGTTGTCGACGAGATTCGCGAGCAGCTGCCGCAACGCCGTCGGGTCCGCCCACACGAACGTCGCGTCCGGCGCGATGTCGAGGTCGAGCGTGACGGGCTTGTCGGGGCGACGCTCCTCCGCCGCGGCCAGCGCCTCGGAGGCAAGCGCGCGCACGTCGACGCGCGATGGATTCGGCTTCCAGCCGCCCGACTCGATGCGCGACAGGTCCAGCAGGTCATCGACGATGCGCTGCATCCGCTGGGTGTTCGCGAGCACCGTCCGCGCGAACTGCTGCCGTTGCTCGTTAGGCAGCGACTCGTCGAGCAGTGTTTCGGCGAAGCCGCCAATGACGGTCAGCGGCGTGCGCAGCTCGTGCGACGCGTTCGCCACGAAATCGCGTCGCACCGTCTCGAGCCGCCGGACCGGCGTGAGATCGAACAGCGCGACGACCGCGCCACCGGCGGGGAGCGGTCGCGCGGTGAGAGCGAGCTCGCGTCCGCCGATCTGCACCTCGTGGGCATCGAAGGCCTGTCCCGACAGCGCCGCGCCTATCGACTCTCGAAGACTGCGCTCTCTCGGCAGATTCGACACCGGAAACGGAGCCGAGTCCTTGATACGGAGGAGATCGCGAGCGCGCTGGTTGACCTGCGTCACCTGCTGCCGTGCGTCGATCGCGATCACGCCTTCGTTGAGCGATTCCGTGAGCGCGCCGAGCCGCACCTCTTCGGCCTCGAGCGCCTCGATGCGGCTCGTCAACTGCTCCGCGAGTCGATGCACGGCGCTCGCGAGGTCGCCGACTTCGCCCGGTGCCGCGAGCGACGGGCGACGATGCAGGTCACCGGCGGCAAGGGCGCGCGCGACGTCCCGCAACTCCACGACGGGGCGGGCCACCGATCGCGAGAATGCCCAGACGAGCCCGAAGGCCAGGAAAATCGCGAAGGCAGACGCGAGAAGTACGTCCGCGCGCGCTCGTGCGAACAGTTCCTGAATGGCGGCAGCGCTGACGGAAACGCGTGCGAAGCCGCTGCCGGCCCGCACGGCCCCATAGAGCTCCTCGTCACCCGCCGATGCGCTTACGCGGCGGGACTGGCCGGATCCGGTTCGAAGCGCGTCCTGGATCTCCGGCCGCGTTAGGTGATTCTCGAGGCGCTCGAGCGCCGGCGGGTCGAACTCCGAGTCGCCAACCACGGTGCCGCTCGAATCGATCAGCGTGACCCGATGACCCAGTGCACCGCCGGCTGCGTTGGCCAGCGAGTCGACCGCGAGGCCGGGGCGCCATTGCGCCGCGACCAGTCGTGCCTCGCGCAACACTTCGGCGGAGCTCTCCTCGTATAAACGCAGACGCAGGCGCCCATCGACGATCGCAACGAAGAACGCCACCAGAATCGCGATGATCAGCAGCGAGCCGATGAGGAGCCGCTGAGTGAGCTTCACGTGTGTTGGGCCGGGGGTCGCTTACCTACCCGGGGTGTGCGCGTCACGCGCTCCGCGATTGCCCCGCTGCTCGCAAGCGATAGCCGAATCCGCGAACCGTCTCGATCAGATCGCCCGCGGCTCCGAGCTTCGTCCGGAGTCGCTGCACGTGCATGTCCACCGTGCGGGTCTGAATGTCGGGTGCCGCTTCCCATACGGT
>JAJKIV010000385.1 GCA_021154285.1 Gemmatimonas sp. | reverse complement strand
TCGAGATCTTCGTCGTCGAACGCGTCATCCTCATTATCGTCGTCGAGATCGTCGTCGTCGCGCTTCGGGGATAGCGCACCGGCCGTGAGCTCCTCCTCACGAGCCTCCGACGAGTCGAGCCAGTCCAACATGGTACAGGTCTCCTGGAGGAAGTTTTACAGCGAAGCGCGCTCTCGCTCGCGCTTCGCTTCCCGCGACAGCTTCTTCCGATCGTTCGCGCTGAGGAAGCGCTTCCGAAGACGAATCGCTCCGGGCGTCACCTCGATCAACTCATCGTCCTCGATATACTCCAACGCGCCTTCGAGCGTCAACTCCCGCGGCGGCTCGAGCTGCACATTCTCATCGCTCGCCTTCGACCGCATGTTCGTCAGCTTCTTCTCCTTCGTCGGATTGACGTCCATGTCGCCCGGGCGCGAGTTCTCGCCGACAATCATGCCTTCGTAGACCGTGTCACCAGGTGACACGAACAACGTCGATCGCTCCTGTAAGTTCGCGAGAGCGAATGCGACAATCGTGCCCGCCTCCATCGATACCAGCGTCCCGCGTGTGCGCCCCGCAAGCGGTCCCGCCCACGGGCCGTAGTCGAGAAACCGGTGATGAATCACGCCGGTTCCCCGTGTGTCCGTCAAGAACTCACTGCGATAACCGAACAAGCCACGCGCCGGAATGCGATAGCGCAATCGCACCATCCCCTGCCCCGGATTCTTCATCTCGAGCATCTCGGCGCGACGCGGTCCGAGCTTCTCGATGACCGCACCCAGGAAGCTCTCCGGGACATCGATCATCAGCTCTTCGTACGGCTCGAGCCGTTCGCCGTTCGCGCCCACCCGCGTGATGACACGTGGGCGCGACACCTGAAACTCATACCCTTCGCGCCGCATCGTTTCCATGAGGATGGAGAGATGCAGCTCGCCACGCCCCGAGACGGTCCAGGCATCGGTCGACTCCGTGTCCTCTACCCGTAGCGCGACGTTGCGCTCGAGCTCCCGATACAATCGCTCCCGCACCTGACGCGATGTAACGAACTTTCCTTGACGCCCGGCGAACGGCGAATTGTTCACGAGAAAATCCACCGAGATCGTCGGCTCCTCGACCGCGATGCCCTCGAGTCGATCCGGATGGTCGACATCGGTTATCGTCAGTCCGATCTCGACACCTTCGAGGCCAGCGAGCGCAACGATCTCACCCGCCGTCGCGCGCTGCACCTCGATGCGGTCGAGCCCCTCGAACACATACAGCTTGGTTACACGCGAGAGCTCGATGCCACGCGCTTCGGCGCCGCTCGTATCCGTTTGCGCGTCGATCGGCAGCAACGCCACCGTGTCGCCCAGACCGACGGTGCCGCGCTCGATACGACCGATCCCGAGGCGCCCAAGATAGGGCGAGTGATCGATCGTCGAGATGAGCATCTGGAACGGCGCGTCCGCATCGCTGGGCGGTGCCGGCACGTGCTGGACGATGGCGTCGAAGAGCGGCGTCAGGTCCACGGGGAGGATGCTCATGTCGCCCGTCGCGACGCCCTCGCGCGCCGACGCGTACACCACCGGAGCGTCCAGCTGCGCCGCATCGGCCTCGAGTTCGAGCAGCAACTCGAGCACCTCATCGTGCACTCGTAACGGATCGGCACCAGGCCGGTCGATCTTGTTGATGACGACGATGGGCGTCCTGCCTAACGCGAGCGCCTTACTCAGCACGAACCGCGTTTGCGGCATGGGGCCGTCGAACGCGTCGACGACGAGCAGCACCCCATCGACCATCCGAAGGATGCGCTCGACCTCACCGCCGAAGTCGGCGTGGCCCGGCGTATCGACGATATTGATCTTGGTCCCGCGCCACCGAATGGCCGTGTTCTTGGCGAGAATCGTGATCCCCCGCTCGCGCTCGAGCGGGTTCGAATCCATCACGCGCTCCTGAACGACCTGGTTGTCGCGGAACGCACCGGCCTGGCGGAGCATCTTGTCCACCAGCGTCGTCTTCCCATGGTCGACGTGCGCAATGATGGCGATGTTGCGAATCTGCATAGCCTGTAAGTATAGCAATCCCACCGGAATGCATTCAAGCGCTTGCATGGTTTCGGTGTTTTCGGCACAGTACTCACTGTCACGCTATCCGGAGGTGCACATGCAGCAGGCACAGGAGCCCACTGAACCGGGCTATCCCCACGGGCGCGGATACGGCCACGACTACATGCGTGGCGGTGAGGTCCTCGGAGGTTACGGCTACAGCGCCCGGGCCGAGTACGAAACACCTCGCGGGGAACTCCTGATTACAGGGGAACACGAGCACGTGGGCCCGTCGGACGAGCTGTCGACCAACTCGGCTGGTCCGTAACTACCCTCCGTCACCAATCAACAACGGCGCCTGAGGAATCCCGGGCGCCGTTTTCCATTCATCGAAGGCCGTGCTGACGTGGTCAGCGCTTCGTCGCGTATCCGGCTCGAGGCGACGCCGGCTTGTTCGCGGCGCCGTTGTCCGACTTCGGTGACTGTGCCCCCACGCTTTCGCCATCGACGAACGACGTGTCGTGTCCCCGCGAGCGCAGCGCCTGCGTGAAGCCCGACTTGTCGGTCGCCTTCATGTACGCCTCCTTCGGCTCCACCTGCCCGGCGTCGACGAGCTCGATGAGCGCATCGTTGAGCGTGCACATGCCGCCGCGCCGCGACGTCTGCATGACCGACGTGATCTGGAACGTCTTCGCCTCGCGAATGAGGTTCGAGATCGCATTCGTCGAGAGGAGAATTTCGCGGGCAGCGACACGACCACCACCGATCTTCTTGCAGAGCACCTGCGAGATCACGCCTTTGAGGGATTCCGAGAGCATCACACGGATCTGCTCCTGGCGATCAGCCGGAAATTGATCGACGAGCCGGTCGATGGTGCTCGGGGCGGTCGTCGTGTGCAGCGTGCCGAACACGAGGTGTCCGGTTTCGGCGGTCTCGATAGCGATCGATGCAGTCTCGAGGTCCCGCAGCTCGCCCACCAGCACGATATCGGGGTCTTCACGTAGCGCCGCACGAAGCGCGTGCTTGAACGATCCCGTATGAACGCCGACCTGGCGCTGTGTGATGACGCACTTCTTGTTCTGATGGACGAACTCGATCGGGTCCTCGATGGTAATGACGTGATCGGTGCGCGTCCGATTGACCAAGTCGATCAGGGCGCACAGCGTCGTCGACTTACCCGACCCGGTCGGCCCGGTCACCAGCACAAGTCCCTTGGTCAGCTGACAGAGCGCCTGGACTTCGCTTGTGATCCCAAGATCCTCGGCTGAGACCAGCTTGGCGGGGATCACGCGCAATACGGCTCCGGCCCCTTTCCGCTCGCGAAACGCGTTCGCGCGAAACCGGGCGAGGCCCGCGATCTCGTACGCGAAGTCGGTGTCGTTCGTCTCCGAATACTCGGACCGATTCCGCTCCGGCATGATCACGGTGAGCATCCGCATGAGCGTCGAATCGTCGAGCGGAGGCTCGTCCGGTAGCCGCACCATCTCACCGTGGCGCCGCAAAATCGGCGGCTCGCCGCAGCGCAGGTGCAGATCCGATCCGCCCTGCTCCACGAGCTCTCGCAGCAGATTGTCCATCGCCATACGCGCGGTGGAGTCTTCGCCCACCCTTACCGCGGGGGTAGCAGCGGGTGCGACGGCGGATGTCGCGGCTGGGGTCGCGGCAGAGACGACGCGTGACGCAGCCATCGATGGCGTCGGGCGGCCCGAGCCTGGCGGAATCACTGGCGTCGCGACGGGTGTTCCACCACTCACACCCGTCGTGATCGCCGCCGTCCACTTGCCGCTCTCGTTCGTCGCGCGCGCGCTGAAGACGCCGTCGCCGCTTCGATACTCGAATTCCGCGGGCGTTCCTTCGTCGAGGCGGCGCAGCGCATCGGGCGGAGCGATCTCGCGGAGAAGTCCGAGCAGTTGCGTGGCCCCAAGTGCCTGTTTGGTCAAGGGAACCGTGGCGCCATCCTTCACGAGCGACGCGAGCTCGTTCTCCACGAGGCGAAGCGCCTCGGCGCGGTTGCTCACCATGACGGAGAGCAGTCGGTCCAGCTGTGGCATTAGGCTCCCGTCAGTCGAGCGGATGAACGCGCTCGATCAACCTTCGGTTGAGCAATACGGTCCCGCGTGCGGTATAGAGGAGCAGGAATCGCTCACCGACGCGATTGAGATAGTCCAGCACGCGTGTGCGCCCGCTGAGCGACTCGAGGTACACGTTCCCGGTGTGCACTGCTCCACCGGTGAGCACGACTTCGATCGTCGCGGGCGCACCGATCTGCCACTCCTCAGCAGGCATCGGGTCGCGGCTCTCGAGCTCACGCACACGGTCCTTCGCCACGATGAACACCGCACCATCGTGCATGAGCATCGGGAAAAACGGCTCGGCGGAATTCAGGATGTCGGCCGCTTCTTCCCGACCGTACCGATTGCGCGGGCTCGCCTGGACAAACAGCTCACCAGCCAGGCGTTCGCCGCCGACCGTCACCAGCACGGCGGCCAGGCGGTCTTTTGGTATCCTGAAGTCGTTGTTGCTGATCGTCCCCATTAGTCGCCGCGTCCTCGATGCTGACGGATGAGGACGCGTCACGGGGAAGTGTGGTCACCCGCACGGCTTAGAGTGTCACGCGGTGAACTCGGAGGGTCACACTCCGCTTTCCGCGGATTACATCAGTCGTGAAGGTGACGCTCCCGCTCGTACATCTCGCTGCGCTCGAGTTGCACCGTCACGTGGTCTATGCCGAAGAGACGCATCGCATCATGGACGTGCTCGAGCACGTGTTGGTGGCGCCCGGATTCCCGTACAATCGCGTGCGCGCTCATGGCGACGAGTCCCGACGTGACGGTCCACACATGCAGGTCGTGCACGGATTCGATACCCGGGATCGCCTCGAGCTGCGTTCGCACGGACCCGAGTGAGATGTGCGAGGGCGTCGACTCCAACAGCACATCCACCGACTCGCGAACGATCTGCCACGCGCCTCGAAGGATGAGCAAGGCCATGATCACCGAGGCGACCGGGTCGGCCGCGACCCACCCCGTCCATTTCACGATCATTGCCGCCGCCACCGTACCAACCGAGCCAAGAAGGTCACCCAGCACATGCAGGTACGCCGCACGCATGTTGAGGCTCGACTCGCCGGGTGCGTGGAGCATGCGCGCGGCGATGATGTTGACGACCAAGCCGGCAACTGCCACGACCAGCATCAACCCACCCTGCACCGGCTCCGGCGTGCGGAGGCGGAGGACTGCTTCGACGACGATCCACGCGGATATCAACAGCAGCGTCGCACCATTCAGGAAAGCGGCCAGCACTTCCCACCGCAGGTAACCGTAGGTCCGCTGGGGTGACGCCGGCTGCCGACTGAACCACGCGACGAACAACGAGAGGGCAAGCGCGGCGACGTCGGTCAGCATGTGACCAGCATCGGCAAGCAGCGCCAGCGAGTTGGCAAGCCATCCACCAACGACTTCGATGACGAGGAACACCGCTGTCACCGCGAGCGCTCCACGAAGGCGCCGTATGGGCGTCGAGTGGTCGTGAGCGCGTGACGGATCGCCTACGTGCGCGTGGCTATGCCCGTGATGCGAATGTCCGTGATGGTGATGATGCTCGCCGGGTCCGTGAAC
Organism: Gemmatimonas sp.; assembly: GCA_021154285.1. Classification (GTDB taxonomy): domain Bacteria; phylum Gemmatimonadota; class Gemmatimonadetes; order Gemmatimonadales; family Gemmatimonadaceae; genus JAJKIV01. The sequence continues at coordinate 3,543 of JAJKIV010000385.1, read as the reverse complement.
GTGCGAATGACTCATCGCGGCTTGGAGCGCTGGCGGTTGGATCGAAGCGCGCGGTATCTTGCCCCGGTGATCGGTCGGCTCCTCGCCATCGTCGTACTCCTCATATTCAACGGGTTCTTCGTGGCCGCCGAGTTTGCGCTCGTTCGGTCGCGACGCACCCGGCTCGACACGATGGCCCGCGGCGGCGACGCGAAGGCGCGGCTCGCGCTGCGCGCCACCGAGAATCTCCCGCGCCTCTTGTCGGCGAGCCAACTCGGGATCACGCTCGCGAGTCTCGCGCTGGGGTGGGTCGCTGAAAGCACGCTCGGTGAGGTTCTGGCAAGCTGGTTCGAGACGCTGCCGATCGCCATCGAACAATCGCTGCGCGTGAGCTTCGGCGCCATAGTCGCGCTGGCGAGCGTCACCTACCTCCACGTCGTTTTCGGCGAGCTCGCGCCACGTGCCGTCGCATTGAACCACCCCGAACAATTCGCGCGCTGGCTCGCACCGCCGTTGATGGTGTTCGCGTGGCTGGCGACACCGTTCATCGCTGTCCTCAATCGTTCGTCGCAGGGTGTGCTCAAGCTGTTTGGGCAGCGCGGCGACATGCTCGACGAGCCCGTCCACTCACCGGACGAATTGCGACTCATCGTGGAGCAGAGTCAGGAAGTCGGCGCTATCCCGGCGCAGGACGCCGATCTGATCGAGGGCGTGTTCGAGTTTTCCGAGAAGAACGCACGAGAGGTCATGACACCGCGCACGAACGTTGTGGCCATGCCCATCGACGCGACGCTCGACGAAGCGCTGGCGATCGTCGAGGAGAATGCGTTCTCCCGATACCCGGCCTACGCCGAGTCTATCGACAACATCGTCGGCCTCGTGCTGGCGAAGGATTTGTTGCGCGTGGCGCGGCAGCCACGGCCAGGGTTCACGGTGCAGTCCATCATGCGTGACGTGCACGTAGTCCCAGGGTCGCGCGAGGTCGAGGAGGTACTGGCGGACTTCAAGCGGCTCAAGGAGCACATGGCCATCGTGCTGGACGAGTACGGTGGTACCGCGGGGATCGTGACCATGGAGGACCTGCTCGAGGAGATCGTCGGTGAGATCCTCGACGAGCACGATGACCCATCACCGCCCGAGCCGACGACAACGGCCGGCGAGATCGTCGTTCCGGGATCGCTGCCCATCGCAGAGCTCAACGAGCGCTACGGCCTCACCGTGAGCGAGGACGACTACACGACGATCGGCGGCTTCGTGTTCGGCTCGTTAGGCCGGCTGCCCGTGGTCGGCGACCGCGTCGCCGCCGGCGGCTCGGTGTTTACCGTGCGGGCGATGAACGGCCGGCGGATCGAGTCGGTGGCGTTCGAGCGCCGGTAGCCAACCGCCGCGCGATCATCGCGCATACGCGGACCGACTCTTTCATGCTCGAGGCGTCCGCAACGCCGCGGCCCGCGATGTCGATGGCCGTGCCGTGATCGGGCGACGTCCGTGGAAACGGCAAGCCGAGCGTCACGTTCACGGCACGGCCGAACGCCGCAACTTTGATTGCCGTCATGCCGACGTCGTGATACGGCGCGATCACGGCATCGAATTCCCCGCGGAGGGCGCGAACGAACACCGTGTCAGCGGGATAGGGGCCGGCGAGTCCCGCACGGTGCGCCGCGGGGCGCAGCACCGTGTCGTCCTCCGTTCCAAAGCGTCCGCCGTCCCCGGCGTGTGGGTTCAGCGCGCAGAGCGCTATCCGTGGGGCGGCGACACCGAACCATTCGACCAACCCTCGGCGCGTGACTCGAGCCGCACCTTCGATCGCCTCACCCGTCACGGCGTCGGGCACGGAACGGAGCGGGATGTGCGTTGTCGCGAGGATCACCCGCAGCGGATGCGCCAGGCCCTCACCCGCGGCGGAGGAGGCCAGCATCATGGCGACCTGTGCGCCGGTGAGAGTGGCGAGCATCTCGGTGTGGCCGGGGTAGTCGTAGCCGCCGGCTAACAGCGCCGCCTTGTCGATCGGTGCGGTGACGATTCCATCGACTGTTCCCGACTGTGCCAGCTGGACCGCACGCTCGATCGCACGACCCGCGAGGCGCCCCGCCACCACTGCGCGATCCACCTCGCTGCCTAACGGCTGCCATAGTCCGATCGACTCGTCGACCTCGGCGACCGTTCCCTCCGGTCCGACCACGACGAGGTCGGCGACCGCAGCGATCGCGGGGTCCGCCCGGACCGCGGCAACGATCTCGGGGCCGATGCCGCGCGGGTCGCCTAACGTGACGGCGAGGCGGACGGAATCCGACCGCACCGCGGCGGCCCGCTCGCGGCCGCTAGATGCGGACCGAAACGTACAGGTCCTTGCGCATCTGATCGATCACACGGCGCATGCCGCGTTCCTGCGCGAGCTGGTCGCGAATCTGGTTCTTGAAATCGGAGAGCGTATAGTCGCCTCCGTCATCCGCTTTGACGATCTGCGAGACGACGTACTTTTTCGCCCCGCGCGCGGGATCGTCGATCGGGAACGGATCGATGAACGCCCCCGTGCCCTTTCCTTCGAACGCCTTGCGGTACGAGTCAGGTAGCTGTGTGCGCTCGAACGGCTGCAGGCTTCCCTTCTCTTCGTCGCGATCGTGATACTTGGCGGCGAGCGAATCGAAGTTCGCGCCGCCCTCCCACAGCATCTTCACCGTGTCGGCACGCAGCTTCGCCGCCGCCACGTCGGCAGAGTCGATGTGCGGTTTGATGAGGATGTGGCGAGCTTTCACTTCGCCCGGCTGGACCCGGTCGACGCGAATGATGTGGTAACCGAACGGCGTCTCGATCACAGGGCTCATCTGGCCCGGCGCGAGCGCGAACATCCATCGGTCGAACTCGGGGACCATGTTGCCGCGTCGGTTCCACCCCAGGTCGCCGCCCAGCTCCTTCGAGCCGGGATCCATCGACTCGCGCTTCGCAATCTGATCGAAGTCGCCACCCTTTCGAATCTCGGCCAGCAATGACTCCGCCTTCGCCCGCGCCACCTCCTTCGCCTTTGGCGAAGCCACGGCGGGAATTACGATCTGACGAAACGAAACCGTTGCGGGACGCTTTGGCAGATTGGTTTTCGATTTCTCAAACGCCTCGTTGACATCCTGCTCGCTCACCGGAACGGGGACGATCTTTCCGGCCTGCCGCATCTTCGCGAAGAGCTTCTCCTGGAGCGCGTTCCGCCTCGAGCGCTCGTTCATCCAGCGCTTGTATTCCTCGGGCGTTCCGAAACCTCCACTCTTGAGCGCCTGCGCGAATTCGGCGTCGGTCTTGAACTGACCCCGGACTCGCTTCGTCTGCTCCTCCGCGGAGTTCTGCACGTCGAGGTCGGACACGTGCACGGACGTATCTCGCAGGGCGTGCTGCACGATCGCCTCTTCGTCGATCATTTCCTGAAGCACGCCGCGCGCTGTCTCCATCCATTGCGCGGAGTCGGTCGGAACCTTCAGACCACGTGCCCGGCGCTCGCTCAACTCTTCGGTGAGCTCGCTGAGAAGGATCGGTCGATCACCAACGACGGCGATCACGCGATCGACGGGCAGACCG
>JAJKIV010000384.1 GCA_021154285.1 Gemmatimonas sp. | reverse complement strand
CGGTATCGCCGCGGTCAGCTGGCGTTAGGCGACCCGTGGCGCCAGGAGAGCGTGGCCGGGAGCCTCTTCACGGGCTGGCTCACCGCCGGCCCGAACGGCACGCTCATTCCGCACGTGCGCGGCACCGCGTTCGTGACCGCCGAAGCCACGCTGCGGTTCGATCCGCGCGATCCCTTCCGCGGCGGGCTGGGCCCCGCGTGAGCGCTCGGCGGGCCGACGCGATCATCGTCGGCGCCGGCATCGTCGGCGCCGCGTGCGCGGTTGCGCTTGCCCGCGACGGGCTGCGGGTGCTCGTCATCGACGCTGGCGGAGCAGCGTTAGGTACCACGGCTGCCGGGATGGGCCACGTCGTCGTGATGGACGATTCGCCCGAGCAGCTCGCACTCACGCGATACTCGCAGTCGCTCTGGCGTGCTCAGGACGATGCGGTTCGCGCTGCGTCCGAGCTGGACTGGTGTGGCACCGTCTGGGTGGCAGAGGATGAGGCACAACTCGAAGCCCTGCCAGCGAAACAACAGCTGTATCGGGACCACGGGCTCGAGACCGAGGTGCTCGACGAGACGACGCTCATCGAGGCAGAGCCGCATCTGCGGCGAGGGCTCCCGGGTGGCCTGCTCGTGCCGTCCGACGCGGTGATCTATCAACCGGCCGCGACCATCGCGCTGCTCGCGCTCGCGCGAACGATGGGGGCCGAGGTGCTCCAGCGAATGCCGGTCGAGGAGATCGTGCCGTGCGGTGTCCGGTGCGGCGCCGACACGCTTCGCGCGGACGTCATCGTGAACGCCGCGGGCGCGGCCGCCGCGTCGCTCACCCCGCAACTGCCGGTCATTCCGCGGAAGGGTCACCTCGTCATCACCGAGCGGTATCCCGGGTTCTGCCGCCATCAGGTCGCGGAGCTCGGGTACCTCGCCAGCGCGCACGTGATGACGAGCGAGTCGGTGGCGTTCAACGTGCAGCCACGCAGCACGGGTCAGGTGATGGTCGGGTCGTCGCGCGAGCTGGTTGGGTGGGATGCCAGCATGAACCGTCGCGTGCTGGGACGCATGATCGCGCGCGCGTGCGAGTTCATGCCTGCACTGGCCGACCTCGTCGCGGTGCGCACGTGGACGGGCTTCCGTCCCGCGACGCCGGACAAGCTGCCGCTGATCGGACGCTGGCCCGACGTCCCCGGCCTGTGGATCGCGGCCGGCCACGAAGGCCTTGGCATCACGACATCGTTAGGCACGGCCACGCTGCTTGCCGATCTCGTCGCGAGCCGCGAGCCGGCGATCGATGCCGCGCCGTTCGCGCCGGATCGTGCCGTGACGGCGGGGGTGCATTGATGCCTCAGTCCTCCGTGGCTGCGGTGACGATCTCCGCGGACGGCCGGTCGGTGCGCGTCCCGGCCGGCGTGACCGTCGCGGCAGCGCTGCTGGATCTTGGTACTTCCGCCTTTCGCCGGTCCGTGAGCGGCGAGCCGCGCGCGCCGCTGTGCGGCATGGGAACCTGCTATGAGTGCCGAGTGACGATTGACGGCGTGGCGCACCGGCGCGCGTGCCTGGTGACGGTTGCCGAGGGGATGCACGTCACGACGGCGGACGGCGCGGAGGAGGCACCGGCATGAGCACCGTTGCGGCCGACGTCGTGGTCGTGGGTGCCGGGCCCGCCGGCATCGCGGCCGCGGTGCGAGCGACGGAGGCAAAGCGTCGCGTCGTGGTGCTCGACGAGGCGCCTAACGTCGGCGGCCAGATCTGGCGTCACCGGTCGGTTGGCACCCTCGGTGCGGACGCCCGGACGTGGATCGACCGCCTGTCGCGAACGAACGCGGAGGTCCGGCGCGGCGTTGCCGTGGTGGATGTCATCGTCGGCGGCGAGGCCGGTGACATCACCGTCGTCGCGGAGCGGCACTTGGGCGGCGTCGATGTCATTCGGACACCGGCGTTGATCATCGCCACGGGAGCGCGCGAGCGGTTCGTTCCGTTTCCGGGGTGGACGCTGCCCGGCGTCACCGGGATTGGCGGGGCACAGGCGCTCCTGAAGCAGGGTGCTACGTTCCGAGGCAAGCGCGTCGTGATCGCCGGGACGGGCCCGCTCATTCTCCCGGTCGCCGCGTCGCTCACTGACGCGGGTGCGCGCGTCGTGGTCGTGGCGGAGCAGGCGCCGTTTCAGGCAGTACGCGACTTCGCGCTCTCGCTCCTCACTCATCCCGAGACGCTGCTCCAGGCGGCGATTTACCGTTTGGCGTTTCTCCGCACGCCGTACGCGATGGGTACGTGGGTCACGTCCGCGTCCGGAACCGACCAGCTCGCGGGGGTCGCGGTCGCCAATGCACGAACGGCGTGGTCGCTGCCATGCGATCTCCTCTGCACGGGCTACGGACTCGTGCCTAACGTCGACATGGCGCGGTTCGTCGGCTGCACGACTGCCGACGGCGCCGTGGCGGTCGACGAGCGCCAGGCGACGAGCGTCCCGGGTATCTTCGCCGCGGGCGAAGTCACCGGGATCGGCGGCGTGGGGCTCGCGGTCGCCGAGGGCGAGATCGCCGGTGCCGCAACGGCGGGTGCCGCGCGCATCGATCCATCACTTGCCAGGCGCCGACAGGCGCTGCGCGTCGTCGCGCGGCGCATGGAGCGCGCCTTTGCGCTTCGCCAGGAGCTTCGATCCCTGGCGCGTGACGACACCGTTATCTGCCGGTGCGAGGACGTCGGGCGTGCGGCGATTGCGTCATTCGCAGACTCGCGTCAGGCAAAGCTGTACGCGCGCGCCGGCATGGGCGCATGCCAGGGCCGCGTCTGCGGACCGGCGCTCGAGCTGCTCTTCGGTTGGCAACCCGGCACGGTGCGTTCGCCGCTCGAGCCAGCACGGCTGTCCACGCTATCCACCGCGGCGCTTGCCGGCGCCGCATCATCCGCCGCGGACCCTTCCGCAGGATCGTGACCATGCAACAGCGAGATTGGGCCGGTGTCTACTCGGCCATCACGACGCCGTTCACTCCGGATCTCTCGGTCGATCACGGGTTCCTTCACGAGCACGCGACCTGGCTCGTCGACGAAGGATGCACGGGCATCGTCGCGCTCGGATCGCTCGGGGAGTCTGCGACGCTCTCGTTCGACGAGAAGGTGGCGATCCTCGAGAGCTGCCGGAGCGCCGTTGGCGGTCGCGTGCCGGTCGTCGCCGGCATCGCGGGGCTCAGCACATCCGAGTGTGTCGCGCTCGCGAGGCGGGCTGCCACGGTCGGCTGCGATGGCTTGATGGTGCTTCCGCCTTATGTGTATCGCGGTGACTGGCGCGAGACGCGCGCCCATTTCAGCGCCGTGATCGAGGCGACGTCGCTCTCGTGCATGTTGTACAACAACCCGATCGCGTACGGCACGGACGTCTCGGCGGAGCAGCTCGCGGATCTCGCTGGCTATGACAATCTGCATGCGGTGAAGGAGTCGAGCGGCGATGTCCGGCGCGTGACCGCGGTGCTCGAGCGGCTCGGGCGTCGGCTCAACGTGTTCGCGGGGCTCGACGACATGATCGTCGAGAGCGCGGCAATGGGAGCGTCGGGGTGGATCGCGGGACTCGTGAATGCGCTGCCGGCGGAATCGGTCCGGCTGTTCGATCTGGCGCGCACGGGTGACTTGACGGAGGCGCGGGCGCTCTATGACTGGTTCCTTCCGCTGCTGCGCCTCGACACGCTCCCCAAATTCGTGCAGCTGATCAAGCTGGTGCAGGTCGAGGTGGGGCGGGGTACTGCGCGCGTGCGTCCGCCACGTCTCGAGCTCACGGGCGCGGAGCACGATGACGCGCTGGCGCTCATTCGCGACCGATTGGCGCTGCGCCCCCGCGTTGCGACGGGGCGTGAGCAGCGCGGTGCGCGGACCGCCGCGGTGAGCGGCGCCGCGAGCTAACTCACGCACAAGTCGTTAGGCGCCACGGGGAAGAACGGCCCGGCGGACATTTTGTCCGCCGGGCCGATTGGTTTTCGGGCTCTTCGTCCGCTCGCGACCGCGATATTGGAAGCAGGTGACGCGCCGCGCACGAGTGCTGTGCGGTCGCGCACATCGCGGCGAGTGTAAACGGCACGGCGGTGCGGTCCCCGCGATGGTATCGAGTTGCACTGCCAATGATCGACCGATTGGTGTTCCATGGATCGATCGTGGGTCGTCTTTTCCGTAGTGCGGAGGAGGCGTATGCGCGGTCGGACCCCAGGTCTCCATCGCACGCGCCTTCGCCTGTGTAGTTCGATCCCCATGCCCGACACCGGTACGCCATGCGCTCACCGTTTCACATGCGTGTTGCTTCCCAACGCCTAACGCCGAGGCGCGCTCGTCGCGGGTTCACGCTGCCCGAGATCCTCATCGTGATCGTGTTGATCTCGTTGCTCTCGCTCGCAGCGATCCCGCGATTCGCGATCGCGAACGGCAGGCGCCATATGCAGTCAGCGAAGATGCGCATCGCGGCCGCGGCCGCGACCGCTCGTGCGGCGGCGATTCAGAAAGGCCAGCAGGTGCGGTTCATGATCAAGAGCAACCGCGTGACCGTTGTCGTTATTACGCCGCCGAAGGATACCGTGAAGCTCACTCCGGCGATACCGCTCGACACGCTCTACAACGTCAAGGCGACCGGCTTCACCGACTCGCTCGTCGTGAATTTCAGCGCTCGAGGGTTTGCGTTGGGCTTCGACAATTCCACGGTCATCACGCTCACACGGTCCGGCGTTCCCACTGACTCCGTGGTGCTCACGAGAACCGGGATGGTGCAGCAATGAGGTCGAGATTGCGACGACGCCGGCGCCTGACGCGCCCCCGCCGCGGGTTCACGGTGATCGAGATGATCATCGCGATCATCGTGATGGCGATTGGCGTCATGGGACTTGCGGGCACCGCGCGCTATGTCGCGATGCAGATGGGCAACGGCCGCGTGCAGACCATTGCCGCGACATTCGCGACCAAGATCGCCGATTCGCTCTCCGCTCGCCGATGCTCGTCGATCGTTGGCGGGACGCAGACGAAGCGGGGCGTCACCATCACGTGGACGGTCGCTGACAGCACGAAGACGAAATGGGTGACCGAGTCGGTGCAGTACAAGACCAAGAGTGGTGCCAAGACGGTCAACTATCTGACGGTAATCCAATGCCCCGATTGACACGCGTTCGACGCGGCTTGTCACTCGTCGAAATCATGGTCGCGATGGTCCTGACCGGTATTGTCGGGGGCGTGATCATGCGAGTGATCCAGCGGCAGCAACGATTCTACCAGGGCGTGAACCAGATCGTGGTGCAGCGCAGCCAGCTCCGGCAGGCGACGTCGGTG
>JAJKIV010000383.1 GCA_021154285.1 Gemmatimonas sp. | reverse complement strand
TCCGAGGTCCGCCAGCGACTGCTCGATGACATCATCGGCGCCAACCAGTTCGACATTCCGCCAAGCTGGGTCGCGCAGCTCGTGGACGCGTACGCGAACGCCTACCAGATCCCCGAGGGGGAGAAGGAGCGTTTCGCAGGGGAATTCCGTCCCATGGCCGAGCGACAGGTCCGACGCGATCTGGTCATCGATACGGTCGCCGAGCGGGAAAGCCTAACGGCAACCGAGGCGGATCTGGACGACCGCATTGCCGAGACGGCCGCGAAGCGCGGAGCCGATCCGGGCCAACTGTACGCGTCGCTGCAGAAAGCGGGACGACTCAAGGAGCTCGAGCGCTCGATCACCGAGGACAAGGTGTTCAAGTGGCTCCTCGAGCGAAACACGGTCGAGACGAACGGCTAGTTTTCGAGTAGATCCTTCCACCGTCAGAGAAGCCTTATGCCGACGATCTATCCTCCGTACGTCATCGAGCGTTCGAGTCGAGGCGAGCGCACGTACGACATTTTCTCGCGGCTCCTCATGGACCGCATCATCTTCCTCGGAACGCCGATCAACGATGACGTCGCGAACATCGTGATCGCGCAGCTGCTGTTCCTCGAGGCAGACAATGCAGACCGCGACATCCATCTGTACATCAATTCGCCGGGCGGCAGCGTATCGGCGGGTCTCGCGATCTACGACACGATGCAGTGGATGAAGTCGCCGGTGAACACAATTTGCATGGGTCTGGCGGCGAGCATGGGCGCGTTCCTGCTCGCGGCGGGACGAAACGGCAAGCGCTCGGCCCTGCCGCACTCGCGCATCATGATTCACCAGCCGTCGGGCGGAGCCCAGGGCACGGCGGCAGATATCGAGATTCAGGCGAGGGAGATCATCTACCTTCGCGGCAAGATGAATGACCTCATGGCCAAGCACACTGGTCGGCCGGTGGAGCAGATCGAGCGCGACATCGACCGTGACCGCTTCATGTCGGCCGAGGAAGCGAAGTCCTATGGCATCGTGGACCACGTGATTGCTCAGCGTGGCGAGCTCGTTGAGCCCTCGAAGCAGCCGTCGATGACTTCTTTGTGATGTGAAGGGGGCGCCATCTCGTGAACGAATTCACAAGCGACGCCCGTCATTTTTGCTTGACCCCGTAAGGGGCCGTCTATTAGCTATCCCCAGCCACCCCGCCGGACCGGCGTGGGTATCCCGCATCACGGACCGCCATGTCCCACGATAAACACCTCCGCTGCTCGTTCTGCGGCAAATCGAAAGACTCGGTCCGGAAGTTCATTTCCGGTCCCTCGGTCTACATTTGCAACGAGTGCATCGCCCTCTGCAACGAGATCCTTGCCGAGGACGAAGAGCGCGAGGTAGCCGAGGCAATTACCCAGGTCCCGTCGCCACACGAGATCAAGGACGTCCTCGACCAGTACGTGATCGGGCAGGAGCACGCGAAGAAGGCGCTGGCTGTTGCCGTCTACAATCACTACAAGCGCATCAACTCCGCCTCGGCTCGTGATGACGATGTCGAGCTCGACAAGTCGAACATCCTGCTCATCGGACCCACGGGCGTCGGCAAGACGCTGCTCGCGCAGACGCTCGCTCGCATCCTCGATGTCCCGTTCACGATCGCGGACGCCACGACGCTGACCGAAGCGGGCTACGTGGGCGAAGATGTCGAGAACATCCTCGTCAGGCTACTGCAGGCGGGCGATTTCAACGTCGCCGAGTGCGAGCGTGGAATCGTATACATCGACGAGATCGACAAGATCGCTCGCAAGTCGGAGAACCCGAGCATAACGCGGGACGTCTCCGGCGAAGGCGTGCAACAGGCGCTCCTCAAGATCCTCGAGGGCACGGTCGCCTCGGTGCCGCCACAGGGCGGCCGCAAGCATCCGCAGCAGGAATACATCCAGATCAACACGAAGGACATCCTGTTCATCTGCGGCGGAGCGTTCGACGGACTCGAGAAGATCATCGAGTCGCGCGTTGGCAGAAAACAGATCGGCTTCACCCAGGAAGAGGTGAAGAGCGGGAAAGCCAAGCAGATCGCGAAGAACCCCTTCGCCGAGGTTGAGCCGGACGACCTGCTCCGCTACGGCCTGATTCCGGAGCTCGTCGGCCGACTGCCGGTCTGTGTGCCGCTCGAGGCGCTCGATGAGGACGCGCTGGTGAAGATCCTGAAGGAGCCGAAGAACGCGCTCACTAAGCAGTACACGAAGCTGTTCGAGCTCGAGGAAGTGAAGATCGGGTTCGAGGAGAGCGCGTTACGAGCGGTCGCACAGAAGGCCCTCAAGCGCGGCACGGGCGCGCGCGGCCTGCGGGCCATCCTCGAGGAGATCCTCATGGATGTGATGTTCGAGCTGCCCAGCCGGGAGGACGTCGTCGAGGTGAAGGTCACCGAGCCGTGCGTCACCCAGGGCACGCCCCCCCTCCTCGAGATTTCGCCGAAGAGGCAGAAGAAGGAAGCGTGACGCCGAACCTGTAATTGGTTATTGGTATTGGTGACGGGTTATTTGCCCCCGGGAAGCCTCGCGAAGCGATGAGCCTCCCGGGGGTTTTGATTACCTGTAGCCAGTTCCAGTAACCAGTTACCAGTTCGGCTTCTGTCGGTCCATGCGCTCCTTTCGTGTCGTAGATTTCCGGGCATGTCTCTGATCCTTACCCGCGACGCCGAGCGCTTCCAGGTGCCGGAACGCCTGCCCGTTCTGCCGCTCCGGGATGTCGTACTGTTTCCGTATGTCGTCATGCCGCTCATCATCGGGCGGTCGCAGTCGCTCGCGGCCGTCGACGCGGCAGCCAACGACGGCAACGTCGTCCTTCTCGTCGCCCAGCGAAACGCCGATCAGCAGGACCCGGCCGCCGCCGACCTTTTCCGGATTGGCGTCGTCGCCCGGCTGATGCAGGTGGTTCGGCTGCCGAACGGCACGACCAAGATTCTCGTCGAGGGCATCGCGCGCGCCCGTGTGACGCGCTACGCGACGTCCGCCGGCACGCTGCGCGCGACCATAGCGCCCGAGCCGTTCGTCGACGAAAAGGAACCGGCGGATCAGTCGGCGCTCGGCCGGCGGGTGCTGTCCCTGTTCGAGGAGTACGTGTCGCTCCACCGGCGCATCCCGCCGGAGGTCGTCACGCTCGTGCAGGCGACCGCGTCCGAGGAGCGGCAGGCGTGTGCCGTGTCGGCACACCTCGCCGTTCGCCACGACGTTAGGCAGACGCTCCTCGAGGCACCCAATCTCCCTGCCCTGCTCTCGCAGCTGGCGCAGCTCCTCGCCGCCGAGATCGAAATTCTCCGGCTCGAGCGGAAGATCGAGGACGACGTCCGCGGCTCACTCTTCCAGAACCAGCGCGAGTTCTACCTGCAGGAACAGCTCAAGGCGATTCATCGCGAGCTCGGGCAGGAGGACGACGACTTTGGCGACCTCGAAGCCGCCATCGAAAAGAAAGGACTCCCGGACATCGTGAAGGCGCGGGCGCACCGCGAGCTCCGGAAGCTGCGCCGCATGTCACCCCTGTCGCCGGAAGCAACCGTCGCGCGAAACTTCGTCGACTGGGTGCTCGCGCTACCGTGGACCGAGCGGACCGACGATGCGCTCGACGTGGCGAGGGCTCGCGTGATCCTCGACGAGGACCACTACGGCCTGGTGGAGGTGAAGGAGCGCATTCTCGACTACATCGCGGTGCTGTCGCTGGTCGGTAAGCTCGAGGGGCCGATTCTCTGCCTCGTCGGGCCGCCGGGCGTCGGGAAGACATCGCTCGGGCGCTCGGTGGCACGTGCCCTCGGGCGCCGGTTCGCGCGCATGTCGTTAGGCGGCGTGCGCGACGAGGCGGAGATCCGCGGCCACCGGCGCACGTACATCGGCTCGATGCCCGGCCGGGTCATCCAGGCCATGCGTCGCGCCGAGGTGGTGAACCCGGTGCTGCTGCTCGACGAGATCGACAAGCTGGGGCAGGACTACCGCGGCGATCCAGCGTCTGCGCTCCTCGAGGTGCTGGACCCGGAACAGAACCGCACGTTCAGCGACCACTACCTCGAGGTCGACTACGACCTGTCGCACGTGCTGTTCATTACGACCGCGAACTCGCTGTCGACCATCCCGGAGCCGCTGCGCGACCGGATGGAGATCATCCGGCTTCCCGGCTACCTGGATCTCGAGAAGCAGGCGATCGCGCGACAGTTCCTCATCCCGAAGCAGCTGCGCCAGAACGGGCTGGACCCCGCGTCGGTGACGTTCGAACAGCCTGCGGTGTCGGACATCATCCATCGCTACACGCGCGAGGCGGGCGTGCGGGATCTCGAGCGCCGCATTGCGCGCATCGGCCGCAAGCTCGCCCGGAGACGCGCGGAGCCCGTTACCGCCGCGAGTGCCTCGGACCCTAACGAGCGTTCGAGTACGGAGGCGACGCCGGCGCCGGCAAAGCGGTCGCGTGCGAAGAAAGCCCAGCAGCCGAGCGCGCCACAGCCAGCCGCGACTCCTGCCGAGGGCACGACCGTCACCTCGGAAAACCTCCGCGCATTGCTGGGCGTCGCGCCGTACGACCCGGCAGACATGTCGCTCGAGGACAAGGTAGGTGTGGCCACGGGGCTCGCGTACACGTCGGTCGGCGGCGAGACGCTTGAAATCGAGGTTGCGGTGGTGCGCGGCCGCGGCAAGGTCCAGCTCACCGGCACGTTAGGCGACGTCATGAAGGAATCGGCGAGCGCCGCGCTCAGCTATGCGCGGTCGCGTGCGGCCGCCCTCGGCATCGATCGCGACTTTCACCGGAGTCGCGACCTTCACGTTCACATTCCGGACGGCGCGACGCCGAAGGATGGCCCGTCGGCGGGCATCGCGATAGCGACCGCGGTAATCAGCGCCCTCACAGGCCTACCCGTGCGTGGGAACACGGCCATGACGGGGGAAATCACGCTGCGTGGTCGAGTGCTGCCCATTGGGGGCCTCAAGGAGAAGTCGGTCGCCGCGCACCGCAACGGCATCGCGCACGTCATCATCCCGTTCGGGAATGCGCGCGAGCTCGAGGAGCTCCCGGAAGAGGTCCGGGCCGCGGTGCAGTTCCACCCGGTCCGCACGATGGACGAGGTCATGGCGCTGGTGATCCCCGGCGTGGTGGCGACCGCGCCGGAGATGCCGATAACGGCTCCGAACGTCGGCGTGTCAGCACCGACCACACACTGATGGCGTCCGATACGGGGACCGACCCGCTCGTCATTCGAGACCTTCGCTTTCTCGGGCCGATGGCGACAGTCGACGGCTGGCGTCCCGAGAGCACGCTCCCCGAGATCGCCTTTGCCGGGCGCTCCAACGTCGGCAAGTCATCGCTCCTCAACCGACTCGTGCGCCGCAAGGCGTTCGCGCGCGTGAGCCGTACGCCGGGACGTACGCGCGAGATCAACTTCTTCGAGGTGAATCGCCGGTTCGTGCTCGTCGACCTTCCGGGGTACGGCTACGCGAGGGTCTCAAAGGATCGGCGCGCCGAATGGCGCCCGCTCATCGAGAGTTACCTGCGCCGCTCGAGCAACCTCCGTGG
>JAJKIV010000382.1 GCA_021154285.1 Gemmatimonas sp. | reverse complement strand
GGTGTCCTTACGCTATTGCACCCTGGTCGAAACGCCAGCGGCTGTCGATCGCCTAAGTTCCAAGGCATACCACTATGCGATTTCTCTTCGGTATCACCGCGGCGATCTCCGGGAGCGCCCACGCCGTCGCCGCGCAGGGCGCGAAGCCTGAGTTGCCGCGCGTCTATCTCGAGACGAAGTATCCGACAGCTTCCCGGAAAGTCCCGGTGCGGGCCGGATCGAACTTGCAGGCGGCGTTGAACGCCGCTCGGTCAGGCGACGAGCTCGTACTCGCGGCAGGTGCGTCGTACGTCGGCAATTTCAGATGGACCCGCTGTCTGCCGGGGTATGTCACCGTTACGGGGCCGGACGGTCCGGCGGAAGGGGTGCGCGTCACGCCGACGACCGCGGCGGCGAGCCGATACCCGCGTCTCATCTCGCCGACGATCGAGCCGGTGATACTCGCCAGGAGCGGCGCATGCCGACTCAGACTGTCACGACTCGAGATCACGGCGACCGCGCAGAGCGCGACGGCTAATCACAACGAAGGGCTCGTGAGGCTCGGGGACGGCGACAACACGCTCGAGTCGCAGCCCTCGGAGATCACGCTCGATCGTGTCTGGATTCATGGCTCGCCGACAACGAGCACGAAGAACGGCGCCGTCTTCAATGGTCGCTCGCTTGCGCTGATCGATTCGTGGATCGATCAGGTTCGCTGGAAAGGCATCGAGTCGCATTGCGTCGTCGCGTGGACAGGCGCGGGACCGATGAAGCTCGTCAACAACCACTTCGATTGCGCATCGATCGGCGTGCTCCTGGGCGGCGCCGCGCGCGGGATGCCCGACGTGGCGCCGTCCGATGTCGAGGTTCGCGGCAATCACTTCGTGAAAGACACCGCCTACAAAGGCTACGTCGCCAAGAATCTTTTCGAGGTGAAAGACGCGCGACGAGTACTGCTCGAGGGCAACGTGATCGAGCACAGCTGGTTCGAGGCGCAAAGCGCCATGGCCATCAACCTCCAGTCGCTGACCGACGAGAAGAACAGCGCTGTCCAGGCCACGGACATCACGGTCAGGTGGAATCGGGTTACCCAGGCGGGCCAGTGCATCACGATGAGCGCGCGCGGCTACAACGGCGTTGCGTCACCGATGGCGAAAGTTCAGATCGAGCAGAACCTGTGCACGGAGATCGGTATCGATTCGATCAACCGCGTGCTGCTGCTCACGGCCGACCTGCAAGGCGTGGAGCTCAGACACAACACGTTCATTCGGCTTACCACGCCGAGAAAGGGCTCGGTCACCTACGTGCAGAAGGGCTCAGGGCCGCCGGCCTCGCGTGTGGACTTCGTGGACAACCTGCTCGGGCCCGGACTCGACTACGGCTGCGTTTTCGGCGAGGGGAAAAGCGGAAGCGACGCGCTCGCGAAGTACGCGAAGCAATGGTCCTTCGTCGGCAACGGATGCTGGGACTCGCACCCCGGGGCGGCAGCATACCCAGCCGGGAACAGCTTCGTCGCCACGCAAGCCGATGTGAAGTTCAACGCCGACTGGTCCCTCAGTTCCCAGTCCCCATTCAAGGGGAAAGCATCGGACGGGAAAGATCCCGGCGTCGACGTCGCGGAGCTTCAACGACGGCTCGCGGGTGTCGTCGTAGCGCCGACGCCCGCCTCAAAACCCTAGCGCGATCCGCGCTTCCAGTTCCGCCGCATCGCACGGCGCGTGGGCGATCCGGGCGGCGTAGGCTCGCGCACGGCACGGATCGGTCGGGCACTCAGGAACAGCGCCTCTACGATCTCCGGGATCGTCCAGTTGAGCGGACCGCAGCGGGTGAACCGCTGCTCTCGGAGTGAGTCCTCGCTGGTAAAGCGAAGCACCAGACGCGGCGACGGTCCGTCGAATGACGGCACCACAGTCTCGAGCCGGGCGACCTCCTCCGCTGTCCACCGCCTCCCACTCGGCTCGGTGTGCGTGGCCACAAACCCTCGGCGATTGGGCTGGTCCATAGGTCCACGGGTGGGAATTGCTCAGCGGAAGAGCAAGGACTGGTCCGCAATCACGAGTGTTTTCGCGCCTGAGTCCGGACCGTTACTCAGTCGTCCTGTGGTCGAACCCGCACCGCGGACGGATCCTCGTCAGCGTCGCGTTTTGCGAATCTGACCTTCGTGCGGACCACGTCGCGAACGAGCGTGAAAAATCCCGAATCCGTGAGATCGCCACGGACGGGGCTGAGTCGAGCGATCACGTCAGCCACCAACGATTCGTCGGCGCCGGCTTCGCGGGCTATCCGTTCAGTATTGAGCTGGGTCAATGGCAGAACTCTGATGCGTTCTGACCAGGATGCAATGCGGGTGGGCCGCGCTCTGTGATCCAGGCAACATCCCGGTCTTTTGGCTTACTCTGCCGTTTGGTGGTCAGACTCGGGGTGTGAGTCGTACAGAGGCCCCAAGTATGACTGCGAGCTCCTGAACCCAGGATCAATCAGACCGAATCGCGAGCAGCGGGTCCGCCTGAGCTGCCCGGAAAGCCGGGATCAGCGCCGCGAGCAGGCCGATCGCTACCAGCACAACCGTTGTGATCGCCCATGTAGTCCGGTCGAGCGGGCTTACGCCATACAACATTGCCGAGAGTAGTCGAGTGACCGCGAAGCTCCCCATGAGACCGATCGCGACGCCAAGACCGATTAGCCGAAGTCCCTCGGTGGTGACGAGCCGCAGCGTCGTACCGGCCGTGCTCCCGAGGGCGCTGCGAATGCCGAACTCGCGCGTCCGCTGAGCGACCGCGTAGCTCAGCACCCCGTAGATCCCGGAGACGGCGAGCACCAAAGCGACTGCCGCGAATACCGACAGGAGGGTGAGGTAGAATCGCGCGCGTCCCGTGCTGAGCGCCATGACCTCGGGCATTGTTTTGACATCGGTGATCGCGGCCTGCTGGTCCACGGACCGGATCGCGGCACGGACCTGACCCACGAGGTCGGCCGGATTTCCGCGCCGGACGCGAACCAGGATCGGGAAGTTGGATGACCCTTGGCCCGTCTGACGAAACGGGCTGTAGACCTCGGGATGAGCCTCTTCGACCGGACCGAAGTTGCGGATGTCGGTCACGACCCCGACGATCGTAGCGAAGCTTGTGTCGCTCGTGTAGTAGAAGCGTTGACCGATCGGATCCTTTCCGGGGAAGTCGCGACGGACCAGCGCCTGGTTCACCACGACGACCGTCGGTGATTCCCGACGACCGTCATCCTGCGGCCCGATGAGCCGGCCCGCGACCAGCTTCTGCTTCGTGACCTGGAAGAACTCCGGTGTCGCGACGCGGTTTTCGGCCATCGGGAGACGCGTCGGGTCGTCGCCGGGCTGACCCTCGTAGCGGATGTTGAAGTTCCAACCCCAGTTGTCGTACGGGATCTGCGAGATGGAGCCCGCCGCGTCGACTCCGGGAATCGCACGAATCTTCTCCAGCGCCGGCTCCAGAAAACGCTGTATGGTATTTCCGTCAGGATAGCGCTGTGGGGAGACGGTCGTTTGGAGCGTGAGGATTGGTTGGGGGTCGAAGCCAGGGTCCCTGTCGATGAGCGCCGCGAACCCCTTGATCACGAGACCGGCGCCAAGGAGCAGCACGAGCGACAGCGACACCTCGGCGACGACCAGCGACCGAAGCACGCGGTGATGCGCCCGGCTCGTTCCACCCCCGCGTCCGTCGCGCAGGGAATCCTGTGGATCGACCGCCGAACTGCGCCACGCTGGCAACCCGCCACAGCAGACCGCGACGACGACCGCGAGTGCGATAGCGAAGGCGATCACGCGGTAATCGACAGAAAGTCCGGCAAGCTGAGGGAGACGCACTGCGGCAACCGACCCGATCGTCCGGACGCCGACCCACGCGAGCGCCAGTCCCGCGATGAGCCCGATCGCGGTCATGACGAGGCTCTCGCTCAGTACGGGCCGCATCAGCTGGCCGCGCGTGCCGCCTAACGCGGACCGGATCGCCAGCTCACGGCGCCGCTGCACGGCGCGCGCTAGCAGAAGGCTCGCCACGTTCGTGGCGGCGATGAACAGCACCATGCCCACGGCGCCGAACATGAGGAGGAGTGGCTTCCGAACACTGCGCTCCCCTTCGCCCACGAGTGGGAGCGCCCGCAGCTGCTCGCCGCGCAGCACCGGGTTGGCCGCCACCACGTTGTCGAAGAGGCGTACGAGCTCCGCGTGCGCCGACTGGGCAGTCGCGCCGGGAGCGACCTTGCCCAACACGTTCAGATAGTTGCTCCGGCGCTGCGACAGCTCGTCCGGACTGAATCGCATCGGCGTCCACACCTGCGAGCGAAATACCTGCGAGCCATGGGGGATTCCCAACCCCCGGGGTGCGATCCCCACGACCGTGGATTCCTTGCCGTCGAGGCGAATGGTTTTTCCAATGAGACTCGCGTCGCCACCGAACCGCTCACGCCACAGCTCCTCGCCGATTACGACGACCTGCGGCGCGTCGGCCCGGTCGTCGTCGTCAGTGAGCATTCGCCCGCGAAGCGCCCGAACGCCGAGCAGCGGGAACAGGTTCCCGGTCACCCGCTTCACGCTGACCTGCGCCGCCTCGTCGGTCAGCTGTAGCAGGGCGGTGGTCGGCGTGATCGCGGCGAGCCCTTCGAGTTGATGCGTCTCACGAGCGAGGTCCGAGTAGTTCGCCGGCGAGAACGGTCCGGTGTCGAAGTGCGGCGTCGTCCGATAGACCGTGACGAGGCGTTCCGGCTCGCGGAACGGCAGCGGCTGCAGCAGCGCGCGGCTGATCGCACTCGAGATGGCTGCCGTCGAGCCGATGCCGAGGGCGATACAAAGGATGGCGGATCCGGAAACCAGCGGGGCTCGCCGAAGCGAACGGACGGCGGCGAGCGTTTCGGTGACGAACGTGGAAGCAGGCACGAACCGCATCCTTCCTTACGGGTGGAGTCGATGTTGATGCTTGGACATCGACTCGGGTGACGCGGTTTGAGGCTAAATGGGGTCAGAGTCCCATTTAGTCTGCCCTCAGCGCCCCCGCCGGATCCTCCGCCGCGGCACGCCTGCCCGGGATAAGGCATGCCAACGCGGCTACGGCAATAACCACAGCCAGCACCACCCCGAGCGTCGCCGCGTCCCACGGCTTCACCTCGAACAGGAAGCCCGACAGCGAGCGACCCGCGAGGAACATCCCCGCCACGCCGGCTGCACACCCGGCCACCACGAGGGTCAGCCCTTCGCGCAGGATCAGTCGCACGACGCCCGAGGGACGCGCACCGAGCGCGAGACGGATCCCGAACTCACGCCGCCGGTGGTTTACCGCGTAGCTCAACATTCCGTAGATCCCCACCGCCGCCAGGATGAGCGCGAGCAGGGCGAACGCGCTCATGAGCATCATCACGAACCGCGGCGGATCGACGACCGCCTCGAGCACTCGGCTCATCGGCGTGACGTCGCCGAGCGGCAGTGTCGGGTCGAGATGGCGAACCTCCTCACGGATGATCGCCGTGAGCTGCGCCGAGTCGCCGCGGCCGCGCACGACGAGATAGGTCTTTCGCGCCGGGAACTGTCCCGTCGCGAAGTACATCGCCGGCTCGTTTTCATCGCGGAGCGCCGTGTTGCGAATGTCGCGCACCACACCCACAACCTGGTGCTCGTCACCGGCTACGTTCCGGCTGGCGAGCGGGCCGATGTTCCGAATCGTCGTAGTGATGCGCTTGCCGATCGGGTCCTCGTTAGGCCACAGTCGTTTCGCGAGCGTTTCGTTCACGATCACCACGGGGGTCGACTCGGCGTCGTCATGCGCGTTGAACGCGCGGCCGCGGACGATTGGGGCGCGGACGGCCGCGAAGTAGCCCGCATCAGCCGAGTGGAACTGAGCCATGGGCTCCTCCCCAGCGGGGACGGGGCCGGCGCCGACCGCGAGATACGGGAGGCGCCAGCCCGTCTGCAACGGCAGGAACGTGGTCGTACCGGCTGCTACGACCCCGGGTCGCTGCTGAATCGCACGGACCAGCGACGCATAGAAGTGTTCGACCTTCGGCCACTCGCGGTACGCCGCGTCAGGCAGCTGCATGTCCGCGGTAATGGTGAACGCCGGATCGACCCCCGTGCTCACCGCGAGCATCCGCGTCACACTGCGCACGAGGAGTCCGGCGCCCGATAGCAGGATGACCGCCAGGGCCACTTCGACCACGACGAGTGCGCTCCGCAACCCGCGTCCCTGCATGCCACTGCCTTTGCTGCCGTCCTTGAGTGCATCCTGAAGCTCCGATCGCGACAGGATGAACGCCGGTACGAGCCCGAATACGACGGCGGTGAGCGCGGCCACGACGGTCGCGAAAACGAGCACGGGCGCATCGATCCCCACTACGTCTGCGCGAGGGATCCGAACGGGCGACGCCGCCAACAAGGCCTTCACGCTCAACACCGCCACGACGAGTCCGACCACGGCGCCGGCGACCGCCAACACCGCGCTCTCCGTCAGGAAGAGCCTAACAAGTCGCCCCCGGCTCGCTCCGATGGCGGATCGCAGCGCGACCTCGCGACGCCGGCCGGTTGCGCGTGCGAGCAGCAGGTTCGCGACGTTGATGCAGGCGAGCGTCAGCAGCAGGGCCGACGCGCCGAACAGCGCGAACAGTGCGGGACGAAAGACGCCGGCCGTCTCACGATCGAGCTCGATCACCTTCGGCGTCCAACCCGCGTTCGTTGCCCGGAACTCGTTTCCGAGCCTGACGCCGAGCGCGGCAAGCTCGCGGTTCGCGCGGTCGGTGGTCACGCCTGGCGCGAGCCTGGCGACCGATTCCATGAAATGCGCGGCCCGAGTGTGCAAGTGCAGGTTCCACTGGAGCTGCTGCCAGAGATCGGTCTCGCCCGGGAAGCCGAAGCCGGCAGGCATGATGCCCACGACCGAATACGTGAAGCCGTTCAACCGAACTGCTCGGCCGAGAATTCCCGGGTCGCCGCCAAAGCGCGTCTGCCACAGCCGGTGGCTGATGATGGCTTCGTGCTCGGGACCGAACAGCAGCGGGTGAACGGTGAAGCCGCGCCCGATCGCGGGCTGCACTCCGAGCACGTTGAAGAGGTTTTCCGTGGTCTCGACCGCCGAGACTCGAATGGGATCGCCGGTTTCGTCGGCCAGATTGAGCTGGGGACGCCACCACGCCGCGGCGTCGGCGAACACGGCCGAGAGTGCGCGGTAGTCGTGGAACGTGACGGGTGAGATGGGCTCGTGCTTCAGTCCCTTTTCCCGATTCGAGTCCCAGATCGTGACCAGTCGGCTCGGATCGCGATATGGCAGCGGTCGGAGCACGACGCCCTCGAGGAGGCTGAACACCCCGGCGGTCGAGCCGATGCCGAGTCCGAGGGCAAGGACGGCGGTGATGGCGAAGCTCGGGCTGCGGACGAGACTACGCAGCGCGAAGCGGACGTCGCTGATCAGAGTGTCCATGTGGGCCGGGAAGGAGGAAGCCTCAACCTTGGACATGTCGTGGGTTTGGATGGTTCGCGGCCGATCAGCGCCGATGCGGATTGACCTCGAACGCGAACACGTCCGGCCGGCTGTAGTGGCCGGTGACGTCGAGCGTCATCGACTCCTCTCTCGTTAGGCCCAGGTCGAGGTCGGCGACGAGGAGCGCGGGCGCGTCGAACACGGGGTCGCAGACGTAGCGGCCATTCGGCGCAATGATCGCGCTCCCGCCGCGAAGCACGAACTGCTGCGCGC
Organism: Gemmatimonas sp.; assembly: GCA_021154285.1. Classification (GTDB taxonomy): domain Bacteria; phylum Gemmatimonadota; class Gemmatimonadetes; order Gemmatimonadales; family Gemmatimonadaceae; genus JAJKIV01. The sequence goes on along the minus strand of JAJKIV010000382.1, from coordinate 915 downwards.
TCGTCACGATGCTCGGATGCGCCTCGAGCTCCGGCGGGAGCGCCGACGCGCGGAGGAGTGAGCCGGCCGCGAGGACGTAGCAGCGCCCCTCGAACGCGTAGTGCCGACTCGCGACCTGCAGCATCTCCTTCACCGTCGGCCAGGCGGCGATGTGGATGTCCTCGCCGGACTCGTGAAGGGCCTGACGCGCCAGCGGCATCCAGTGCTCCCAGCATACGAGCCCACCGACTCGCACCGACCCGTTGGGTGTGGGGACGTCGACGGCCCGCACGCCGTTCCCGTCTCCCTGCCCCCACACAAGCCGCTCGGTATACGTCGGAACGAGCTTGCGATGGTGATTGAGGAGGGCGCCGTCCGGGCCGAACGTGAGGAGGGCATTGAAGAGCGTGCCGCGCGCGGGGCCATGCTCGACGCGCTCGGTGACGCCGACGACGACCGCAATGCCGTGACGCGCCGCGATGGCGCCAATCGCACGTCCGGACTCGCCACCGACGACGACGCTCTCGTTCGCCATCCGGCGGAAGACTGCCTTCACCGGCGCGTGGTCCCAGAGCCCGGCATCGCGGCAGACATCCAGCCATGCGGGATAGCCGGGCAACCATGTCTCGGGGAAGACGGCGAGTGCGGCACCGGCGCGCGCGGCGTCGGCAGCGCGGGCATCGGTGAGCGCGAGGCCGCGCTCGAGATCGGGGGCGAGTTCGTCCTGGACGATGGCGACGCGGAGAGTGGAGGGCATGGGCCAAATCTGCCCCGGCGACTGGCGAACTGGCGACTGGCGACTGGCCGGCGACGGGGGACGGGCGACGGCTAACCGCGAACACCGTTGGGGCTTCTTCTCCCGGCAGCCAGCGTCAGCCAGCAACCAGCACGAGCAGCCAGCTACCGGCCGCCGTTCCTCCGTCGCCCGTCCCCGAG
>JAJKIV010000381.1 GCA_021154285.1 Gemmatimonas sp. | reverse complement strand
CGGCCATTGTCGAGCCGGCGGGCTGCGGCCACCCGTCGATCACGACGCGCGTCGGCTCGCCCTCGGTGTGTGAGTCGATGACGCGGATCGTCGCGGGAAGCGTCGCCGCGTCCGCTGCCGGGTCGGTGGAAGTCAGCGAGGCCGTCACGGGTTGATCTGAACGGTTTTGATCTCGGTGTAGAACTCGCGAGCCGCCGGGCCCTGCTCGCGACTCCCCGAGCTCGAGCCTTTCATGCCGCCGAACGGCGCGTGCGGATCGACGCCGGTCGTGTCGCCGTTGACCCGCACGAGTCCGGCCTTGATGTGCTTCACGTAATGCAGCGCGCTGCGGACGTCGCGGGTGAAGAGCGAGGCACTCAGCCCATACGCCGTGTCGTTCGCAAGCTTGATCGCGTGATCGAGGTCGTCCGCGGGAAACATCGTGAGCACCGGGCCGAAGAGCTCCCGCTGCGCCAACTCCGAATCGGTCGCGGCGCCACGCAGGACCGTCGGCGGCAGAAACCATCCATTCGCGAAGTCCGCCGAGTCGGGGACGACGCCTTCGTACACACGCTCCGCATCGCTCGCGCCGAGCGTCTTGCGAATCGAATCGCGGGCGTGCTCGCTGATGAGTGGTCCCACGGCGGCATTCGGTGCCGTCACGGGTCCAAGCACCAGCGCATCGATCTGCCGGCGCAACTCGGCCAGGAACGGGCCCTCGACATCGTGCGCCACGACCACACGGCTCGTGGCCGTGCATTTCTGCCCTGCATAACGCATCGCGCCAGCCGCCGTGAGCGATGCTGCCTGTGCGAGATCGGCATCCGGCAGCACGATCGCGACGTTCTTCCCTCCCATCTCGGTCTGGTAGCGGATGTTTCGCTCGGCCGCGATGGCCGCAACGGTCGCGCCCACGCGTCCGGATCCGGTGAAGCTGATCGCCGACACTTCCGGTGCGCGGAGCAGCGCTTCACCCACGGCAGGACCGGAGCCCGGCACGAGGTTGAACACACCCGCGGGGAGTGAGACCGACGCCGTCTCCGCGAGCAGCGCGGCCACGTGTGACGATGTTTCCGCCGGCTTGAGGACGACGGTGTTTCCGAAGGCGAGCGCCGGCGCCGTCTTCCACAGCGGGATCGCCAGCGGGAAGTTCCACGGCGTGATCAGCGCGACGACGCCTAACGGTTCGCGGAGCGTGAACTGCAGCGCACCGGCGGCCTGCGCGGGAATCACCTCACCGACTTCGCGCACCGCTTCGCCAGCGTAGTACCGCAGGATCGCGACGCATCGCGCCACTTCGCCGCGCGCCTCGCCGATGGGCTTCCCGACTTCCCGCGCGACCGCCTGCGCGAGCTCTTCTTGCCGGTCGCCGATGGCGGCGCTCCACCGATAGAGGTGATCCGCGCGCGCGACGCCCGTGATGGTGGACCATCGCTCGAAGGCCGCGGCGGCCGCCAGGGCAGCGCGCCGAGCGTCCTCCGGCGCGCCTTCCGGCACATACGCAACGAGGTCACTCGCGTCCGATGGGTTACGGTCGTCGATCCAGCTGTCGCCGCTGCTCGCGACCCACGCACCTCCGACGAACTGTTGCAGGCGTGGTGGCTCGGTCCCGACGCGGGATGTGGATGTCGTGTGGATTGTCATGGTTCACCTCGACGCTCGCGAAGAAAGGCGAGCAGTGATCGGCCGGCACCGGCGATGTGGTCGCGGACGAGCTGACAGGCGCGCTTCGTATCGTGCGCGCGCGCCGCGGCGGCGATCGCGCGGTGCTCGTCGTTCGCCCGCGTCTCACCGTGTGTCAGCGCGAGCTGCATGCGCAGGTAGCGATCGGACTGTTGATGGAGCCGCTGGACCAGGTTCATCGTGATCGGGCGCGCGGCCGGCGCGTACAGGCTCGCGTGGAACTGCCAGTTGAGCACCCCCCATTTCGCGACGTCTCCCGTGCGCAGTGCGACCGCATAGCGGTCGAGCACTTCGTCGGCCTGGTCGAGCTGGTGCGCGGTCAGGTGCGGGATGGCGCGCCGCATCAGATCGGATTCTATGCTGGCGCGCAGATCGAAGACCTCCTCGATCTCCTCGAGCGAGAGGCTCGAGACGATGGCGCCGCGGTGTGGGTTGAAGGTGACGAGGCCTTCGGTCTCGAGCTGTCGGAGCGCCTCGCGGATCGGGATGCGGCTCACGCCCAGCTCGTCGGCCAGCGCGTCCTGCCGCAGCGGCTCACCCTCGGCGTAGTGGCCGTGGAGGATACCGTCGCGAATGGCGTCGAGCGTCATGCTGGCGACGGTCTGGCGCTGGAGCCGTACGAGGCCGATGTTGGGGGCTTCGGTCCGTGTCGGCGGTCGCCGGCCGTCCGCCCTGGTGGCGGGCGTGGCGGGCGGCGATGTGCGAGGCTGGTCGGAGCGCGGCATCGGCCGGAATTTCGGTTGCGAGGGGGAGAGCTTCGGATACAATATCCACGGCAGTCCCAACGCACAATCCCATTACTCCCGTCCGCGAGTCCCGATGAGTGCTGCCTGGCTACTCAATCCGCGCAATGCCCTGCTGATCGTTCTCGCGCTCGTCGCCCTGTTTTATATCGCGCTCATCATTCGCGCGACCGCGCGCGGTGTCGCGGAAGGCGATCGCGCAATGCCGAGCGCGGGCGGCGTCGGCACCGGATTCGTGACGAACTTCCTCGACACGCTTGGCATCGGCTCCTTTGCGACCACGACCACGATCTTCCGACTGCGGCTCACGCCGCGGCAGAAAACGATGTGGGCGCTGGCATTCGGACTCATCGCAGTAATCGTCGGCATCGCGCTCACCGTCCTCCAACCGGCATTCCTCGCGGGGCGCGGCATCTGGTTTGGTGGCGCACTGGCGCTGCTGCTTCTGGCTGCCGTGGTGACCTTGTACTTCGGCGGCGATCCCGTCGATGATCAGCAGATTCCAGGCACGATGAACTTTGGTCATACGCTCCCGACGATCGCTCAGGCTTTCATCTTCACGACGATCGTTCCGGTTGACGCAAAAACGCTCATTCTGCTCATCGTCGCTTCAGTGCTCGGCGCGTGGGTTGGCGCCGGAGTCGTTGCCCGATGGTCGCGGAAGAGAATTCAGTTCGGAATGGGTGTTGCGCTGCTCGCCTTCGCCGGCTTCCAGTTGCTCACGATCACACATAGTAACCCGACGGGCGGCACGCTCCTCGAGCTGACCGGAGCGAAGCTCGGGATCGCCTTCCTCGGCAACCTGATGCTCGGCGCGTTGATGACGCTTGGCATCGGACTCTACGCGCCATGCATGATCATGATCTACCTGTTGGGAATGAACCCGACTGCGGCGTTCCCGATCATGATGGGGTCTTGTGCGTTCCTCATGCCGGTCGCGAGCGCCCGGTTCGTGCGTGAACGGAGCTTCGACCTGCGAGCGGCGCTCGGGTTGTTGGTAGGCGGCGTGCCCGCCGTGCTGCTCGCGGCGCTCATCGTGAAGTCACTGCCTCTCACGGTCGTTCGGTGGCTGGTATTGGTCGTCGTGATCTACACTGCCGTGGGGCTGATCCGCGCGTCGCGGCGACTCGCCGAGACGGAGCCGTCACCGGCCCCGTCTGGTGCAACGCCAGACCCAGTCATCTCATAACGCTGCGAGACGGATTCGTTAGGCACGATGGAGTGAGCAGGAGAGAGCGCACTGCCAACTCCCTGACATTTTCGGATCCAATCGAGCGGGACCGAGCGAGCATTTTGCCCGTGTTGCGCGTATAACAACGGGCCTTTCCGCCCACTGGCGCCGGGAATACCCGGCGCCCCTTTTTGACGAACCCACAAGAGGCGTGATGTCGCGACATCCACTTCTTCGCACGTTATTGACGCTCCCACTCCTCACGTTCCTCGTCGCCTGTGGCGGAGACGCGCGGGGAGACGCCGGCCGATCTCGCGCCAAGAATGGCGGCGGGCCCAATGGGGGCAACGGGAATCGCGCGAACCAGCGGCCGTCGCCCGTCGAGGTAGCGACCGTCAACCGCGGCACGCTCGCTCGCACCTCGACGGTATCGGGGGTCCTCGAGCCGCTCCGCACCGTCGGCGTGAATGCGCTCATGTCGGGTGCCCTGCTCAACGTAAGCGTCGAGGAGGGCAACTACGTCCGCGAGGGACAGACGCTGGCCCAGATCGACGCCCGCGAGCTCGAGGCGCAGGTCAAGAGCGCTACCGCCGCGCTCGATCTGGCCGAGTCCACCGCCAAGCGCTCCGATGAGCTCTGGCGAGAGCGGATCGTGACCGCTCTCGAGTACGAGCGTGATCGAGCCGCCCTTGCGAGCGCGCAGGCAACGCTGGAGCAGCTGAAGACCCGGCTGGGTTACGCCACCATCCGCTCGCCAATCAACGGCGTCGTCACAGAGCGTCGCCTTCAGACCGGCGACATCGTGTCGCCCCAGACGCGCCTGTTCACGGTGGCCGACAACTCGACGCTCGTGTCCCGCGTCATGGTCTCCGAGCTCGAGGTTCCTCTGATCCGACCAGGCGCCACCGTCGACGTCACCGTCGACGCGCTCGGCGGCGCTCGGGTTCAGGGCCGCATTCGTCGCGTCTTTCCCGCTGCCGATTCCCTCACCCGGCTCGTACCGGTCGAGGTTGCGCTCACTGGAAGGGCGCTCGAAAAGCTGCGCCCCGGATACACCGTCCGCTCGATGTTCAGGCTCGGCTCGCGCAACGACGCGTTGCTGATCCCGACGCGTGCGGTCATCGGCCCGGCCGGCGCGCGCACGGTGGTGATCGTCCGCCAAGGCAAGAGCGAACGCCGAATCGTCCGCGTGGGGCCCGACATCGACGGCGTTACCGAAGTGCTCGAGGGCCTCGAGGTCGGTGACAGCGTGATCGTCGCCGGTCAGGCGCTGCTTCGAGATGGTTCCCCGGTTCGCATCGTGCCGCCCCTGATGCCCGATGGACGGCAATCACTGCCGACGATCGATACGACCGCTTCCGCCGCCATGGCCGCCGCTCGCACCGGGAGCTCGGAATGAAATCGCGCAACCGTCGCGGCGGCGGCGGACTCTCCAGCTGGGCCATCAACCGTCCCATCGGGACGGTGATGCTCACCGTGACACTGCTCGTGCTCGGCCTCGTGTACGTCGGGCGCATTCCGGTCGACATGCTGCCGCGCATCGTCTACCCGAACGTCAGCGTTCGCGTGACGAACAGTGGCGTCGAGCCCGCGGTGCTCGAGGAGACGATCGCGAAGCCGCTGGAGTCCGCCCTTGCGAGCACGGAGAATCTCGAGAAGATCTCGAGTGACATCTCCGAAGGGTTCGTCCAGGTCCGGCTCGAGTTCAAGTACGGCACGAACGTCGACTTCGCCGTCCAGGATGCGGCGAAGAACGTCGAGCGCGTGCGCGCGCGCCTTCCCGAGGAAGCCGACCCGCCGGTCACCACGAAGGACGACCCCACGCAGCAGGCGATCTTCTCGGTTGCCTTCTCATCCCAAGGACGCGATCAGATCGCGCTCCGCGAGTGGGTGGACCAGCGTCTCCGTCCGCAGCTGCTATCGGTCCCGGGCGTCGCGGGCCTCGACCTGAACGGCGGACTCGTTAGGGAGATCCAGGTCGAGCTCGAGCCGACGCGGCTCCGCGGCTACGGGTTGTCGGTCAACCAGATCATCAACGCGCTCTACAACGAGAACCAGGACGTTGCTGCCGGGCGTGTCACCGCGACCGATCGCGAGATGATCGGAAAGACCGCCGGCAAGTTTCACAGTCTCGATGACATTCGCGGGATTCTCCTCACGACCCCGACCGGCGCCCGCGTGCCCATGTCGGAGGTCGCGATCGTACGCGACACGAGCCAGCAGCAGCGGAGCTGGGGACGACTGGACGGTGTTCCCGCGGTTCGCATCCAGATCCGGAAACAGCCCGAAGCCAACACCGTGGAAGTCGCGGACGGCGTTCGCGCGCGGCTGGCGCAGCTTCAGACCAGCTCGTTCGTTCCCAAGGACATCAAGTACGTCGTCACGTACGACCAGTCCGGCTTCATCCGCGACTCGATCAACTCGGTGAAGGAAGCTGCGCTCATCGGCGCCTTCCTCGCGTCGCTCGTCGTGCTGCTCTTCCTCCGGTCGTTGCGGAAGACGCTGATCGTCGGGTTGTCGATCCCGCTCGCCGTGATGGCCACGTTCATCGCGATGGGCCTCGGCGGCCTGACACTGAACGTCATGTCGCTGGGCGGCATCGCGTTAGGCATGGGCGTGCTGCTCGACAACGCGATCGTGATGCTGGAGAACATCTATCGCCGCCGCGCGAAGGACGGCCTCGACGCGGAGGAAGGCGCGCACGTGGGCGCGGCGGAGGTGACGAGCCCGATCGTCGCGGCGACGGTGACGAGCCTCGCGTCGGTCGTGCCGTTCCTGCTCATCACCGGCCTCTCGGCGCTCGTGTTCCGCGAGCTCATTCTCACGGTCTCGATCTCGCACCTCGCCTCCCTCCCCGTGGCGCTGACGCTCGTGCCGATGCTCGCGGCGCAGCTCGGGAAGATCCGCTTCACTAGCCGGCTCGAGCACTTCGGGCCTCTGCTCGCGTTCGATCGCGGCTTCAACGCGATGGTCCGCCGCTATCGCAAAGTCGCGGGCGGCGCCGTCAAGCACCCGTACCTGGTGCTCGGCACGGCGGTGGCGCTCTGCGTTGGCGCCGGCTTCGTCGCGCGGACGTTCGACGCGCAGTTCCTGCCGATGGTGGATGACGGCATCGTGTCGGCGAACCTGCGTCTGCCGCCAGGTACGCCGCCTAACGTCAGCAATCAGGTGACGCTCGCCGTCGAGCAGGTGACGAAGGGGATGCCGGGTGTGCTGCACGTCTACGCGAACGCGGGCTTCGGGCGTGGCGGGAACCTCGACATCCTGCTCAAGCCGGTGCGCGAACGCGGCGTGAGCGCCGAGAAGTGGGTGCAGGAGCTGCAGCGTCGCGTCGATGACAAGGGATTTGCATCGGCACGCGTCTTCGTCAGACCGCCGCGTATTCGCGGCCTTCGGACGTCGAGCTCCGGCGACGCGATCACGCTCAACATCCTTGGCGACGACCTCGGCGAGCTCGAGCAGCTCGGCCGCGAGCTCTCGCAGCGGCTGCGCGGCATCCCGGGGCTGGCCAACTTCGACGTGCAGACCGACGAGGGAAGTCCACAGCTGGCGGTCGTGCTCGATCGTGAGCGCGCGCAGGCGCTGAATCTCGATGTGGCAACGGTTGGCGCGACGGTGCGCACGGCGCTCGACGGCACCATCGCGACCAAGTACACGCAGGGCAATTTCGAGTACGATGTCCGCGTGCTCTTCCCGCGCAACAAGTTCACGAGCGCGTCGGAGCTCGGCGAGGTGATGCTGTTTCCGGGCGGGCGAGGGACAGCACCGGTCTTCCTGCGCGACGTCGCGGATGTGCGGCCGGCCATCGGCCCCTCGAACATCAGCCGCGAGAACCAGAATCGGGTGCTGCGCCTCTCGGGCGACGTGCTGTCCGAGGTCGCGCCGGTTGGCGAGGTCGTGGACTCGGTTCGTGCGCGTCTGGCCTCGTTCCAGATGCCCGACGGCTACGGCGTGGTGATCGGCGGGGACTTCGAGGCGGTGCAGCAGAGCAACTCGCAGATGACGCTCGTCGTTGGCCTCGCGATCTTCCTCGTGTTCGTCGTGCTCGCGGTGCAGTACGAGAGCGTCATCGACCCGCTCGTCATCCTGCTGGCGATTCCGCTCGCGATGGTCGGCGTCATTGGGATCCTGTGGGTCACGCATACGCCGTTCAGCGCGCCGGTGTTGTTAGGCATGATCCTGCTGGCGGGCATCGTGGTGAACAACTCCATCCTTCTCGTGGAGTTCGTGGAGCACTATCGGCGGGAATCGGGTGTGCCGGCCGTG
>JAJKIV010000380.1 GCA_021154285.1 Gemmatimonas sp. | reverse complement strand
GCGCGTTAGGCACTGATAACGCCGTCGACTACTTGCGACCGTCCCAACCAGGTCCGCGCAGTACCATGCCGGGTTTGGCGCCGGTGTATTTCCCCCCCTCGAGCACCACGACGCCGTTGACCAGCACGTACTTCACGCCTTCCGACGGCAGCGTTGGCTCCGCGAACGTCGCGCGGTCGCGTATCCTGAGTGGGTCGAAGAGCACGATGTCCGCGGCGAGTCCGGGAGCGAGACGCCCGCGGTCGTAGGCGCCGATCTCGTTCGCCGCAACGGCGCTCGCTCGCTGCACCGCTGCTTCCAGTGAGAGCACGCCGAGCTCGCGGACGTAGCGCGCGAAGATACGAGGAAACGCGCCGTAGGCCCGCGGGTGCGTCGCGATGGCGCTTGCTGCCGGGCCGACGTCGGTATCGAACGAAGTGAACTCCTCGCGCATCGCCTTGATCTTGTTCGCCTCTGACATGGTCTGCGGCATCGTAAACGCAGTCCCGGCCTCGGCGATCGCGAAGAACACATCCCATGGATCCTTCTTTACTCGATCGGCGATGGCCTTGATCGAGAGCCCGCCGTATTGCTTGTACTCCGGGTTGGCGATGCCGCCGAGGACGATGCGGTCCCAATCGCGGCCGGCGTGAACGTACCAGTTCTCCCAGCCAGTCTCCTCCTCCATCTCTTTGCGCATGCGCGCGCGCATCGCGGGATCCCCGAGTCGCTTCGTCAAGGCGTCATTGCCCGCCTCGGCGTTGCGTGGGTGGATGAGCGCTCGGATGTCGAGGCCGTTGTTGATGTACGGGTAGACATCGACGGCCACGTCCTGGCCACCGGCACGCGCCTCGCGGATCCGTGCGAGCGCGAGGTCCATCTTTCCCCAGTTGGCTTGCCCAGCCGTCTTCAGGTGGAAGATGTGTACGGGCGTGTGCGCGTTGCGGCCGATGCGCAGTGCTTCGTCGATCGCCTCGAGCAGTCGATCGCCTTCGTTGCGCATGTGCGTGAAGTAGCGACCGCCGTATTGGCCGGCGACAGCTGTCAGTGCGGTGATCTCTTCCTCGCTGGCGTAGACGGCCGGCGGGTAGATGAGCGCCGTCGATACGCCGATGGCGCCGGCCTGCATCGCCTCTTCCACCATCCCCTTCATCCGCTGAAGCTCCGCGGGCGAAGCTTGTCGCGCGGAATCGCCGATCACGATCTCGCGGATGGTGGTGTGCCCCACGGTCTGCGCGACGTTGAGCGGAGACCCAGCGGCCTCGAGGCGCCGAAAATACTCGCGCATGGTGCTCCAACCCGTCGCGCGAGCCGCCCCTGGTGCGACCGGTGCAGACGATTCGCCCTCGCCAGCGTTGATCGTGGTGATGCCCTGCGACAGCAGATTGAATGCTGCGTCCGCCGACCCGCGCGTGAACATGTCCGCGCTCTGGCCCATCATGTCGATGAACCCGGGAGCGACGACGAGCCCCGTCGCGTCGATGACTCGGCGCGCTTTCGTAGTATCCGGACGACCGATGACGCTGATACGTCCATTCAGCACAGCGAGGTCGGCTCGATACGAAGGCGCACCTGTACCGTCGACGATCCGGCCACCGCGGATGACCAGGTCGTACGTCGGGGTCTGTGCGCCCGCGGATGATGCTCCCGCCAGCACGATGGCGAGGACGAAGCAGCGTAGGGTCACCTTCAATCTCCTGTTCTTGCTAACGGTTGTGCGGCGCCGGAACTCCCAATCGTTACCCCGCCGCCCCGAGACCGAGCAGGTCGGAGGGCTCGGAGCTCTCGGTTGGTCGAACGGGCCTAACGCGAGTCCGGCCGCCTGACAAGTAGACACCCAGGAACACCGCCGTCGCCGCCGACACCGCGAGCTTCCACGCCAGGGGCCACGTCTCGATCGGCGACACGAATCCCTCGAGCGTGCCGGCGACGAGCAACAGCACGGTGGACGCGGCGACGAGACGAATCGCTCGCCTTCCATTCTCTCGCAGCGCCTCGCTCCGCGGTCGATTCCCCGGGAGGAGCAGCCCGGCCGCCAGCAGAAACCCCGCGCCGCCCGCGATGCAGATCGCCGTGAGCTCGAGGACGCCGTGCGGTGCCACGAACTTCACGAGCAGCGACGCAATCCCTTTCGATGCGTACAGCCCGAACACGCCGCCGAGGCTCACGCCGTTCGTCACCAGCACGATGACGGTGCCGATCCCGAACGCGATCCCCATCGCGAACGCCGCGAACGTCACCTGCACGTTGTTCGCGATGATGCTCGTCGCCATGACGGGTCGGAACAGCTCAGGATCGGAGATGTACCCGCGCCCCGTTTTCGCGCGCCTAACGCCATCCTCGGCCCGATCCAGCATACCGGCCGGAATGAACACGCTGGCGACCGCGGGATCCTGGACGACCGCCGTGTAGGCGATGGCGGCCGGGCCGAACATCAGCACCGCGGCGAGCACGATCGGTCCTACCGAGCGACGGACCTCGCGCGGCGCGTCTACCGCGAACGTCCGCCACACATCCTTGAACGTCAGCGATCGCCCGCGATAAAGCAGGTTGTGCGCGCCGGCCATGAGCCGGCTCAGGTAGAACACCTCCTCGCGCTCCCGTCCGCGCGCCGCCGTCTGCAGTCGCGCGAGATCGGCGGCCAGATCGCGGTACTCGGCCACGAAGTCGCGCACACCATCTTCGCCCAGCGACTTGAGGCCGCTGCGTTGTGCGCGGTCGAGCTGCTTCGCGAACGACGACCATCGCGGTGTGCCTGACGCGACGATGGCGTGTCGTTCGCGCGCCGCGCCCGTCTCGCGTCCAACTACCGCGCCGCTCGCGCGCGCCTGCCGCTCGTCGGCGTAGAGCTCGAAGAGCTGTTCGTTTGGCCCGCCGGCGACAGCCGGCGCGCCAACCAGTGCGTCCGAGAACCGTTCGACGAGTCGCGTCGCGAGCACCGCGCGCCTTGCCGGCTCGAGCGACTCGCGTCGCTCGATGAACCGCTCGAGGACCGCGTACTCATCGTCCGTGAGCCGAGCATGTCGCACGGCGGCGGCTGCTGCGTCTCGCGGTTTTTCCGTCGCCCGTCGCCCGTCGCCCGTCGCCGGCAGTTGGACGCCTGTCTCCCGTCGGACCACCTGCTCGCGGACCACCAACGTTCCCGCGGCAAGGTCACCAAGTCGCTTCCCCTGCTTGGTCAGCAGGATGCTGCCAATGCCCACGCCATACGTGAACACCGGTTGCATGTCGAGGATCCTAACGAGATTCCGGATCGCCGAGCCGGCGAACGACACCGAGTAGCCGCCATCGCTCACCACGCGAAGGCGCATGTATCGCTTGCCCGGCGTCTGACCGTCGGCCAGTCCCTCCCAGAGCACGTAGTAGCCCCACAAGATGAAGAACTGACCGAGCACGACGATCGCGAGCGCCCATGCTTCCGACGACGTACCGCCGAACGACACGAGACGACTGGCGCCGACGAGCGCGAGCGTGATCAGGAGAGCGATGAAGAGGACGAGGCAGAGCAGGTAGTCGATCAGCGCCGCCGCCACTCGAGATCCTACGCCCGCGATGGTGTAGCTGAACGTGACCAGCTCCGGCGTCTCGATGTCGACCGTCTGAACGAGCGCCGAGCTGCGTGTCTCACTTCGTCCCCTCGCCGGACTCGTCACGGCTTCCACTCACCCTTCGCCACCTTCGGCACGAACTTGTCGAGCCCCTTCGGCGGAAAGTCGAGTGTCCTGCCTGCCTCGGCGCTCGCGTAGGCCGCCATGAGGACTTTCACGACCTCGAGGCCGTCGTCAAACGTCAGCCTCGCCTTTTCCTTTCCCTGGAAGACACGCGCGAAGTGGCGGTCCTCGGCCTCGTAGCCATAGGCCATCGCTTCGCCCGCAACCACCGGCATGAGTCCCATCTCGGCGTTCTGCTTCTCGACGAGGTCCTCGCCCTGCTTACCCTTCACCTGGCGGCTGAAGAACAGCTTGAGCCCCGAGTCGAGCGTGTTCCAGCTCATCGAGTACTCGGGGCCTAACAACTCGGCCGAGAGGCGCAGGCCGGCGCCCACGAAGCTCCACGACGTGCTGGCTTCGCCGAGCACCTTGTAGCCGTCGCTGGTCTCGAACTCGATGACGACGTTCGCGAAGTCCTCGGACGGCGCCTTGGTGTAGTCGAGGCCCTTGTCCATCGTCTTCGACAGGATCTTCGCGTACTCCGGGCGCGACCACTTGAGACTCGCGATGTGCCCCGTGATGCGCACCGGCTTCACCGTGTCGTACGACTCGCCTGGTTTAGTGAGCAGGTGCCTGACGACGAGGGCCGAGTGGCACATCATGTCGTTCAGCACGCCGCCGCCCTGGAGATTCCCGCGCCAGAACCATGGGCCGTGCGGCCCGCTGTGCTCCTCGGCCGCGCGCGCGAGGTAGGGTCGGCCGGTCGTTGCCGCGCCGCGCGCCCATAGGAGGTTCTTACCCGTCTCTACCTGAGGCGTGAAGACCTGGTTCTCGAGGTACCCGTGCGGCAGCCCGACGCGCCTAACGAGCTCCAGGACCTGCTTCGCCTCGGCGACGTTGCGGGCGAGCGGCTTCTCGCACGCGATGCCCTTGAGCGTCCCCTTGCCGGACTCGATCGTGTGGACGATCTCCTCGACGTTCTCGACCCGCGCGTGGTTCGGCCCGCACAGCCAGATCGCTTCGATCTCCGGGTCGGCTACCATCTCCGTGATGGTCGAATACGCTTTGGCGTCGCCGACGTCGAGCGTGCGCGCGAGCGCCGCCGCGGATGCCGCGTTCTTCTTGTTAGGGCTCCAGACGCCGCGCACATCGGCGTCGCGGATGGCCTGGAAGCCCTGGATGTGGAAGCGTGTGTTGAATCCACTGCCGATGAAGCCGATGCCGAGCGGTTTGGTAGGCATGATCAGGGGTCGCGGGGCGCTGAGGGCGTGGGGTCGAGCCTTCATTCTATAGGGGTCAGAGTCGAATTTCATCGTTCGATTGCACATCCGTCGTCGTTTCGCGAATTCTGCAACGAATCGCCCGCGGGCCGCGTCAAAACGATGAAATTCGACTCTGACCCCAATTTGAAGCCATGAGCCGCACGCCGCAGACCGGTCTGCAGACGCAGCGCCGTCAATTCATTGGTGAGCTGGCGGCGGGTGCCGCCGCACTTGCGGCAGTCGCCTGCGCGCCTGCCGCTACCGCCACGAACGCGCCAAGTCAGGCCCCGAAGCCGGCGACTCTGGCGCCGCAGACCGAAATGCCGAGCGGGCCCATGCCGGTTGCGCCGAAGGAGTGGGACTCGAGTTGGATGGGGCGCATCACGGCGAAGCACAAGGCGATCTTCGATTCCCCGGAGATCAGCGAGGGGACCGCGCTGTACCACGCGATGAGCTATCTGGGGTCGGTGAAGGACGTCTTCGGTACCGGAGACTCCGATGCGAGCGTGGTCGTGGTGCTGCGCCATCGCGCCGTGCCTCTGCTCTTCAACGACGCGATGTGGGCGAAGTACGATATCGGTAGCGCGACGAAGACGAACGACTCGAAGACCGGCAAGCCGGCGACGCGGAACATCTACTACCAGGACGTAGGCGCGAACGGGAGTCCGGCGCCGGACGACAAGCCGAGCTCCACGATCAAGTCGCTCTCGGCGCGTGGGGTGATCTTCGTCGGATGCGATATGGCGACGCGCGGGTTCTCGTCGCGGGTGGCGGCGGCCGCGAAGCGGACACCCCAGCAGGTCTACGAGGACATCAGGGCGAATCTTATTCCCGGCGCGACGCTCATGCCGACGGGCGTATTCGCGACGCTCATGGCGCAGGAGGCGGGCTGTAGCCTGATGCGGTCGACGTGAGGGGCGGCAGGCGACAGGCGACATAGAGCGTGTCATTCCGAGCGGGCGGCAGTGAGTCGCGTGCCCTGAGGAGCGCCAGCGACGAAGGGAGGAATCGCCGTCGTCCCGAAAGAGGCCCCGGTCCGACGTCGGCTCGATGTAGAGATACGAGAACCGGCTCCGACTTACTGGCAACGGCGGGAGCTCGAGACCATCCCGCGACCTCAACCAGGAGCCGACCATGCTGACCATCACGCCATTCCTCTGGTTCGACACGCAGGCCGAAGAGGCGATGAACTACTACGCCTCCATCTTCCCGCGCGCGAAGGTGCTGTCCGTTCAGCGTGCGAATGGCCAGGTGATGTCCGTCGCGTACGAGCTCGAGGGCCAGAAGTTCATGGGACTCAACGCCGGACCGCAGCACAAGTTCAACGAGGCGGTGTCGTTCTTCGTCGGGTGCGATACGCAGCAGGAGATCGACACCCTGTGGAACAAGCTGACCGCCGACGGCGGGTCACCGAGCCGGTGCGGCTGGCTCAAGGACAAG
>JAJKIV010000379.1 GCA_021154285.1 Gemmatimonas sp. | reverse complement strand
TCATTCAGACGCCGGTGCTGCCGAAACCGCCTGCCCCGCGCGGGCTCTGCTCGAGCTCCGTTGCGTCTACCAGCTCCGGGGTTTCGTACCGCGCGAACACCAGCTGCGCGATCCGATCGCCACGCACGATCGTCACCGGCTCGGCCCCGAGGTTCTGCAGGATGACCCGCACCTCGCCTCGGTAGTCGGAGTCGATCGTGCCGGGAGCGTTAGGCATCGTGATCCCATGCCGTAACGCGAGCCCTGACCGCGGTCGCACCTGGCCCTCGATCCCCGGCGGGATTTCCACCGCCAACCCGGTAGAGACCAATCGGCGCTCTCCCGGCGCCAGAACGAAGTCCGGCTCCGCGGAGGCCAGATCGAACCCCGCCGAGCCGGTGGTCTGCCGCGAAGGAAGCGGCAGGTCGAGATTGGTGGCCAGTCGGAGAACGCGGACGCGGCTCACGACACGAACGCAGCCGGGTCGCAGTATTCGAGGCCGAACGCCTCTGCCACGCCCGGATACGTAACCTTGCCCGCGATAATATTCAGGCCCTTGAGCAGCGGCAGGCTGTCACGGAGCGCCTGCTTCCACCCCTTGTTCGCCAGCTTGAGCGCGTAGGGGAACGTCGCGTTGGTCAGCGCGAGCGTCGACGTCCGCGGCACGCCGCCGGGCATGTTGGCCACGCCGTAGTGGATGACGCCATCCACCACGTACGTCGGATTCTCGTGGGTCGTCGCGTGGATGGTCTCGACGCATCCGCCCTGGTCGATGGCGACGTCCACGATGACGGAGCCCGGCTGCATGCGCTTGAGGTCATCGCGGCGCACGAGCTTCGGTGCCTTGGCGCCCGGGATCAGCACACCGCCGACGACCAGATCGGCGGACGAGATCTGCTCGAGGATGTTGTGCCGGTTCGAGTGAATGAGCTGCACGTTGGCCGGCATGACGTCGGACAGGTAGCGAAGCCGCTCGAGCGAGATATCGAGCACGACCACCTTCGCACCGAGCCCCGCCGCCATCTTCGCGGCGTTGATGCCGACCACGCCGCCGCCGAGAATCACGACCTTCGCCGGAGCCACACCCGGCACGCCACCGAGCAGCACACCACGGCCGCCGTACAGCTTCTCGAGGTATTTGGCGCCCTCCTGGACGGCCATGCGCCCCGCCACCTCCGACATCGGCGTCAGCAGCGGCAGCTCACGCGACGGCAGCTCCACCGTCTCATACGCGATGCAGGTCGCACCGGAGTCCATGTGCGCACGCGTTAGGCGCTCGTCAGCGGCGAAGTGGAAATAGGTGAAGATCACCTGGTCGCGCTTCATGTGCTTCCACTCGGGCTCGATCGGCTCCTTGACCTTCATGATCATGTCCGCCTCGCGCCACACCGTCGCCGCATCCGGACCGATCTTGGCACCGACGTCGGTGAACAACGAGTCTGGGAAGCCGCTTCCCTCGCCCGCGCCACGCTCGACCATCACGGTGTGGCCGGCAGCAACCAGGGTTTCGGCGCCAGCCGGGACGAGAGCGATCCGGTTCTCGTTGGTCTTGATCTCTTTCGGAACTCCAATGCGCATGTTCGTGCCGTGTAGTAGGGGGTCGTGGTCAGCGCGCCGATTCGGCCGGTCCGAGGCTCAAAACCGTGTGCTTCTCGGGCGCGAAAAATTCGCGACAGATCGTCGCAACCGAATCACCGTCGATGCGATCGATCTCGCCTAACAACTCGTCCAGCGCCTTGTACGGCTCGTTGTAGAGCTCGACCGCCGCCGCACGATACATCCGCGACGACACGCTCTCGAGCGACAGGGTGATCTGGCCCTTGAGCTGGCTCTTGCCCGCCGCCAGCTCGTCGTCAGGAATGCCCCGCTCCGACAGGAGCCGAAGCTCGGCGCGAATGGCGTCCGCGGCCGCCGCCGCGGTCCCTGGCGCCGTTCCGACGTACACGCCGTGCACACCGGCGTCCGCGTGAAACGACTGGTAGGTGTAGACCGCGTACGCGAGCCCGAGCTCCTCGCGGACACGCTGGAACAGGCGGGAGCTCATCCCGCCGCCTAACAACATGCTCACGAGCGACATCGCATACCGGCGCGGGTCGCTATGCGACACCGCCGGCGCTCCAAACACGAGATGCGTCTGCGTGGTGTCGCGCTCGACGTGAACCGTCTCGGGAGGACGCGCCACTGGAGCCTGTGTGGCCGCCGCCGGTGTGTCGCCACGAGGCACATTCTCCCAACCAGTGTGCTGGAGCGTATCCAGCAACCGGTCGTGGTCCACGTTACCGGATACCGACACCACAATGTGCTCCGGGTGGTACGCGCGCTCGTGCAGGTCGCGAAGGTCGCCCACGCTCAGCGATGACACCGTGTCTCGCGTGCCGAGAATCGAGTAGCCGTACGGATGCGCGCCCCACAACGCCTCGTTATGCAGCTCGAACACGAGGTCGTCGGGCGTGTCGTCCACCATGCTGATCTCCTCGAGCACGACCTTACGCTCGAGGGACAGGTCAGCCGCGCGCAGCATCGGCCGAAACATCAGATCGGCGATGACGTCCGCGGCCTGTGGCAGGTGCTCGTCGAGAACGCGAGCCTGAAACGAGGTGTGTTCGCGCGCCGTGTACGCATCGAGCGAGCCGCCAAGCACCTCGAGAGCGAGCGCAATGTCCCTCGCCGTCCGATTGCGCGTGCCCTTGAACACCATGTGCTCGAGCATGTGCGACACGCCCATCCGCTCGCGCGCCTCGTGAATCGAGGCCGAGCGCACCCACGCCCCAAATGCGACCGACCGCACCCCCGGCATGGTCTCCGAGAGCACGGTCAGTCCATTCGGTAGCGTGGAGCGCCGCAGCGCCGGGGCGAGGCGCGTATCGACGCGCGTGGTCACTCGCGGTCGCGACCTCCGCGGCCACCTCGCCCACCGCGCCCGCGTGGACGTCGTGGACGGTCACCGCGCTCGCCGCGCTCTCCACTGCTGCTCGACTCCTCGCCTTCCCCTTCACCTTCACCTTCGCCGCCACCCTGAGCGGAGAAGGACGGCTCGCCACCTTCGCCCGCTCCGGCGCCAACAACGGGCTCGCGCGAACCACGGTCGCCGCGATCCCCACGATCACGACGCGGCTCCGAACCGTTGCCGGCGCCCTCGGCGGTGCCTTCGGGCTTGGGCTGCAGTGCCTTCATCGAAAGGCGCAGGCGGCCGCGCTCGTCGCGATCGATCAACTTCACCTTCACGCGATCGCCCTTCTTCACCACATCCTCGGTCTTCTCGGTGCGCCCGTGGCGCATCTCGGAGATGTGGAGCAACGCTTCCGTACCCGGGAGAATCTCGACGAACGCACCGAACGCCGTCGTGCTCTTCACGAGACCCTCGTACACCTCGCCGACGATGGGCTCCTGCGTGATCGCCTGCACCATCTGGCGAGCCCGCTCCATCGCTTCGCCACCGACTGCCGCGATCGTGACCGTACCGGAGTCGTCGACGGAGATCTCGGCGCCCGTCTCGTCCTGAATGCCGCGGATCGTCTTGCCCTTCGGGCCGATGAGATCGCCGATCTTCTCGGGGTTGATCTGCACCGTGACGATGCGCGGCGCATACGGCGACAGCTCCGGGCGCGGCGCGCCGAGCGCCGTGTTCATCTCGCCGAGGATATGCATTCGTCCCTCGCGAGCCTGATCGAGCGCCTCGCGCATGATCTGCAGGTCGAGGCCCTCGATCTTGATGTCCATCTGAATCGAGGTGATGCCGTTCTCCGTCCCCGCGACCTTGAAGTCCATGTCGCCGAGGTGATCCTCGGTGCCAAGGATGTCGGTGAGGATGGCGTAACGGTCGCCTTCCTTGATCAACCCCATGGCGACACCCGCAACCGGGGCGCGGGTCGGCACGCCGGCATCGAACAGCGCCAGCGATCCACCGCACACCGACGCCATTGAGGACGAACCGTTCGACTCGAGAACGTCGGACACGATGCGAATCGTGTACGGAAATTCCTCGAACGCCGGCAGCACGCCTTGGAGCGCTCGCTCGGCGAGGTTGCCGTGGCCGATCTCGCGACGGCTCGTCGTCCGAACCGGTCGCACTTCACCGGTCGAGAACGGCGGGAAGTTGTAGTGCAGCATGAACGACTTCGTCGTCTCGCCGGGATCGTCGATCGTGTCGAGACGCTGCACGTCTTCCGCCGTGCCTAACGTTGCCACGACCAGCGCCTGCGTCTGGCCGCGCGTGAACAGCGCGGACCCGTGCGCGCGCGGGAGGAGACCGGTGTCGATCGAGATCGGACGCACTTCCTTCGGCGTCCGGCCATCCACGCGGTGACCCGAGTCGAGCACCTGCGAGCGCAGGCTGTGATACTCGACGTCACCCAGCAGCGTATGGACGTCCTTGGCGCCATCCGGGAAGTCGGCGAGCAGTTGCTCCGCCAGCTCCTTCTTGGCGCGCTCGATGGCGTCGATTCGCGTGTGCTTGTCCTTCTGATTCAGCGCTTCGGCAATGCGGCCCTGCGCAAGCTCCTTCACCTTGGCGACCAGTCCCTCGGGCGCCTCAGCCTTGACCCATTCCATCTTGGGTGTGCGACCGGCCTTGTCGAGCAGCTCTTCCTGCGCGGCGATCAACTCGCGAATGCCTTTCTGCGCGACGGTCAGCGCATCGAGCACATCGGTCTCGCTGACCTCGAGTGCTCCGCCCTCGACCATAACGATGGAGTCGTTCGACGCTGAGACGACGAGCTCGAGGTCGCTCAGGCCGAGCGCCTGGAAAGTCGGATTGAGCACCCACTTGCCGTCCAAGCGACCAACACGCACGCCGGCGATCGGCCCCGCGAACGGGATCTTCGACGCGTTCAGTGCGTAGGACGTGGCGACAAGTGCGAGAACGTCGGCGTCATTCACCTGGTCTGCGGAGATGACGTAGACGAACACCTGCACTTCGTTCTTGAAGCCCTCGGGAAAGAGCGGCCGAATCGATCGGTCGATGATTCGCGCCGAGAGGATCTCGGCGTCCTGCGGCCGGCCTTCGCGTTTGATGAAGCCGCCCGGGATCTTCCCGGCGGCGTAGGTCTTTTCCTTGTACTCGACCGTGAGCGGGAAGAACGGCAGAGGGCTCTGCTGGTCGCTGACGGTGACGGTGGCAAGCACCATCGTGTCTCCGAACTGGACGACAGCCGCGCCTGCGGCCTGCTTCGCCATGCGTCCCGTCTCGATGCGGAGACGGCGACCCGCGAAGGTCCGTTCAACGGATTGCATCATTTATTTCTGGCCTCGGTAGGACACAAAACGCGCGGGCGCATATTTGCGACCCGCGCGGCTGGTGACGACTCAGCGGTTAGTAGCGGATTCCAAGTTCCTGAATGAGCTGCCGATACCCCTCGACGTTCGTACGTCGCATGTAATTCAGGAGGCGCTTTCGCTTGCCGACCATCTTCAGCAACCCGCGGCGGCTGTGATGATCCTTGGAGTGCGAACGAAAATGTTGGTCGTTCAAATTGTTGATCCGCTCCGTCAGCAACGCCACCTGGACGCGTGTCGACCCGGTGTCGGTTTCGTGCGTCTTGTACTTCGCGACCGTCGGTGCTTTTTCAAAAGCCATGGTGTATATTCCCCGCGCGTCCAGCTACGCTTGAGCGCTCAATTGGTTGGAGCACAGTATTTTACTGGACCTGCCCACCCCTGTAAAGGCTCCGTGTAGTGTCTGAACGCCACATCGGACAAACGCTGGGCAAGTACCGCATCGATGAGCTGATCGGCTCCGGCGGGTTTGCGTGGGTCTACAAGGCGTTCGACCCCGAGCTCGAGATCCACGTAGCCCTGAAGGTGCTCAAGCCGCAGTTCGCCGGCGACGAGACCTTCGAGCAGCGCTTTCGCCGCGAAGCGGCCACGGCTGCCAAGCTCCGCCACCCGAACATCATCAAGATCTACTCGGTAGGCGGAGATGGCGACGCCGTCTATTTCGCCATGGACTACTACCCGTCCGGGTTGGCTGAACGCCTCGAGGTGTCGAATGTCCTGCCCGAGGAGTTCGTTGTCCGCGTAGGCGTCGACGTCGCGCAGGCGCTGGGCTACGCGCATCGCGAGGGCGTGATCCATCGCGACATCAAGGTCGACAATATCCTCTTCGACGCGCACGGGAACGCGGTCGTCGCCGACTTCGGCATTGCTCGCGCGCTGAGCGGTTACAGCGGGCAAACCGGAACCAACATGGTCGTTGGCACGCCCCAGTACTTCGCGCCCGAGCAGGCTCGCGCCAAGCCGCTCGACGGTCGAGCGGACATCTACTCGCTCGGAGTCACGCTCTACCGCGCGGCAACCGGGCGGCTTCCCTTCGAGGGCGACGACTGGTACGAGATTGCCCGCCAGCACGTCGAGGAGCCGCCGCCGACACCGCGGAGCATCAATCCTGATCTCTCGCCCGGCTTCGAGGCGGCCATTCTGCACTGCATGCAGAAATCCGCGGACGATCGTCCCGCGACGGGCGAGCTGCTGGCGCAGGAGCTCGTGGCGCTCTTGCCGGCGACACTCGAGACGTCGGCGTACCGGACGCGGATCACGGGCTCCGAGCCCACGGTCGTGGTGCGCTCCGACGGCTATCCTGCCACCCCCGCAAATGGCACAGCCGCGAAGCGCTCGGGCGCGCCCTGGGTTGCCGGTGCCCTATTGGTCGCGGGCCTGACAGTCGCCGCCTCGATGTACAGCAGGTCGCGTGTCGAGCATCCAGAGGTGGCGACGGTGAAGCCGGCCGATTCCGGCGCAGCGTCTCCGGCGCCACCGGTGCTCCCACCAGCGACACGCCCGCCAACCGGGGCACCGCCGACGAAAGACTCGGCCGTACGCCCGGTTCGGACCGTCGGGTCTCTCGTCGTCGAGGCGCCGGAAAATGCGACGATCTCGATCGATGGCCGCGACCAGGCCGTCGGGAATGGGTGGCGATCGGACAGCCTCAAACCCGGGACGTACGAGGTCTCGGCATCAGTGCCGTCTCCCTCGGGATGTCCGACGTCGACCGCGAACCAGTCTGTGGTCGTACGAGCTACTTCGAAGGTGGCTCACCTCAAGCTCACGCCCCGTGGCTGCGCCCTGCTGTCGTTCGACGCCGCTCCCAAGGGCTCGCGGTACGTCCTCACGTCGCTCACGCCTGGCGACACGCTGCCAGCGCGTCGCGGTACCGCCCCGGTAGAGCGATTGCTGCTCCCGGTCGGCGACTATTCGCGCGTCATCAGCTACGAAAAGTGTGCGGACTACGTCGACACCGTGCACGTGGGCATGCAGGAAAAGCTCCCGAGGCGTTCCCTGCTCTGCCGGTAGCCGCGTCTCGTTAGGCCACAGCCTCCCGAGCCGGCTCGTTAGGTCAGATCTTTCCGAGCGAGAAGCCGACGATCAAGCCGAACGCGGTCCCCATCCACATCAGCGGACTCTTGTACCATCGCGACCGCGGCTCGGTCCCGATGACGATATGCTCGGTGGTAATGCGGCCGGCCTGGGCGGTGACCAGTGCGGTGGCTTCGCCATTCGCTCCGATCGAGAGCACCTTGAGTTGCGCCACGAGCGCGTCACGCCGACGCGGGTCGACGACGATCGCGCGTGGCGACCGCACGACCCACGTCATCTTCCCGGCCTGAAAGGTCACGGTCGTGTCGCCGACGTGTGTGATGGCGAACCGGACATCGCGATCCTGTGCGCGCACGCCCCTCGGCAGCGCGACCATGACCACCGCCGAGAGCAGCAACAGGAAAAGCCTCATCACAGGATGCGCTGCACGATTCCTTTGAGGTCGTTGAACATCACGAGCACGAACAGCAGCGCGATCGCGACGAGCCCGGCGCGCAGAATGTACTCACGCGTTCGCTCGCTGAAGGCGCTGCCCTTCGCTGCCTCGAGCACGTTGAGCAGAATCTGCCCACCGTCGAGTATCGGTACCGGCAGCATGTTCAGCACGGCGACGTTGATGCTGAGGAGTGCAATCAACCCGAACAGCGTTTCCAACCCGTACCGCGCGGCCTGAACCGAGACCTGTGCGATCGCGATCGGTCCGCCGAGCTGCGAGGTAGACACCTCGCCGGCGAAGAGGCCGCGCACGAGATCCACGATGGCGGTCCCCTGTTTCCACGTCGAGTCCGACCCGACCACGATGGCGTCGCCGAACGCGAGTCGCTCGCGCTCGAAACGCCTGACCGGCCCCGCGCCAATACGGCCGGCCCGAGCGCGACGGCCAGTCATCTCGTTTTGTACTTCGCGCTCCTCGGGCCGAACGGACACGGTCCGGCGAACCCCATCGTGCACGACCTCCAGCGCTATCGTGCGGCCCGGTGACGCGCTCACGCGATCGATGAGCTGCTGCCATTCCCTGACGGGCGAGCCGTCGATCGCGACGATGCTGTCGCCGCGCTGAAGTCCGGCCAATGCCGCCGGGCGCCCGTCGAGTACGGTGTCGACGACCGGAGGTGTGTAGACGCGTCCGTAGTGGCTGACCGAGCCGACGTTGATGACGAGCGCGAGAATCACGTTCATCGTCACGCCGGCAACGAGAATGAACAGGCGACCGATGAGCGGTTTCGACTCGAACCAGCGATGGTCCGGGATCGGCTTCGGCCCGAACGGCTTCATCGCGTTAGGGTCCCAGTCCCGCTCGCGTTCGCCGCCGGGGATCGTTGGCGGCACCGCATTCCCGCCGACCTCCGGGACGTCACGATCCTCGTTCCCACCCTCGAGGAACGCCGTTGTCTGATCCTGCCGCGACGCCATCCGGACATACCCGCCGAGCGGCAGCAGGGCGAGCACGTATTCCGTTTCACCCCATCGGCGCCGCCAGAGGGCGGGCCCGAATCCGATGGAGAAGCGCGGCGCATAGACGCCGAGCGCCTTCGCGGCGAGAAAATGGCCGAGCTCGTGGACGAAGACCACGAGCCCGAAAACGAGGAGTGGTGCGAGCCAAATCAGCATGAGAACAACCTGCGAACATGTCGCCGTGCCTCGGCGTCGACGGCGAGCAGCGCTTCGCGGCTACCGCTGGCCGTGTCGCCTAACGTCTCGAGCGCGGAATCGATTGCGCTCGCGATATCGACGAACGTGATACGTCCTTCAAGAAAGAGTGCTACCGCCTGCTCGTTGGCCGCGTTGAATACAGCCGGGGCCGCACCGCCGGCCCGTCCAGCCTGCACGCCCAGTCGAAGTGCCGGGAACTGGTCATAGCGCACCGGCTCGAACGTCAGCGGTGAGCACGCCACAGGGTCGAATGGTCGTACCCCGTCGTCGGGGACCCGTTCAGGATGCGTCAGAGCGTACAGAACCGGCAACTCCATGGTGGGCGCGCTCAGCTGCGCCAGCACGGACCCGTCCACGAACTCCACGAGCGAGTGCACCACGCTCTGCGGATGGACCACGACCTCGATACGGTCGTACGGAAGGTCGAACAGATAGTGCGCCTCGATGACCTCGAGGGCCTTGTTCGCGAGCGTTGCGCTGTCCACCGTGATCTTCCGGCCCATCGTCCAGGTTGGATGGTGCAACGCGTCTTCGACCGTCGCCCGAGCAAGTCGCTCTGCTGGCCAGGCACGGAACGGCCCACCGGAAGCGGTGAGAATGACCCGACGGATGTCACCGGCCTGCCGGCCCGTTACGCACTGGAGGATCGCGGAGTGCTCGCTATCCACAGGGACGATCTCGCCGCCGCCGCGTTTTGCGGCTGCCATGGCGAGATCGCCCGCCATCACGAGCGTTTCCTTGTTCGCCAACGCCACCCGCTTGCCGGCTTCGAGCGCGGCCAGCGTCGCATCCAGTCCGGCGGCGCCAACCACCGCGTTGAGCACGATGTCGACGTCATCTCGCGTCGCGGCGTCGACGAGACAACGCTCCCCCGTCTGCCACCGCGAGTTGTGCTCGGTCCCATTCCTTACGAGTCCGACAAACGATGGCTGGAACCGGGACGCCTGCTGCTCGAGGAGCTCGGTGTTCGCGAACGCGGTGAGCGCGGCAACGCGAAAGCGATCGCGCTGGCGGTCGATCACGCGAAGCGCGGTCGTACCGATCGACCCAGTCGAGCCCAGGAGTGCGATCCCACGCATCAGGGTACCGAAGGAAGTAGAAGCCAACCGAAGAGCAGATAGGCCACGGGCAGCACGAACAGCAAGCTGTCTAGGCGGTCGAGCAGCCCGCCATGGCCAGGGATGAGGTGCGAGCTGTCCTTGACGTTCGCTTCGCGTTTGAGGAGCGATTCCACCAGATCCCCGATCTGCGCGGATACGCTGATCGACGCCCCGAATAGAATCGTGGCCGGGATCGTCATCGTCAGCAAGGCGACCGGCGCCAGCGCGAACCGCACGTAGAGCCACGAGACCAGCACCGTCGCCGCCAGGCCGCCTAACGCCCCGGAGATGGTCTTTCCGGGACTGACCGACGGGATCAGCTTCGGGCCACCGACGGCCCGGCCAACGAAAAATGCCCCGATGTCTGACGCCCAGGTCAGCACCAGCGGAAACGCCACGAGCGCCGTGCCGGCGCGGTTGCCGACTGCGTACGGGTGCTCCCGAAGGGCGTAGCCGAAGCTCAGGAGACCGCCGGTGTACAGAATCCCCATGACCGTCATCGAGGCCGCGCCGACTGGGCGTCGCTGCGGTCCGCGCGCCCAGATGACCGCCGCGAGAATCACGAGCATGACCACGGCGGGCAGGACGAGCGATGGTCGGTAGAGCCCGATCCCGGCGGCGTAGACTGCCAGGGGGATGGCACCGGCCAGCGGAATGCCCAGTGGGTCAAGCGGCTCCGCGCCGCCCGCGGCGGCGATCCGGTAGAACTCCCAGGCGCATCCGGCGGACACGGCGGCGAGAAACGTCGCCAATGGCAGGCCGCCGAGATAGATCATGATCAGCGCCAACGGCGCCGCGACGAGCGCCGAGACGATGCGCTTGGCGAGATCGCTCACGCGTTAGGCGCTCACGCGCCCGAAGCGCCGTTCTCGCAGCTGGTAGTCACGAATCGCCGCGTACAGGTCGCCGCGCGTGAAATCCGGCCACAGCACGGGGCTCAGGAACAGCTCCGAGTACGCCATCTGCCAGAGCAGAAAGTTCGAGACCCGCTGCTCACCCGATGTGCGGATGAGCAGGTCCGGATCCGGACACCCGTCCGTGTAAAGGCGCGCGGCGAAGGTCGATTCGTCGATGGCCGCCGGGTCGACGCGGCCGGCTGCCGCGTCTTCCGCCAACAGTCGCGCGGCACGCACGAGCTCCGCGCGACCGCTGTACGAGATGAACAGGTTGAAGGTCAGGCGGGTGTTCGCCGCCGTCCGCGTCACCACCCGATTGACCGCCGCCGCCGCGGCCGGCGTGAGCCGGTCCAGGGCGCCTAACGCGCGCACGCGGACGCCGCGCGCATGCAGCTCATCCGACTCGCGCGCGATGTACTCCTGCAGGAGCGACATGAGCGCGTCGATCTCGGTCGTCGGCCGCTGCCAGTTCTCCTGAGAGAACGCAAACAGCGAGAGGACCTCGAGCCCTACTTCCACGGCACCTTCCACGACCTCGCGCACCGCACGCATGCCGGACCGATGGCCGAACGGTCGAGGCATGCGCCGCTCGCGCGCCCAGCGCCCGTTGCCGTCCATGATGATGGCGACGTGCCGTGGGACCGCGCCGTGCACGCGGATTTGTGCGAGCAGCTCGGCAGCGTTGGTCGACTGCACGATGCCGCTCGTCAGACTTCCATGATTTCGGCTTCCTTGTGCTTCAGGAGGTCGTCGATCTTGTGCATGTAGTCGTCGTGCACCTTCTGAAGATCCTTTTCGGCGTGCTTCACGTCGTCCTCGCTCACGCCGTTGAGCTTCTTGAGCTGTTCGCGCGCCATTGTCCGTGCGTGCCGCACGGCAATGCGACCTTCCTCGGCGAGCTTGTGGACGACCTTCACCAGCTCCTTGCGGCGCTGCTCGTTCATCTGCGGCAGCGGGACACGGATGATGTTGCCCTGGGCCGACGGCTCCAGCCCCAGATCCGATTCCCGAATCGCCTTCTCGATGACCTTGATCTGTCCCTTGTCGAACGGCGTCACGATGATCACTCGCGGCTCCGGCGTCGACACGCTCGCCACCTGATTCAACGCCATCTGGGAGCCGTACATGTCGACGCGCACGGTATCCAGCATCGACGGGGACGCTTTGCCTGACCGGATTCCCGAGAACTCACGCTTCGAGCTCTCGATTGCCTTGTCCATCTGTCCCCGGCAGTCCTTTACGATTTGCGGAATCGAAGTCGCTGTAGTCATCGGACGATCGTTCCCACGCGCTCACCGCGAACCGCGCTCGCGACGGCGCCCTCATGGTGGATGTTCAACACGATCAGCGGCAGGCTGTTCTCCTTGCAGAGCGTGACCGCCGTCTGATCCATGACACCGAGCTCCGACACCATCACCTCGCGATAGCTCAACGAATCGTAGCGCTTCGCCGCCGGGTCCTTCTTGGGATCGGCGGTGTACACGCCGTCCACGCTCGTAGCCTTGATGATGACATCGGCCTTGATCTGAATGGCGCGGAGTGCCGCGGCCGTGTCGGTGGAAAAATACGGGTTACCGGTACCGGCCGCGAAAATGACCGTCCGCCCAACTTCGAGGTGGCGGAGGGCGCGCCGGCGAATGTACGGCTCCGCGAGCTCCTCCATACGAATCGCCGTCATGACACGGGTGTCGAGCCCCTTGCGCTCCAGGACGTCCTGGAGCGCAAGGGCGTTGATGACCGTGCCGAGCATTCCCATGTAGTCGGCGGTCACGCGGTCCATGCCGTTTTTTGACAGCTGGGAACCGCGCACGATGTTGCCGCCGCCAATCACGAGGCCGACGCTGACACCCATGTCGGCGACTTCCTTCACTTCGTCACAGAACCGGTTGACGCGATCGAAATCGAAGACCGCTCCTGCGCCCTTGTCGCCGGCGAGCGCTTCGCCCGACAGCTTGAGCAGGACGCGCGAGTACGCGACGGCGGTGGTCGCCACCGGCTCTTACTCCTCACCCATCTGGAAACGCGCGAACCGACGCACGGTGAGCGTCGAGCCGCTTTCCTTGCTCGCCTCGGTGACGAGCTGACGAATCGTTTTCGAGTCGTCGCGCACCCACGGCTGGTCGAGCAGCGTGTTCTCCGCGTAGAACTTGTTGACCTGGCCATCGACGATCTTGCCGATCATCGCCTCGGGCTTGCCTGCCGTGCGAGCCTGCTCCTCGTAAATGCGGCGCTCGCGATCGATGATGTCGCTCTTGATCTCCTCGCGGTTGACACCGAGCGGCACCTTCGGCACGCCGGCGGCAATGTGCTCGGCGACGGAGCGCGCCAGCGTCTTTACGGAGTCGCCTGTTCCGCCCTCGACATCGACGATGACGGCCACGCGTCCGTTGTGGTGCACGTACGATCCGATCACGCCATCGCTCTTGAACCGTGCATAACGACGCACGACGACGTTCTCACCAGTCTTGCCCGAGGCTTCCTTCACGACGTCGGCAACCGTCTTACCGGCGTCCTTGTGCCACGGCTGTTTCATGAGCTCGCCCTCTTGCGCGACCGTGACGACGCCGTCGAATGACGCGTCGCCGAAGAGCTGCGAGGCGACAGCCTTCGCGAGCGCCTGGAACTCCTCGTTGCGCGCGACGAAGTCGGTCTCGCTGTTGACCTCGACCAGCGCGGCCGTCTTCGCATCGTCGCTCATGAGTGCGACGATCGCACCCTCCGACGCGGCGCGGTCAGCGCGCTTCTCCGCCTTCGCAATGCCCTTCTTCCGGAGGTACTCGATCGCCTTCTCGACGTCACCGCCGGTTTCCTCGAGCGCCTTCTTGCAATCCATCATGCCGGCGCCGGTGCGCTGGCGCAGCAGCTGAACGTCTTTCGCGGTAATCGTCGTCGCAGACATTGGTCAGTCCTTCGTTTCGTGCGTTTCGTGGAAACGCCGCCGGCACTGCGCCGGCGGCGTTATGATTGTAGACGGTCGGAGAGGCTGGTGACAGTGGGCGATCGATACGCCCTGCGCATCTCTTAGCCTTCTAGCCTTCGCTGTCGCCGCCCTCTTCGGCTTCGCCGCCTTCACCCGCTTCACCGCCCTCACCGGCGCCGCCCTTGAGGCGGGCCGCAATGGCTTCCGGCTTCGCGCGGCGGCGACGCGGCCGCCGCCGACGCCGCTTCTCGTCCTCGCCACCGGCCGCCGGCTCCATGCCGCGGTCGGAGCTGTACGTGCTCTCCTCGCCTTCCTCTTCCTGCGGCCGAACCGGCGCTTCGCGACGGGCTTCCGCAATGGACTCGGAGATGGCACGCGTGATGAGCTCGACCGAGCGAATCGCGTCGTCGTTGCCGGCGATCGGAACGCTGATGAGGTCCGGGTCGGAGTTCGTGTCACAGATGGCCACGATCGGAATCCCGAGCTTGTTGGCCTCGCTGACGCCGATGCGCTCCTTTTTCGCGTCGATGACGAACATGAGGCCCGGCAGCCGGGTCATGTTCTTGATGCCCGACAAGTTCTTGGAGAGCTTGTCGCGCTGACGGGACATGAGGAGCTGCTCTTTCTTCGTGTAGTTCTCGAACTCACCGCCGGCCTCGGAGCCTGCCTCGAGATCCTTCAGGCGGCGAATCTGCTTCTTTACCGTCTGGAAGTTCGTGAGCAGTCCGCCGAGCCAGCGCTCGGTGACGTGCATGGCGCCGGAGCGCTCGGCCTCGCCCTTCACGATCGCGGCGAGCTGGCGCTTGGTGCAGACGAAGAGGACGTTCTCGCCGCGCATCACCACTTCGCGAACGAGCTTCTGCGCCAGCTCGAGCTGGCGGAGCGTCTTCTGAAGGTCGATGATGTGAATCCCGTTACGCTCGGCGAAGATGAACCGGCGCATCTTGGGATTCCATCGGCGAGTCTGGTGTCCGAAATGGACACCGGCCTCGAGGAGCTGTTGGAGACTGGGCTGCATTGGTTGTAGAACCTCGTTGGGTTTAGTCGTCCGCGATCGTCATTGCGAGCATTCGACCAGCAGAGCCGGCACCCGATGCTTGCTCGAATCGCGTGTGAGTTGTG
>JAJKIV010000378.1 GCA_021154285.1 Gemmatimonas sp. | reverse complement strand
GAGCTCGATCAACCCGTCGCTTTCGCGGACTCCGACTCGGCTTCGAAAGCCGCCGCTTCGGACACCGGGATACTGACGCCAGCACCGAAGACGATACCCGATACCGCGAACGGGCAGACGGTCGCGGGCCAGACGACCGCGCCGAGAACGCCGCGCACGGCGATTCCGCGGCCCGCACCGCCACGGCTACCCGTAGACACGCCAGCCGCTGCGCCCGCGCAAGGATCGCGGCCGAAGGGTTGGGTCGTATCATTCGCCGCGTTCGTGTCGGAGCCGCCGGCGCGAGAGCGCGCCGCGACGATCTCCGTCGAAGGACAGAAGGCACGCGTCGTCACGGGCGAGACGAACGGCACGGCGATCTATCGCGTTATTCTCGGGCCATATCCGACGAAGGCCGACGCCGAGCGTATCGGCCGCGCGTCGCACGTTTCGTTCTGGGTCTACGAAGGAAACCCTTGACCGACCAGGCAGTGGGAGAATTCGAATCGCTATGGGAAGCCGCCGGCAGCCGGGTTGCCGGTGCGCTCGACGGCGCCAGCGCCGTCGTCGTGCTCGGCCACGACCCGATCGCGACCGCGTCGGTGGCGTTAGGCATCGGCAGGGCGCAGGCGTCGCACCGCCGCGTCGCCGTGGGGGATCTCATCGGCGACGTCGCGCCCATCCGCGAGCTGGTGACCGACGAGGACCCCCATGGCCTGACGGATGCCTTTCTCTACGGCGTGTCGCTCAACAAGATCGCGCGTCAGATCGACACGATCGGGAACTTGCACGTGCTGCCGAGCGGAAGCGATCAGGTGGTTCAGGAGGAGATCCTTCGCAACGACCGGTGGCGCCGTCTCGCGAGCGGATTTCACGAGGCCGGTGCGCTGCTGCTCATCGCGGCGCCGGCGGCGGTGCCCGGCGTCGAGGATCTCATCGGTATGCTGGACGGAGTCGTCGTGGTGGGTGACGCGACCAGCCCGCTCCCATCCGCGCACGTGTTCGCGGAGGTGTCGTCTGCCACACGGCGATCACCACCGCGGGCCACGGTGCGAAGCGCGGCTCGCGCCGCGCAGCCGGGGCGTCGCTGGGTCGTGCCGGCGGTCGGGATCGCGGCCGCCGCTGCGATCGCCATCATGCTCGGGCGGATGTACCTAACGAGGCCGCAGCCCCCGGTCGCGACGACCCTGCGTCGCGACTCGGCTGCGGCATCCGACAGCCTCGTGTCGGCGAGTCCCGTGATCGACTCGTCGCCGCCGCTCGTCGTCGAGAACCCGGCAGATTCGGCATTGGCGTCACGGTTCGCCGTACAGATCGCGATGGTCGATACGGAGGATGGTGCGGCGCTGCGGGTGCGTTCCGGCGCAGGCGACTTTCCGGTTGGCACGTACGCACCCGTGAGCCGCGGCGCGGATCGCGGCACCTGGTACAAGGTGACCACGGGCGCCTACGCGGATCGCAACAAGGCCGATCAGCTGTTAGGCTTTCTGCGGCGGCGCGGGCTCGTTCCGCAGGGTTGGGGCACGGTAATCCGCGCGCCGTTCGGGCTGCAGGTCGCCACTGCGCCGTCGCAGGCACAGGCCGCGCCGATCATTGCCGATTTCCAATCGCGAAATGTCCCCGTGTACGGCCTGCTGCAGCGCGACGGATCTGTCCGTGTGTACGCGGGCGCGTTCGAGACACCCGACGAAGCCGCGCCGTCCAAGTCGGCGCTCA
Organism: Gemmatimonas sp.; assembly: GCA_021154285.1. GTDB lineage: Bacteria > Gemmatimonadota > Gemmatimonadetes > Gemmatimonadales > Gemmatimonadaceae > JAJKIV01. The sequence goes on along the minus strand of JAJKIV010000378.1, from coordinate 12,185 downwards.
AGACGGCGAAGAACATAGACGCGACCCTCGCATACCGGGTCGGGAGAGCCTACTAGGTGCGGTTGACAAAGCTGGAGCTCCAGGGATTCAAGTCGTTCGCCGACACGACCTACCTCGCGTTCGAGCCGGGCGTCACGGCGATCGTCGGCCCGAACGGGTGCGGCAAGTCGAACGTCTCCGACGCCGTCCGCTGGGTGTTGGGCGAGCAGCGCGCACGACTCCTGCGCGGCGCGAAGATGGAGGAGGTGATCTTCCAGGGCTCGTCGGCGCGGCGCGCCGTCAACCTCGCGGAAGTCTCTCTGCACTTCGACAACTCCGAGGGCGCGCTCCCCATCGCGTTCAAGGAGGTCGTGATAACGCGGCGGCTCTCTCGCTCCGGTGAGAGCGACTATTTGTTGAACCGTGCGCCATGCCGGCTTCGCGACATTCACGACCTGCTGCGTGGGACCGGGCTCGGTGGAGATTCCGGCGTCGTCATCGAGGCCAAGGCAATCGATGCGCTGCTCTCGGACCGACCCGACGACCGCCGCGAGCTCTTCGAGGAAGCGGCTGGCGTTGGGCTCTATCGCGATCGACGCCGCACCACCGAGCGTCGCCTCGAAGAGACGACGCTCGATCTGTCGCGCATCGACGACCTGATTGGTGAGGTGCAGAGCCAGGTTCGCTCGCTCGCGCGGCAGCGCAAGCGCGCCGAGCGACACGCCGAGCTGATGTCGCGTCGCTTCTCCGTCGAGCTGACACTCGCCTCGCGCGAGACGCAGGCGTGGCACGAAGAGCTCCAGACGCTCGAGGTCCGCGTCACGGAGCTGCGCGATCTCGTTCCGACGGCCGACGCCGACGTGAGCGAACACGAGGTCCGGCGCGACGTCTCACACTCGGCCCGTGCCGCAGCGGAGGCGCAGCGCGCCGAGCTGGCGCGTCTTGCCGGCGCGCAGCGGGAGTCGGCGCAGCGGATGCGCGGTGAGATCGCCGTTGCCGAAGAGCGGCAGCGGAATGCGCTCATGCGGCGCCAGCGCGCGGAAGAGGAGCAGCGCGAAGGAGAAGCGTTAGGCGAGCGGGTACACGCCGACCGCGAACGCGCCGTTGCGGACCGGGCGAGGCTCGAGGGCGAGGTGCGCGAGGCAGCCGATGAGCTTCGCCGTCGCGCCAGCGCCGAGGAAGGGGCGCGTCGAGCCGTCGCCGAGCTCCGGACGAGCGTCGATCTCGCGGATCGCCTCGCCCGTGAGAGCCGCGATCAACTGAGGCGCCTCGAGATCGACCGTGAGGGTGGGGCACGTGAGCTCGATGAGGTCGAACAGCGCGCGGCAACGCTCGAGTCGGAGCGCGCCACGCTGGCCGACGCGGCGCAGCTCATCGCGCGCGACGTGGCCGCGGCGGATGAAGCCGTGGAGCTCGCGAAGAGCGCGGTGGAGCAAGCCGAGGCCGCGCTGTCGCAGGCGCGCGAGGCGATGAACGCCGCGAAGGAAAACGAGGCGACTGCACGCCACGAGCTATTTCGCGCGGACGAGACGTTCACGGCGCTTCAGGGAAAGGTGCACGCGCTCGAGTCGCTCGAACGCGAGCGCGTCGGACTCGCGCCAGCCGCGGCGCGACTTCTCCGCGAACGCGGTCAGTTCGGCGACGGGGCTGTCCTCGGACCGCTGTCCGATTTCGTGAATGCCAGCGCCGCGTCCGCGCTGCTCGTCGAGCGCTACCTCGGTGCAACGGTGCACGCGGTCGTGGTGCGCGATCGTGAAGCGGCGGAGACCATCCGCCGTTGGCACGCCACGAGCAATCCGGGCGCACTGTTGCTGTTGCCGCTCGACGCGGTCCGCGACGCCAACGACGCGGCTGCCACCGGCGAGCTCGTTGCCGACGTCGACGCCGCGGCCCCGGCGCAGGCGTGGGTTCGCGCGCTCCTTGGCAACGTGCGCGCGCTCGATGATGGTGCGGCGTTCGTGGACGCACGCGGCGCGGTGTGGTTGCCGGGTGCGACTGGAGGTCCTGGCCCACTGCGCCGGCGTGCCGAGCTATTCGCGCTTCGCGCCGAACTCAGTGCCAGCGAGGAGGCGCGCCACGCGGCGTCGGCCGCGGCGGACGCCGCGCGTAGCGCGTTGAATGCCGCCAATGAACGCGTCTCGGCTGCCTCGGAAGAAACATCGACGCTTCAACAGGAGCTGCGGCGTGCGGGCGAGCAGCGGTCGGAGCTCGCGCGTCGGCTTCAGCGCGCCGAGCGCGAGGTTGCTGATGCCGCGGCGCTCGCCGGCCGGCTGCAGTCGCGCGCGGATGAGCTTCGTGCGCGCATTGCGACGATCGATGCGTCAGCGGCGGAGCTGTCACAGATGATCGAGGAGCGGGACAGCGCTACCACGAGTGCACGGTCTCGTCTGGGAGACGCTGAACGTGCGCAGGAGGAGGCTCGCGAGCAGCGAACCGCAGGTCAGATCGCGGAGGCACAGGCGCAGGCCCGGCTGCAGGTGGCGTCCGACCGCGAGCGTCGCCTCGCTGAGGAGCTCACGTCGGCCTCCGTGCGGCTCGCATCGCTCGAGCAGGAGCTCAGCACGCTCGCCGATGCGGATCGCTCGCTGGCTGAGCAGGTGGCGGCCTGGCAGCTCGATCTCGACGCACGGGACGCAACACTCCGCGACACGGACGATCGACTGGCCGCGGCCGAAGAATCGGTTCGGCTGGCCGACGAAGCACTCACGGACGCCGAACACACGCTCGACGACGTTAGGCGCTGGGCGCACCAGTTGGCGGACGAGATGCATCACGCCGAGCTGCGCTTCACCGAGCTCTCCGGCCGGCGCACGGCGATCCGCGAGCGACTGGAAACCGAGTGGCGGAAGCCGCTGGATGACCTGCTCCAGTCGTTCACGCCGGTGGAAGTGGACGATGAAACGCTGCGCAGCGAGATGGAGCAGCTGCGCGCGCAGCTCGAGTCGTTAGGCGTCGTGAACCCGCTGGCGATCGAGGAGCACGAGGAGGAAACCAAGCGCCTCGACTTCCTCACGTCACAGCGAGCAGACCTCGCCGAGGCGAAGAATTCGCTTGCGCTGGCGATTCGCGAGATCGACGCGACGGCGCGCGAGCTGTTCCTCGCCACGTTCACCCAGGTGCGGGAGAACTTCCGCCAGATCTTCATGACGCTGTTCGGTGGCGGCGAGTGCGACCTCCGACTCGAGAATCCGGACGCGCCGCTGGACTGCGACATCGAAGTGCACGCCTCGCCGCGCGGCAAGCGGACGCAGCGCATTCACCTGTTGTCGAGCGGCGAGCGTGCCCTCGTCGCGCTGTCGCTCTTGTTCGGCATCTTCCTTACGAAGCCCAGCCCGTTCTGCCTCCTCGACGAGGTGGATGCGCCACTCGATGACGCGAACATCGGGCGCTTCGTGCGCATGCTGAATCAGTTCAAGAGCCGAACGCAGTTCATCGTCATCACGCATAACCCGCGGACGACGACCGAGGCTGCCGATGCCGTGTACGGCGTCACGATGCAGGAGCCCGGCGTGTCATCGATCGTCAGCGTGCGCATGCGCGGCTCGGCCGTGGAAGAGATTGCCGAGCTTCTCGGAGAGGAACCCGCGACCGTGGCAGCTCCCGCGTGAGACTGAAGGCACGGCTCGTCGCGTTCTCTGGACTGGCGCTCGCCGCGGCCATGGCCGCGGCGAGCCCGTTTCCACACCCGACGATCCCGCCGCAACAAGGCACTCCGCCGGACACGGGCCGCCCGGCGATTACCCTGCTCTACCAGAACTTTCCCAACCCGTTTCCCAGCACGACGTCCACCACGACCTGCATCTGGTTCGACCTCGATCGCTCGACGACGGTGAGTCTCACCATTCACGACGTTCGCGGCAATCTCGTCCGGACGCTGCTGCCTAACGCGTCGTCGCCGCCGTATCTGAAGCCCGGGCGGTACGGTCGCGCATCGGCCTCTGGCAGCGGCTGCGACCCGGCGTTTAGGTGGGATGGAACCGCCGCCAACGGGTCGCCCGTACCGCGCGGCGTCTACATGATTCGGCTGCGAGCCGGCGGTGTCCAGTCGATCAAGAAGGCGGTCTTCCAGGGACCGTGATGCGACTCACGACCGTCGGCACCGGAACGGCCGCACCGTGGCCCGGACGCGTCCAGAGCAGCCACCTCGTCGACACGGGAAGCGTCCGGCTGCTCATGGATTGCGGGAGTGGAGTCGCCACCCGTCTCGCCGACCTCCGCATCGAGTGGCAGACAATCACCCATCTCGCGATCACGCACTTTCACGCCGATCACATCGTCGACCTGCCGACCTTGCTGTACGCGTGGCGCTACGGCCAGCTGCCGCCCCGGTCCGAGCCGCTCGACATGATCGGGCCCGCCGGCACGCTGCAGCTCCTGTCGAGGTTCGCCACGATCTTCGGCGACGGTCTCCTCTCCCTGGGGTTCCCGATCTCGGTTCGCGAGCTCGCGCCGGGCGCGAGTCTCGACCTGGCGGACGGCGTGCACCTTCGCTGCACGAAGGTTCCACACACCGACGAAAGCATGGCATATTCCGTCGAGGCCGGCGGTCGTCGAATCGTTTACACCGGCGATACCGGTCCCGATGAAGCGCTCGGTGCCTGGGCGAACGGGTGTGACATCCTGCTCGCCGAGTGCTCGCTGCCGGAGACGATGGCCATCGCGACGCACCTCACGCCGCACCAGTGTGGCGCGTTAGGCGCCGCGGCGCGGCCGGGCGTGCTCGCGCTCACGCACTTTTATCCGCCGGTCGAAGCCGTGGACATTCGCGGCGAGGTGGCAACACGATTCGACGGTCGCGTCGTGCTCGCCACGGACGGGTGGTCTCTCGATCTCGAGGAACGGTAATGCTGGTGGTCATGCAGACGGACGCGACACAGACGGACATCGACAGAGTCTGCGGCGCGATCAAAGAGATGGGCTATCAGGCCGTGCCGATGCCTGGCGGGCAGCGCACGGCCATCGGCCTCGTCGGCAACGACGGGCGTGTGGACGACTCGCAGATCTCGGCGCTCCCGGGCGTTGCGCAGGTCATTCACGTATCGAAACCCTACAAGCAGGTGTCACGCGAGTGGCGCCCGGAAAGTACGATCGTGCAGATCGCTCCTGGCGTGCGCGTTGGCGGGAGCGACGTCGTCGTGATCGCTGGCCCCTGCTCCGTCGAATCCGAGCAGCAGATCGTAACCGCCGCGCGCGCGGTGCGCGCCGCCGGCGCGACGGCACTCCGCGGCGGCGCGTTCAAGCCGCGCAGCTCACCGTACGCATTTCAGGGCCTAGGCAAACATGGGCTCGAGCTCCTCGCGCTCGCGCGACGCGAAACCGGGCTGCCCGTCGTGACCGAAGCTATGGATGAAGCGGGTGCGAACCTGGTGGCGGAGTACGCCGACTGTATCCAGATCGGCGCGCGCAACATGCAGAACTACTCGCTGCTCAAAGCCGTCGGTCGTCTGAACAAGCCAGTACTGCTCAAGCGTGGCATGGCCGCGACGATCAACGACCTGCTGCTCAGCGCCGAGTACATCCTCGCGGAGGGTAACGGCCAGGTCGTGCTGTGCGAGCGTGGCGTGCGGAGCTTCGACAGCGCGGCGCGAAACATGTTCGACCTGAACGCGATCCCGATCGTCCACAAGCTCTCGCACCTGCCGATCATCGCGGACCCGAGTCATGGCACCGGCCTGCGCGAGAAGGTGACGCCCATGGCGCGTGCCGCGGTGGCCGCGGGGGCAGACGGCGTGATCGTCGAGGTTCATCCGAACCCGGACCGTGCCCTGTCCGATGGTGCACAGTCGTTGTTCCCCGACCAGTTTGCGAAGCTGGTCAACGAGTTACGGCTTATTGCCCGCGCGATCGATCGGGCCGTGGCCCCGTCCCCGGGAACGGCGCCTATCGAGGTGGGGTAAGGCTGATAGGGAATCGGAAATCGGGAATCGAGCGCGCCGGGACTGAGAACAGAGCTCCCTGGCCTCGTTTCTGCCTTTATAGCCGCCTCGAGCACAGGGAGTCTTTAGTGAGAGTGAACTTCATACACGTAGTCGCGGCGAGTACGCTGGTGGCCAGCACTGCGCCGCGGCAGCAGTCGGTCGATACGGTCATCGACAAGGCCGTCGCGACGTACAACAAGACCAAGACGTCGAAGGGCACGTTCGAGCAGGCCATCACCAATCCGCTCACGGGATCGACCGTGAAAGCGGTTGGGGAGTTTCAGCAGCAGCGCGAGCCCGCTCGCTTCTCGTTCCGGTTCGTTCAGCCGAAGGGCGACATGATCATCGGCGACGGGAAGTGGCTCTGGGTGTACCTGCCCAGCTCGACGCCGGGCCAGGTGATCAAGGTTCCCATGACGGACGGCGGCGCCGGGAGCCTCGACCTCGCCTCACGCTTCTTCGATTCGCCGAAGACTCGCTTCGCGATCACCTATGCGGGGACCGCGACGGTGGCCGGCCGTGCGGCGCACGCGCTCATGCTCAAGCCGAAGTCGAGCACCGAGCCGTTCACGCAGGCGAAGGTGTGGATCGACACCGCCGACGGGACGCTCCGTCAGTTCGAGACGGTGGAACCCTCGGGCATCACGCGGCTCGTGACCATTACGGCCGTCACGCCTAACGCGCCGGTGGACGCGAAGCTCTTCTCGTTCACGCCCCCGAAGGGCGCCAGAATCGTCGATCAGGCGGTGCTGGGCGGCCGCTGAGCCGCGTCCAGCGCCTCCGAGATCTCGGCCAGTCGCTCGGCCGACGTGCCGCGTTCGCGCGCGAGCGTGAGCGCGGCTCGTGACAATGTGACGTAGGCGGCGACTGCGGGCGCGTCGTTTCTGAGCGCCGCCAGGTGCCCCTGTACCGACGCGACGTCCCCGCGGGCGATAGGGCCGGTCAACACGTCGTGGGGGCGGCCGGACTCGAGGTTCGAGACAGCTGCGCCCATGAGTCCGAGGGTAGCAGCTCGCGCCGTGTCCTCGGCAACGCCCGCCTCCTCGAGCAGCCGCTCCGCGAGCGCCGCCACGACGACCGGGAAGTTTGCCGCAAAGACCGCGGCCGCGTGGTAGCGCGGCTTCTCGCCCGGCGGGATCGTCAGGGCGTGCGCTCCGAGACGAGTCGCGAGCGCGGTGGACGCCGCGATCGCCGCCGGATCGCCATCGACGCCGATCCACGCATCGCGGAGCACGTCGGCGGCGTGGTCAGGGTTCGCGAGCGGTACGAGCGGGTGCATCGTGCCCACGCTGTGTCCGCGCTCGCGCAGGAGCACCGCTTCGGCCGGGTCGGTGGCACCGCTCGCGTGGAGCACCACCGCACCGGGTTTGAGCGTCGCTCGGGCGAGCTGGCGGAGCGCGTCACCGAGCTGCGCGTCGCGAACCGTGACGAGGACGACGGTCGCCATGCCTAACGAATTCGGCAGATCACCGCCCGTCACTGGCGGGCGGGCCGTCGCATCGGCGTGTCGCCCATGCAGGCCGCGCACGTCGACGCCGGCAGCGACGAGGGCGCGGGCGAGCGATCGTCCCGCTCGACCCGCGCCCAGCACGAACACCGTCCCGATGCCGCCGTCCGCGGCGGCGGAGCTCACTCGCCTTTACGGCCCTGACTCTCGCTCACTCGCGCGAGCAAGTCCTTCTGCGTCTTGATCCCGCGTGTCAGTTCAACGGCACGCTGCACGATGGGATCGTCCTGAACGATCCGCCGCTGCTCGGCCGGGCGACCGAACACGTATCGCTCGACGTCGTAGGAAATGAGCCGCGACACGAGCGCGGAAGCGGCGTCGTAGACGGCGCGATCGATCTGGATGCCGCGCTGTCGCATGCCCTGCCACAGGGCGTCGCGCATCGCATCGGTGACCGTGAAGTCCGTCGACGTCACCGTGTTCGTGCCCTTGAGGCTCATCGCGTAATCGGTGACCGCGTCACGGAACTGCGGAATCTTCTTCCCGATCGCGTTCTGCAGCGCGAGCTCGCTGGGCACCGGCATCGTGTCACCCGCGGTCACGTCTGGCGTGATTCCACCGCCGCCATACACCGTACGGCCTGCGTCCGTCTTGAACTTCTCGCGGGCTGCTTGTGGGGTGGGAATTGTGTCGTCGTCCTCGTCCCCCTCCGCGCTGTGCGGCTTGGAGATCGAACGGCCGGACGGCGTGAACCACTTTGCGGTCGTGAGCTTGAGCGCGCTCCCGCCCGTGATCGGGTAGAGCGTCTGAGCGCTTCCCTTGCCATATGACGTGTGGCCGACGACCACGGCGCGGTCGTGATCCTGCAGCGCGCCGGCCACGATCTCGGAGGCCGAGGCCGAGTATTCGTCGACGAGCACCACCATGGGGAGGTTGGGCCATCGCTGCGGCGCGCCGTCCACGAAATCGCGGTTGGCGTCGCGGACCCGGCCCTTCATCGTGACGATCTCCTGTCCGCGGTCGAGGAAGAGATCCGAGACGCCGACACCCTGCGTCAACAGTCCGCCCGGATTCTGCCGCAAGTCGAGGATGAGGGACCGCATGCCGGCACGCGACAGGGAGTCGATCGACCTGGAGAGCTCTTTCTCGGTCGAATCGCTGAACGCCTTGAGGTCAACGAACCCGACACCGTCGGGCAGCAGCATCGAGCGGGCGACGGCGCTCCGGTGGATCTCCTGCCTAACGAGCGTGACCGGCCGCTTGGTGCCGGCACGCTCGGTGAGTATTGCGACCGACGTACCGGGCGGACCACGCAGGGCGTTGCGCGTTTCCGCCATCGTCCAGCCCTTCGCAGACTTGCCTGCCACTTCGACGATCCGATCGCCGGTCTCGATGCCTGCGCGTTCCGCCGGTGTTCCGGGGAGCGCCGACACGACGATCACCCACTCATCGCGGACGTCGATCTGAATGCCGACGCCGCCGTAGTTCCCTGTCGTGCTCTCGTTGAGACGAGCGAGTCGATCCGCGCGGAGAAACACCGAGTGCGGATCGTGAAGCTCCTCGAGCATCCCGTCGATTGCTTTCCCGTACAGGTCGGACGTGCTCACCGAGTCGACGTAGTACCGCTCGATGTGCGTCATCACCTCGTCGAAGAGGCGTGGTCCCGAGACCGACGATCCACCGTCCAGCCCACGTTCGACCAGCCAGCCACCGGCGACGAGCGCGGTGCTCAGGATACCCAATACGACGAACGCGCGAGAGCGCATGCGACCCCCGAGGATTGAACTGCGCCGCAATCAGGAATGAGATCCGACTGCGGGACGGAAAGTTTCAGGCCACGTCTGCTCGAGCGTGGTAAGCACTGCAGCCGCCACCTCATCGACCGACCCCGCCGCATCGACCGCCATCACAGGACCCGACTCCGGGTGACTCCGCTGCCAGGTGGGCTCGGCGAATCGGTCGAACGCTTCAGCCACGCGGTGGTGGAAGTCATCACTGGCCGACTCGATGCGGTCCCGCGCCCCACGACTATCGGTTCGCGCCAGCGCGGCCGCAACCGAGAGACGAAGCAGGATCGTAAGATCGGGCACGAGCCCGCCAGTTGCAAACCGGTTGGCCGCGGTGACCTCCGTTTCCGAGAGGCCGCGCCCGGCAATCTGATAGGCGTACGTCGACAGGAAGAAGCGGTCGGCGAGCACGACCTCGCCACGAGCGAGCGCCGGCCTGATGTCTGTTTCGACCAGCTCTGCCCTCGACGCCATGAACAGCAACGCCTCCGTCCGCGCCGAGAAGCCGGGGCCGGGCTCCAGCAACAGGTGGCGAATCTGGTTACCGATCGCCGTACCCCCCGGTTCCCGCACTCCGCGATGCGGAACTCCCCTCGCGGTGAGCGTATCGGCCAGGCGGCGCAGCTGGGTCGTTTTGCCGACCCCCTCCGCGCCCTCGAGCACGATCAGCTTCCCCCGCGCTTTGGTCATCCGAGCGTGATGATCGAGCTGGTCGCGCCCTTTCGGATGCCTTCGGTGATCCAGTTGTTCACCTGGAGCATGGTCTTGTCGAAGTTCTCCTGCGCGGCGATCGCCCGCTGATAGTTCGAGTTGACCTGCACCTTGCCCAGCAGATCGTCGAGCTGCTGCTCCATGTCGGCGGTGGGATTTTCGCCGCGCTCGATCATGCGCTGGGCCTGATCGCGAAGCTGGTCCATCTGGCGCAGCAAGGCGACGGCATCGCGATCACCGTTCAACGCCTCGTTCGCGCGCTTGACCGCCTGGTACTCGGGACTCTGTCCGATGAGCCGGCCAAGCTCGCGCGCTTTCTCGTCGAGCATGCAGAGGATCGGGTTTGGGGTGGAGACGAAGTGTAATGGCGGACCGCCGTCAGCGGCGGCGGGCGAGCACGAATCGCTCGCGGCCGGTGAGGTCGAGATGCACCGCCACGTCCTGGTACGATCCGTTCGATGCCAACGCTTCGGCGACAAGCGACGCTCGGCGCGTATCGACTTCGAGAGCAAGAAGGCCGCCGTGCTCCAGGACCGAGGGCGCGTCGCGGACGATGGTGCGGGTCGTCGCGAGCCCCTCATCACCGCTAAGCAGCGCGAGTGGCGGCTCCCAGTCACGAACGGACGCGGGTAGCTCCTCGAGCTCGGAGAACGCGATGTACGGCGGATTCGAGACGAGTACACGGACTTGCAGACCTGCGACCGGGGCGAGCAATGAGCCGTGCAGAAACTCGATCGGCGCGCGGAGGTCATCGCGAACGAACGCCGCGTTCCGCTCGGCGACGTCCAGCGCGCCGAGGGATACGTCCGTGGCGATGACTCGGTCGAAATTGCCTTCGGTCGCGAGGGCGAGCGCGATGGCGCCCGACCCCGTGCCGACGTCCACGAGCGTGCCTCGTCCTCCCGCTTCGGCCTGCAGGACGAGGTCGACGAGCACCTCAGTCTCCTGCCGAGGGATCAGCACGCGATCGTCGACCGCGAGCGTGAGGTGGCGAAACGCCGCGCGGCCAACGGCATAGGCGAACGGCGCGCCACGCGCGCGAGCGGCAGCCGCCTGCTGTGCTTCTTCCACCGCCGTCACGTCGATGAGCGCTCCCTTGTTGGCACTCGGCCAGAAGCGGGGCACGTCGAGCACCGCGGCGACAATGTCACGGGCTTCATCGCGAGCGAGCGCGACACCGGCTCCTTCGAGGCCGGACGCAAGCTCGGTGAGCAGGGTGCCTAACGGGCGCGGCTCGATATCAGCCTTCACCGAGGTTCTCCTCGTCGGCAGCCTCCTGCAGCGAGTCGATGATGCGTCCGAGATCGCCATCGAGGATGCGCTGGAGATCGTGCAGCGTGAGGTTGATGCGATGGTCCGTCACGCGGTCCTGCGGAAAGTTGTACGTGCGGATCTTCGCGGACCGATCGCCGGTGCCGACCTGCGTCTTTCGCATGCGCGAGCGCTCGGCCTCCTGCTCGGCGATCCTCGCGTCGAGCAGGCGCGCGCGGAGCACCTGCATTGCCCGTAGCTTGTTCTGCAGCTGCGAGCGCTGGTCCTGCTGCGATACGACGATGCCGCTCGGCAGGTGCGTGATGCGCACGGCAGAGTCGGTCGTGTTCACACCCTGACCGCCGGGCCCCGACGCTCGGAAGACGTCGATGCGGAGATCCTTGTCGTCGATCTCCACGTCCACCTCTTCGGCCTCCGGCAACACCGCTACCGTTGCGGCGGACGTGTGGATCCGCCCTTGCGCCTCGGTCGCGGGCACGCGCTGCACGCGGTGCGTGCCGGACTCCCAGCGAAGCGCGCCGAAGGCACCGTCGCCAGTGACCTTGAACACCGCTTCCTTGAGACCGCCTAACGTGCCCTCGGAGTATTGCAGCGGCTCGTACTTCCAGCCGCGGCGGTCGAGGAAGCGCGTGTACATCCGGTAGAGGTCGGCCGCGAACAGCGCAGCTTCGTCGCCGCCAGTCCCCGGCCGAATCTCGAGGATGGCGGGCCGGTCGTTCAGCGGGTCGGGCGGAACGAGGACGGGCTTGAGGTCGTGCTCGACACCGCCAATGGCGGCCTCGACGCGCGTCACTTCTGAGCGCGCCTCGGCCGCCAGCTCGGCGTCGTCAACGACAACGAGCTCGCGCGCCTGCGCGAGCTCGTCATCGAGTTTCTCCAGCCGCTTTGCCAGCGCCACGACGGTCGTGAGTCGTTGGTGCTCTCGCCCGAGCGATGCCATGAGACGCGCATCGCGAACGGTTTTCGGATCGAGCAGCTCCCGTTCGACCTCGGCCGCGCGCGCTAGCGCATCAGCGAGTCGATCGCGAAGGCTCAGTTGTTCGTCTTCCCGTACTTCTGCCGGAAGCGCTC
>JAJKIV010000377.1 GCA_021154285.1 Gemmatimonas sp. | reverse complement strand
AGGCTGCGTCCGCTGATCGCGATCGTCACGTCGTTCACGGTCGCGCACTCGATCACGCTGATCGCGTCGGCGAGCGGTCTCGCGCCCGATGCCCTGTGGTTTCCGCCGCTCATCGAGGTGCTGATTGCGCTCTCGATCGTGTACATGGCGTTCGAGAACATTGTCGGCGCCAAGGTCGAGCGGCGGTGGATCATCGCGTTCGCGTTCGGACTCGTGCACGGGTTCGGGTTCTCGTTCATCCTCCGCCAGTCGCTGCAATTTGCCGGGTCGCACCTTGCGACGTCGCTCGTCGCGTTCAACGTGGGCGTGGAGCTCGGGCAGATGTTCGTGCTCGCGATCGCGGTCCCGGCGCTGGCTTTGCTGTTCCGGTACGTCGTGGCGGAGCGGATGGGAACCGTCCTCCTGTCGGCGCTCGTCGCGCATACGGCGTGGCACTGGATGCTCGATCGCGGCGCGGCGCTCAGGCAGTACGATTTCGAGTGGCCTTCGATCGACGCGGTGTTCGCGGTGAGCGCGATACGGGGGCTCATGCTGGCGCTGATCGTCGTGGCTGCGGCGTGGGGTTTGTACGCCCTCTACCGGAGGCTGCTGGGTGGAACGCGGCCGGATCGCGCGCCAGCCAGGTCGGATCGAGTCGAAATGACCCAATAAGGTCGTTGCAACGTTATCGAGATTTGGACCTCATGCTCGGTCAGGACATTCGGTTTGCCTTGCGCGGGCTCGCCCGGCGCCCACTGTTCGCCGCGATCGTGATCGGGACGATCGCGTTAGGCATCGGCGCCAACACCGCGATCTTCAGCGTGGTGAACGGCGTCCTGCTCCGACCGTTGCCGTATCCCGAGCCCGACCGTGTTGTGAGCTTCGGTCACACGCCACCGACCCTGCTCGTATCGGTGCCGGAATACTTCGACTACACGCGCGACCTCCGGTCGTTCGAGCGGCTGGCCGCATACACGGTCAACGAAGGCAACCTCGCGACGCCCGACGAGCCTGAGCGCGTCGGACTGGCCACCGTGACGTCGACGTTCTTCTCCGTGCTCGGTGTGCGACCGCTGGTCGGACGCACCTTCCTGCCTGAGGAGGGTCGCGTCATGCCCGCGTCCGTCGCGGTGCTGAGTTACGGTCTCTGGCAGCGCCGCTTCGGCGGCGACCGGGCGATCGTCGGACGTACGATTCCGTTCAACGGCATCCCGCGCACCGTTGTCGGCGTGATGCCGCAGCACTTCGACTATCCGACGGCTCACGTCGACGTCTGGCTTCCGATGGCGCGTTTCAACTCCGACAGCCTCGGCGATCGAGCGAACCACTACCTCTTCGTGGTCGGGCGGCTTCGGCGCGGTGTGCCGGTTGCGCGTGCCGTGAGCGAAGCGACCACGGTGACGCGGCGGCTCATGCGAGACTACACCGACAAGTACGATCCGAACGCTCCGCTCGTTCCTGTGATCGCGTCGGCGAGCGAGGTGCTCGTTGGTGCGACGCGACCGTACGTCTGGACGCTGTTCGGCGCGGTCGGATTCGTGCTGCTCATCGTATGCGCGAACGTGGCGAACCTGCTGCTCGCTCGCGCCGAAGGCCGGCGCTGGGAAATGGCGGTTCGCGCGGCGCTCGGGGCGTCGCGCCGGCGACTGCTGGCGCAGTTGCTGACGGAGTCCGCGGTCTTCGCGCTGGGCGGAGGTGCGTTAGGCGTCCTCCTCGCCTGGAGTGGAACACGGGCGCTCGTCGCCCTCGCTCCGCCATCGATTCCACGAGCCGAGCAGATCGGGCTCGACTGGATGGTGCTCGCATACGCACTCGTGACGTCGCTGGGCGCCGGCATCGTGTTCGGTCTCGTCCCCGCGCTGCGTGCGTCGCGTGAGGCGCCCGCCGAAACCCTCAAGCAGGGCGTGCGAGGGTCGAGTCACGGCACATCGGGTCGCGTGCGCCGTGGGCTCGTGGTCGCCGAGGTGGCGCTGGCGGTCGTGATGTTGTGCGGTGCCGGGGTACTGCTGCGGAGCCTTCTCGAGCTCCAAGCGGCGGACCTTGGCTTCGATCCGAGGTCTGTGCTGACGGCGAGGGTCTCGCCCATCACGAAGGACTATGGCGAGTCACGATCGATCGTCTTCTACGCGCAGCTCCTGGAGCGAGTGCGTGCGATTCCGGGAGTGGTGTCTGCGGGTGCGGCAGGATGGCTCCCGGTGGTCGACAATGGTGGAATGTGGGGGCTTCTGGCCGAAGGCCAGTCGTACGATCGCCTGCCGCGCGGTCCTGTTGCGGTACCGCAGCAGGTGACGCCGGGCTACTTCGATGCTTTCGGGCTGAAGGTCATCGCGGGACGTGGCTTCACCGACGCAGATCGCGAATCGGGGCCGTACGTGGGGATCGTGAGTCGGTCGCTGGCGGCGCTGCTCTGGCCTAACGCGGATCCGATTGGCAAGCGGTTCCGGGTCGGCGGTGATTCGACGTTCATGACGGTTGTCGGCGTCGTGGACGACATCCGCGCGCGCGGTTTCGACGACGTGCCTGAGCCGGCGATGTACTTCGCGTATCCGCAGACGCGCGCGACCGCGTACTTCATGCCGCGCAGCATGAACCTCGTCGTCCGTACGTCGGGCGATCCGCTCCGCATCGCGAATCAGGTAAAGGCGATCGTGCGCTCGATCGACGCGACGGTGCCGGTGTCGAACGTACGGACCCTCGAGCAGGTCGTCGGTGTCTCGGTCGCGAATCGTCGCTTCAGCACGACCCTGCTCGGTTCGTTCGCGGCCCTCGCGCTGGTGCTCGCCGGCGTCGGCATCTTCGGCGTGATCTCCTACGGCGTATCGGAGCGCCGCCTCGAGTTCGGCGTTCGCATGGCGTTAGGCGCGGAGCGGTCGCGGGTCGTCGCGTCGGTGCTCGGCGAAGGCCTTCGCATGACGCTGGTGGGCGTTGCGTTCGGCGTCGTGGGCGCCGCGGGGGTGCTGCGCGTGCTGCGCTCACTTGTCGTCGGCGTGCCGGTGGTCGACCTCGCGACGTTCGCGATGGTGGCCGTGGGTCTCGTGGTCGTCGCGGTGGCGGCGTCATTCGTTCCGGCTCGTCGCGCAACGGCCATCAGTGCGATGGACGCGCTGCGGGGCGGTCAATGAGCGTCGAAGAGGAAGATGCGTAACGGCAAGACCTAACGCGGATTTCGAACACCGATACGCCGATGTTCGCAGATTTGCTCCGTGCGCGGTGACGGCTCCGGCGGCACGTCACGTCTCTCATCCTTTGTTGGTGAACGACCTCGGGACGCATGGGCATCCCGAGGTCGTTCAATTCTTCAACAGGGCTCGTTGCGCGCCGAGATCTCAGCGCCGAGGAGCGATCCGAAGGATCCGCTGGTTCCGTTTCATCCGTTTGACCCTTCGTCTGAGAGGCCGGCCCTCTCGTCCCGCATCGACTACCGAGGTGTGTCGGCGAGGAGCTGGAGTATGCGCACGCCAAGCTCCGGACCGTTTGCACGACCTCCGGCCGCGTTCCGCAGCACGATGACGCCAACCTGACGATCACGATCGAACTCGAGGAGCGCGGAGAAGCCGGCAACGCCGCCGTTGTGACCGTAGAAGTTGTGATCGCCTTTGCGCTCGACCCCAAAGCCAATGCCATACTGGGTCGTGGGCTTCCCGTCGGGACCCAACGCGGCGTCGAATGCGCTGTCGAGTCGGGCTGGCGCGACGACGGACGCCGGCCCGGAGCGTCGAGTCCCACGTCGCAACCGGGCCGGTCCAGAAGGGACCTTCCTCCTCCGGCTCGCGTGAGAGATTCCGGAGGTCATCGTCGCGAGCTGCTGGACCGTGATCGGCGCGGCAAGCTTCGAGTAGCCGCGGATTTCCTTGATCTCCGGGTAGTAGCGCTCGACCGGATCGGCAAGGTGAATCTTCCCCGCGGCGACGAGCTGCTGCAGCATGAGGCCGGTGAACATCTTGGTGATCGACCCGATCCGGTACACGGACTGCCGGTTCGCGAGGCGGTGGGCACTCATGTCGGCGAAGCCATAGCTCTTCGTCCATACGAAGCCCTCGGTGGTCACGACGCCGATCGTCAGGCTCCCGATGCTGTCCTTCGCGAACTCGGCCGCCATGGAGTCGACGCGCTGTAGCGTGCTGGCAGTCGGCGACTGGGCAGTCGCGACGCGCGTCCCGAGGACAATCGCGAGCAGGCAGGTGATGATTCGGCTCATTGCGGTGAAACTCCAGGCAGTCTGCGGAGCGCGGTATGACATCACCCGGTCGTCAGCGTGTGCGCTGGCGCATCAGTCCCTCCTGCGCCACCGATGCCACGAGCGTTCCGTCGCGAGTGTAGAAGCTTCCGCGCGCGAAGCCACGCGCGCACGCCGCGGCCGGCGAGTCCATCGCGTAGAGCAGCCACTCGTCCGCGCGGAAGGGCCGGTGCGCCCACAGGGCGTGATCGAGCGTCGCGAGCTGAATGGTCGGTGAGCGAGGGGCGACGCCGTGCGGGAGCAGCGCCGTGCCTAACAACCCGTAGTCCGACGCGTAGGCCAGCACGGCTTGATGGATGATCGGCTCATCGGGCAGCCGGTCTATCGCGCGCAGCCACATGTAGCGCACGGCCTCGCGCGGCTCGGGATGAAACGGGTCGCTCGGCGAGACGGGGCGAAAGTCGATCGGGCGGTCCTGGGTGATGACCTCGCGCAGCGGCTCGGGAATCTTGTCAGCGATGTCGCGGATCAGATCGAGCTCGTTCGTGAGCTGCTCGGGCGGCGGCGCGTCAGGCATGGGGGTCTGGTGCTCGTATCCGCCCTCCGCGATCTGAAACGACGCGGAAAGGTTGAAGATCGCACGGCCGTGCTGAATCGCCGTAACCCGACGTGTCGAGAAGCTCGATCCATCCCTCAGGCGGTCGACGAAGTAGATGATCGGCGCGGCGAGATCGCCCGGCAGGATGAAGTACCCGTGGAGCGAATGGGCCTCACGCGGTTCGTCGACGGTGCGCCGCGCAGCGACGAGCGCCTGGGCGAGTACCTGCCCACCGAACACGCGGCCGGTCCCGATGTCTCGATTGCGGCCGCGGTAGATGTT
>JAJKIV010000376.1 GCA_021154285.1 Gemmatimonas sp. | reverse complement strand
CTCGGGTTCGGGTTGTCGGATCGGCCGCGCGACTTCGACTACCGGCCGGAGTCGCACGCCGCGGTGCTGCGCGCCTTCGTGGAGCGCCTGGGGCTGCGCGACATCACGCTCGTGGTGCATGACTTCGGCGGCCCGATCGGCCTGTCGCTCGCGTTAGGCGAGGCGAGGGTCGTGCGCCGCCTCGTCGTCCTGAACACGTGGATGTGGAGCTTCCAGGGCGACCCGGAGATGGTGCGGAAGGCCCGAATGGCCAGCGGCACCATCGGTCGCCTGCTCTATCGTTATGCGAACTTCTCGCTCCGCGTGCTCACGCCATACGCGTATGGGGATCGCACGAAGCTCACGCCGCGGATCCATCAGCAGTATCTCGCGCCGTTCCAGGATCCGGAGTCGCGCGAACGCGTGCTCT
Organism: Gemmatimonas sp.; assembly: GCA_021154285.1. Classification (GTDB taxonomy): domain Bacteria; phylum Gemmatimonadota; class Gemmatimonadetes; order Gemmatimonadales; family Gemmatimonadaceae; genus JAJKIV01. The sequence goes on along the minus strand of JAJKIV010000376.1, from coordinate 6,313 downwards.
GGCCGCTCGCGCGGGCGATGCTGGGATCCGCCCGCTACTACGACTCGCTGTGGCTCATGCGCGACCGGTTGAAGGGCATGCCCGCGCTCGTGGTGTGGGGGCTGAAGGACCCGGCCTTTCAGCCGCCGCTTCTCGAGCGCTGGAAAGCAACGTTGCCCCAAGCCACCGTCGTCAGGTTGCCCGTAGGGCACTGGCCTCAGGAGGAGTCACCGGACGAAGTCACGCGTGCCATGCAGGACTTCCTCGCGTCGAGTGGCTCGATACTGCAAGCGAACAGCAAGACCTAACGCGGATTTCGTACATCGATTTCGCTAATGTTCGCAGATTCGCTCCGTGCTCCGTGCGCAGTGACGGCTCCGACGGCACGTCCGGGCTCTCATCCTTCTTTGTTCAACGACCTCGGGAAGCCAGCGCCTCCCGAGGTCTTTCATTCTCACCACGGGCCCGTCCCTCTCGGGTCCGGCTTTTGACTGCTAGTCGGCGCGCGGGGGATGGCGGCGCACTGCATCCGTCGCACGTGCGAGCCGCTCCAGATATCCCGCGACGGACTCGTGCTCGGTACGCACTGGAAGCGCGAAGTGCGGATCGTCCGGCTCGGCCGTGCGGCCACCCGGACCCTCGTCCATCATGAGATCCCCGCCATGGGACTCCACCGCCGACTCGAATCGATCGACCGCCTCGACCATGTCGAGCAGCTCCTCCGGACGCTCCGTTCCGGTCAGGCGAATCCCGAGCGTCGTGAGGCGATCAGCGTAGTCACGTGAGACTCTCCGGAGGTCGTCACGGTCGCGCGGTTCGTTCCGTTCTGTCATGGCAGTTCTCCTTGCCGCAGTAGTCTTCGGCGAAGCTTACGACCTGATCCTCCTCCGCAGGAGTAGCGCCGGCAGCCTAGGCATTGGGACGATCGTTCGCCAATTTCCCGCGGCCTAAGCGATGAGGAACCGGGTGTCTGAGCGCGTCGTTGTCATCGGTGGCGGGATCAACGGGCTCGTCGCCGCCAACTATCTGCGCCGCGCGGGGTTCGACGTGACGATGATCGAACGGTCGGCGCGGGTCGGCGGCGCGTGCGTCTCCGAGGTCGCCACCGTCAACGGACGGTCTCAGCGTTATGCGCTCGGCGCGTCAGTCCTCGGGCTCATGCAGGAGTTCGTCTTCCGCGAGACGGGGCTTTCGAATCGACTCGAGACCTTCGTGCCCGACCACGCCAAGCGCGTCTACTTCCCCGACGCCTCCGCCTCGGCGTGGATCCACCGGGATCCCGCCAGGCTCGAGCGCGAGTTGGCGAACATCTGGGGTGAGCGTGGCGACGTCGCCGGCTTTCGCGCCGATGAGGCGCGGGTCGTCGCCTACCTGCAGGACGGCTACCGCCGAGCGGTACCGCCCTCGCTAGTCGAAGCCGAGTTGGCGTTAGGCGCCGAGCTGGTGCGCCTGTGGATCACGGGAAGCGCCGCGGACCTGCTCGATCATTATTTCACGGCCGAGCACACGAAGATCTACATGGGGATGACGGTGACGGAGAGCGGTCCCGTCTCGCTCCGCGAGCCATACTCCGCGTTCACGGTGCCGCTCATGGATTCGGGTTCGATCTTCGACGGCTACTATGGCTTCGTGCTCGACGGGCTCTGGCGGCTGACCGAGGAGCTCGGGCAGTTGAATCGCGAGCTCGGCGTGGAGACGTGTCTCGGTAGCCTGGTGTCGGGCATCGACGTCGAGCGCGGGGAGGTCGAGTACGATCGGGCGGGGGCGAAGGCGAAAGTGGCATTCGACCACCTCGTTCTGGCGACGGATCCCCTCACCGCCGCACGCCTCGTTGGTGTGGACGAGATGGTGCGCGATGTCGAGCAGAAGCGGTTTCTCGGAACAAGCGGGAAGCTCACGCTCTTCTTTCGCGAGCCGATTCGATGGCGTGACGACCCAGCCAGCGGCGACGCCGCGGACACGGCGTTCCGGTTCATCTTCGCCGTCGATTCGCTGGCCGATTTCGAGTCGGCGACGCTGCGTGTGCTGAATGGCGGCGTCGATTACGAGCCGGGCTACATCCAGATCTATTGCGAAGGGGCGGCGATGCGGCAGCTGGGTCACGTGGAGCCGTTCGATCGCCTGACGTTGTTCTTCAAGAACATGGCGTTCGACCGACCAGGCAATGCGCTTGCGGACGTGGAGGCCGCAGTGAAAGCGCAGGTTCTGGCACGCGTTGCGAACCCCGAGGATTGCGTCTGGAGTCGACTGCTCTCGCCTCGCGACCTCCAGCAGCTCTTTCTCTTCCCCGCCGGCAATCTGGACCACACCATGCTGGTCGGCGGGCAGACGTTCAGCGACCGTCAGTTTTCCGCCGATCCGGAGCGTCGGTTCTACGCGTTCGGTGGACTGCCTAACGTTTCGTATTGCGGGGCCGGTGCGTACCCATGCGGTTCGATAGCCGGGACGCCGGGCTACATGTGCGCGCAACAGTTGATTCGACAGGCTGTCGACGGAGCAAAGCGTTAGCCTGGATGGTCCGTCGGCATAGACACTCCGCTCCAACGAGCCGATTTGTTTAACCACATCGGCAGTCGCTCCCTCCTTCGAGACAGATAGCCATGCGATGCTCGCGTTCCGCATTCCTTCTCTGCCTGGGCTGCAGCCTGACGCCGCTCGCGACGGGCACCGCCCAGACCGCCCGAGTCGATAGCCTCGATGCGTTCGTCAAGGCGCAGATGGCGCAGCGCCACATCCGCGGCCTGTCGCTCGCGATCATCCAGGACGGCAAGATCGCGGTCGCGCGCGCGTACGGCGTGGTGGATGACTCGTCGAAAGCGCCGGTCACCACCACCACCCTGTTCCAGGCCGGCTCGATCAGCAAGCCGGTGTCGGCGTTAGGTGCCCTGCACCTGGTCGAAGCCGGTACCCTGTCGCTCGACGCCGACGTGAACACCAAGCTCACGAGCTGGAAGGTTCCCGACAACCAGTTCACGAGCACCGAGAAGGTCACGCTTCGCCGACTGCTGTCGCACAACGCCGGACTCACCGTCCACGGGTTTCCCGGTTATGACGTCGCGGCGCGCGTGCCCACCCTCGTGCAGGTCCTCGATGGCGCGCCGCCCGCCAACACGGCGCCCATCAGGGTCGACACGACGCCAGGCGCGATCTGGCGCTACTCGGGCGGCGGCTTCACGGTCATGCAGCAGATGGTCATCGACGTCACCGGCCAGCCGTTCGCGAAGTTTCTGCAGAAGACGGTGCTCGGGCCGATCGGCATGACGAACAGCTCGTTCCAGCAGCCGCCGCCTAACGACCTGGCGGTGCGAACCGCGGCTGGCTATTACGCCGACGGCACGCCGGTCCGTGGCCGGTGGCACGTCTACCCCGAGATCGCCGCGGCAGGACTGTGGACGACACCCACTGACCTCGCGAAATGGGCAATCGAGGTCCAGGAAACGCTCGCGGGACGCGGTCATGCTGTCATCTCCCCGGCAATGGCGCGTCAGTACCTCACCGAACAGAAAGACGGGAGCGGACTCGGCGTCGGCGTACAGGGCACCGGTGCGAACCTTCGGTTCAGCCACGGCGGCCGCGACGAGGGCTTCGACGCCTTCGTCATCGCTGGCGCGGAGACGGGTGATGGCATGGCCATCATGATCAATGCGAACGACAACTCGCGCATGGTCCCGCGGATCCAGGGCTACATCGAACGCGCGTGGACCTTCAAGGGAATGTCTCCGGCCAACACGGCGCCGAGCGCCACGGCGCCAATGCGCATCGATCGCGGTCGGCTGTCGAAGTACGCGGGCTACTACGAGGCGTCCGAGAACAACATGGTGGGGCTGGTGGCGAACCCGGATGGCTCCGGACTGCAGGTGTTAGTCGATGGACTGCCGGATGAGAAGCTGCTCGCCATGGACAGCGCGACCTTCGGCTCGAACGAGCGCGCGTTCCGCGTGAGGATCACGACGGATGCTCGCGGCACCGTCACCGGCGTGACACTACGGCCGGGCGAGCCGCGCGAAGCTCGCGCGCCACGCGTGGCGCCGCTGCCGAGCACTCTCCAGCCGCATGCGGATCCCGATCCTGCCCTCGCGACACGGGTTTCCGCAGCGATCGCCGCCATCCACCAGGGTGGCGACGCGCTGGCCAACGCCGCGGACGTCGCGCCGGGGGCCAAGAAGGACTTCGCCGGCGGCGCGAATGCGGCGTTAGGCAGCGCCGCGACCGCGACGTACCTCGGCGATGAGGACGTCACGGGTCGCGGAGTTCGGCGCCACGGCGGTGAGGTCGCTCGCGTACGGCTCTATCGCCTGCAGACGGAAGCTGGCCCGCGCTACCTGCTCGCGTACCTCACGGCGGCCGGCGCCGTGACCGACTACGACGTCGTCGCCCGATAGACAAGTAACTCCGATCGACGTCGCCCGGCCTTTGCGCCACTATGACCCGTCGGTACTTTGAGGCCTCCTTACCCGACTCACGATGATTCGCCGCCTGATTTTTCTTGGTTTTCTCACATTCGCCGCGTGCGGCCGCCAGCCATCCACCGGCGCACCGCGTCCGCAGGCGGAATTCGACCTGGTCCTCGAGAATGGCCATGTCGTAGACGGCACCGGCGCCGCCTGGTTCCTCGGCGACGTCGCCATCGTCGGCGACCGCATCGCACGAGTCGGGGCGGCCGGGTCGCTTCGCCGGTTCCCGGCCAAACAGCGGCTCGACGTGCGCGGGCTCGTCATCGCGCCCGGCTTCATCGACATCCAGAGCGGCACCAACTTCCTCGGCGACGGCCGGTCGGTGAGCAAGGTGACCCAGGGGATCACGACCGAGATCCTCGGGGAAGGTGGAACGCCGGCCCCGACCAACGACAAAACGGCGGCCGGTGGTCAGTTCGCGACTGGCGGGCCGCAGGGGACCGGCGCGTACCCCGGCCCGCACGGGTTCCGGGCCTGGCTCGACGCGATGCAGGCGCATGGCACGTCGCCTAACGTCGGCTCGTTCATCGGAGCAGCGACGGTGCGCGTGTACGCAAAGGGACAAGCGATCGGCAAGCCCGACGCGGCGGAGCTCGACACCATGCGCGCTGTCGTTCGCCGCGCGATGGAGGATGGCGCGTTTGGCATCGGGTCGGCGCTCATCTATCCGCCAGGCAACTACGCCACCACCGATGAGCTGACCGAGATGGCGAAGGCGATGTCACCGTACGGCGGCATCTACATCACGCACATGCGCTCCGAGGCCGATGCGCTGCTCGAGGCCATTGACGAGGCGATCACCATCGGGACGAAGGGCGGCGTGCCGGTGGAGATCTACCATCTCAAAGCGGCGGGCACGCGAAACTGGGTGAAAGGGCCGGCCGCGATCGCCAAGATCGACTCGGCCCGCCGTGCAGGTGTGGATGTGCAAGCGGACATGTACCCGTACGTCGCCGGAGGGACCGGGCTGTCGGCGTGCACGCCGCCGTGGGCGTCGGAGAACGGGAAGCTGATCGACAATCTCCAGAACCCGGAGATGCGCGCGAAGATCAAGGCGGAGATGAACAACCCGCACACGGAGTGGGAAAATCTTTGTCTCCTCGCCGGCCCGGAAGGCGTTCTCGTGCTCGGGCTGAACAAGCCGGAGAACAAGCAATACGCAGGCAAGCGCCTCAGCGAGATCGCCCCGATGATGAACAAATCGTGGGACGATGCGGCGATGGATCTCCTGATCTCGGAGCGCCAGCGCATCGGCACGGTGTACTTCCTGATGAGCGAGGACAACGTGAAGCTGAACCTCGCGCAGCCGTGGATAAAGTTCGGTACGGATGCCGGTGGTGTCGATCCGGATAGCGCACGAGGTCTCACGCACCCGAGAGCATACGGGACGTTCCCGAAGATTCTCGGGCACTATGTTCGCGACGAGAAGGTGATGCCGCTCGAGGACGCGGTGCGCAAGGCGACGTCCGCGGTGGCGACGCGCTTGTCCATTCCCGATCGCGGCCTACTGCGCGAAGGATTCTTCGCCGATATCGCGGTGTTCGACCCGAACACAATCAACGACCACTCGACATTCGAGTCGCCACATGTGCTGTCGGAAGGCGTGAAGTACGTATTCGTGAACGGAACACTCATTGTTCGCGATGGACGACATACTGGCGCAAAGCCAGGTCGAGTCCTCCATGGGCCAGGCGCCCGGTAAGAGCGCAACTGCCTAACGGCGCGCGAATCCCTGACAGCGCGAAATCACTAAGGGCGCGCAAATCACTAGAGGCGCGCAAATCACAAACGGCGCCGAGCGCGAAATTCCAGACAGCGCAACGCCAAAAGGCGCCGTTCGTTCTACGCCGTTAGGGATTTCGCGCCCGGCGCCGTTAGTG
>JAJKIV010000375.1 GCA_021154285.1 Gemmatimonas sp. | reverse complement strand
CTGCCGAGCGGCGTGGTGGGACGCATTGGGGTCTCGGTGTCCGGTGCGGACGCGAACCGCGTCTACGCGCTCGTGGAGAACGAGAACGGTGGCCTCTTCAGCTCCGACGACGCGGGCGCGAGCTGGAAGCTCATCAATCCGAACCGCAGCATCCGCCAGCGCGCCTTCTACTACACGCACGTCTTCGCCGATCCGAAGAACAAGGATGTCGTGTATGCGCTGAACACGTCGCTGTTCAAGTCCATCGACGGCGGCAAGACCCTCGCGAGTGTTGGCCGAGGCACGCACGGTGATCACCACGACCTCTGGATCGATCCCGACGATCCGACGCATCTCGTGAACGGCAACGACGGCGGCGGTACGATCTCGGTGAGTGGCGGTGGGGCGTGGAGCGAGCAGGATTTCCCGACGGCGCAGTTCTATCACGTCGTCACCACGAAGCACATTCCGTTTCACGTCTGCGGGTCGCAGCAGGACAACAGCACGGCGTGCGTGTCCAGCGCGCCTCCTGGAGGCTTCGGTGGCGGCGGGGGTAACCCGCTCTATGTCGTTGGCGGCGGCGAGCCGGGTTACATCGCGGCCGACCCGAAGGACGTCGACGTGTTCTTCGGCGGCACCAACAACGGCGGGTTCCTCACGCGGTTCGACCGGAGGACGGGGCAGCTGCGCGAGGTGAATCCGTATCCGCGCATGTTCCAGGGCGAACCGTCGAGCGACGTGAAGGAGCGCTGGCAGTGGACCTATCCGGTCATCTTCTCGCCGGTGAACCCGACGGTGCTGTACACGTCGTCGCAGCACGTGTGGAAGACGACGAACGGCGGGCAGACGTGGACCAGAATCTCGGGCGACCTCACCCGGCACGACCCGAAGACGATGGGCCCGTCGGGCGGCCCGATCACGCACGACATGAACAGTCCCGAGATCTACGCCACGGTGTTCGCGTTAGGCCCGGGGAAGAAGAATATCAACGTCATCTGGGCCGGCTCGGACGACGGCTTGATTCACGTGACGCGGAATGGCGGGCAGACCTGGACGAACGTTACGCCGAAGGAGATGCCGGAGCTCGGGCGCGTGAGCCAGATCGACGCGTCGTCGTTCGACGACGGCACCGCGTACGTCGCGGTGAAGCGGCCGCTCCTCAACGACGTGGCACCGTACATCTTCCGCACCCACGACTTCGGGAAGACCTGGACCCTGGTGGTCAACGGGATCAGGCCTAACGACTATGTCCACGCCGTGCGCGAAGACCCAACGCGCAAGGGGCTGCTCTACGCCGGCGCGCAGCACGGGATGTACATCTCCTACGACGACGGCGACAGCTGGCAGAACTTCTCGCTCAACCTGAACGACATGCCGATCTCCGACGTCATGGTCGACGGGAGCTCGATCGCGATCGCGACGCATGGGCGGAGCTTCTACGTGCTCGACAACATCGAGGCGATCCGGCAGTACACGCCCGCGATCGCGTCGGGGAGCGAGCCGTACCTGTTCGCGCCCTCGAGTGCGATTCGCCCCGGCACCACCGTAGCGATCCGCTATTGGCTGAAGCAGGTGCCGAGGTCGCTGAACGTCGACATCCTCGATGCAACGGGAAAAGTCATTCGCACCTATAAGGGGGCACCACCGCCCGACACGGCGAAGCGCGGCCAGCAACCCGCTGCTGCTGGCGACGATGACGATGACAACCAGAGGAACCGCCAGCCGACGGCGCCGATGGTCGCGGGACTCAGCTCGATGACATGGGATCTACGCGTCGCGCCGGCCGCGCGGTTCCCGGGGATGATCCTGTGGGGTGCGACGACGAACGGGCCACTCGTACTACCGGGGAACTACCGGGTTCGCCTGATCGTGGATGGCAAGACCCTCACGCAGCCCATCACGGTCAAGCGGAATCCGCTGATCACGGACGTCACCCTGGCCGATCTCAAGGAGCAGTTCGATCTGGGGATTCAGATCCGCGACAGGCTCAGCGAGGCGAACCAGGCCGTGATCAACATTCGCGACCTGAAGAAGCAGACCGCTGACCGCCTAACGAAATCGCAGGACCCGGCGCTCAAGACGGCCGCCGACGCCTTCTCGAAGCACGTGAGCGACGTCGAAGAGGCGATCTACCAGGTGCGGAATCAGAGCGGCCAGGATCCGCTCAACTTCCCGATCAAGATCAACAACCGCCTCGGCACGTTACTCCAGACGGTGACCACTGGTGACGGGAAGCCGATCGGCGCGGCGCGCCCGATCTTCAACGATCTGTCGGGCGAGCTGAAGGTGGAGACGGACCGGCTCTCGAAGGTGTTGGCGGACGACCTCGTGAAGCTCAACGCGGAGCTCAAGAGACTCGGTTTGCCTGAAGTCACGCTCGCGAAGCCGACTGTCTCGTAGAGCCGGGGACGGGCGACGGACGATGGGAACGGCGGCTGGTTGCTGGCTGCTCGTGCTGGCTGCTGGCTGACGCTGGCTGTTGTGACAGCGAGCATCCCGAGGGTTTCCGCTGTTAACCGTCGCCCGTCGTCCGTCGCCTGTCCCCGCGTATTACTTGGTCGATAGCTCCTGGAAGAGAATGCGCAGAAACCGCTCTCTCCCGTTAGGCCAATCCTTGTCGTACTCGGCGGTGATCTTCGACGCGAGTACCTGATCCACCGTGTGCTTCGCTGCGATCTCCTTCTTCATCCGGTCGCGCATCACCACCAGCATGTCGTGATAGGCCTTGACGCGTGCGCGATCGCTGAGCGGGCCATGGCCGGGAATGATCTTCGTGTCGGCGTTCGTCACCGTCAGCAGACGTTCGGTCGCCGAGATGATGCCGTTGATCGTCCCACCGCTCGAGCGATCGACGAACGGGAACCCCGCGCTCACGAAGACGTCTCCCGTGTGCACGACGTTCGCCTTCGTGAACATCACCATCGCGTCGCCGTCGGTGTGCGCGGGTGCCACGTGAAAGACCACGATGGAGTCACCGTTCAGGTGAAACGACACCGTGTCATTGAACGTGATCACCGGCAGTGCTCCGCGCGGTGAGGCCGGCTGCTTGCGGTTCAACGCCTCGATGAACTGCTCGGTCGACATGCGCTTCCGCACGTTCTCGTGCGCGAAGATGAGGGCGCCGGCCTGACCCATGTTCTCGTTGCCGCCGGTGTGATCGAAGTGCCAGTGCGTGTTCATCACGAACCGCACGGGCTGGGGCGTGATGGCCTTGATCGCGGCGAGGATCTTCGGCGTCAACGGCGCGAATTGGTCGTCGACGACGAAGGCCGCGTCGTCGCCCGCCATGAGGCCGATGTTGCCGCCGGAACCCACGAGCATGTGGACGTTCCCGGCCACCTTCGTGCTCGTGACCTGGACGGTGTCGAAGTTCTGCCCCAGGAGCAGGGAAGGGGCCGCAAGCAGCACCGGCGCCGCGATGGCGGCAACTACCGCGCGACGAAACGGCAAACGGAACATGGGAGCCTCGAGGGTAGGCGGTCGGGACCATACGATGCTAACCCGGCGAAGCGCGGCGTCCAGAGGTGTCCCATCATGTTACCGATTCCCTATTCCCGACTCCCAATTCCCGATGCTAGCTTGGCCATTGTGTCTCACCCTGCCGCGATGTCCAACGCCGAACCGGTCACACCCGGTTCTTCGTCGCCGAAGCCGCGCGACGAGGAGCTCGACTTCTTCGGCCTAACGCATCCCGGGCTCGTCCGCCAGGGGAACCAGGACCACTACCTGGTCTCGACGCTGCACAAGATGGCGCGCGTTCGCGCAACGAGCCTCCCGAACCCCGAGTTGTTCGAGCTCCCGAGCCAGCGCATCGCGTCGTTCGGCATGGTAGCGGACGGCGTCGGGGGGCACCACGGCGGTGAGACGGCCAGCCGCACGGCCATCGAGTCGATCGCCGAGTACGTGAAGGAGACGATGAACGCGTTCTACTCTGCCGACGAGAACGATGAGAACTCGTTCTTCTCGGCCCTGCAGGACGCGGCGGCGACGTGCCACCAGAGCGTGATCGACCGGGCGGAAGCGAGCGGAGAGCCCAAGGCCGCCACGACGCTCACGCTGTTCGTCGCGGTTTGGCCGTCGCTGTACATCCTTCACGTCGGCGACAGTCGCCTCTATCTCTTCCGAAAGGGCGAGCTGCAGAAGCTGACGCGCGACCAGACGATGGCGCAGGACCTGGTCGACATGGGCGCGATGCCGAAAGACATCGCCGCCCAGAGTCCCCTCTCGCACGTGCTGACGAGCGCGATGGGCGCCTCCGAGACTTCGCCGGACGTGACGCGCGTCGAGCTCCATCGGGGGGATGCGCTGCTGCTCTGCACGGATGGCCTCACGAAGCATGTCTCCGAAGCACGTATGGCCGAACGGATGGGCGAGAGGACGTCAGCCGAGCAGGTGGTGCGAGCGCTCGTCGACGATGCCCTCGCGGGCGGCGGAACCGATAACGTGACTGTGCTGGTCGTGGCCGGAGTGCGAAAGCACTAGCGACCACGACCCGGGCTATCCGGTCTTTGCCGCGGTCCTCTGCGCCATGATGTCCCTGAACGCCAGCATGAACCGGCTCATCTCGTCTGCCGTGCCGATGGACACGCGGAGATGCTCGTTGAGCGGCGGGAAGGGGCGGCCGACCAGCACTCCCTTCTTCTTGAACTCGTCGATCACCGGTACGACCGGCCGCTTCAGGTTCACCATGAAGAAGTTCGTGTCCGACGGGACGGACTCGTAGCCTAACGCGGCGAGGTCCTTCATCGTCTTCTGCCGAAGCTCGATCGTCACCTTCTTCACCCACGCCTGCGAGTCCGTGTCCCGCAGGGCCGCGACGCCACCGTACTTCACGATCGCGCTGATGCTCGCAACGGTGTACGGGCGCATCCGCTGAATGAGCGACTTGGGCGCGACCGCGTAGCCGAGTCGCATGCCGGCGAGCGCCGCGATCTTGGAGAACGTTCGAGCGACGATGACCTGACGGCCCTCGAACACGTACGGCACCGACGTCGCGTACGACGGATCATCCACGAAGTGGTGATACGCCTCGTCGATGAGGACAGGGATGTCCTCGGGAATTCCGTCGAGCAGCTGACGCACTTCGTCCTTCGTCACGAGCCGCCCGGTCGGGTTGTTCGGGTTGCACAGGTAAATGAGGCCGACGTCGCGCGCGTTCCTGCGTGCCGCGAGAACCGTCGCGGGGATGTCCTGCCGAAAGTCGGGCAGGAGCGGGACCTTGATGATGTCCGCCTTGAGCGCGGTCGCGTGTGCGTAGAAGATGTTGTACGAGGGGTCTGCGCCGAGGAGTACACGGTCGTTCTGCAGGAAGGTCGTGCCGCAGACGTCGAGAATCTCTCCGGAACCAGCGGCGAGCACCACGTTCTCGGGCTTCACACCGTGGTGTTTGGCGATCTCGTCGACGATGCCGCCGTCCGGATAGCCGTAGCGATTCGCGTACTTCATCGCGTGCGTCATCGCCTTCATGACCGAATCGGGCGGGCCGTACGGGTTCTCGTTGTTCGCGAGCTTGGCGAAGCCGTCGTATTCCTCTTCGGGACCGCTGAGGGGAAGCGGAATGGCTCCCACCACCCCGCGGCTCCGTGCCCAGAGCTCGCTTTGCGGTGCCAGTCCGATGGCGCCTAACGCTGTGGCGACTCCTCCAACGAACCCGCGGCGAGATACGCGACTCGCAGCCATCGGCGCCTCCGAACCCAGAGTGAGCCCTGCCCGCCTGTCTCTTCTCTATTCTCGTCAGGCTTTTGCCGGGGCGCAACTCGACAGGCAGCGGGAAGAGGGATGAGGGATGAGGTTTAACGGCCCCGTTCCCCACATCCCACATTCCCTTCCTAGGGAATCGCCAACCCGTACTTCGCATTGATTGCCTTGACCGCCGCCGTAGCGAGCAGGCTCTGGCCGGCAGCGCTCGGGTGAACCCCGTCGAGGCTCATGTAGGGGCCGAACGGCTGGTTCGACAGCAGCAGATTGGTCACACTGAACGACGGTTTCGGCAACGCGTACACCGGGTCGAGATTGAAGTACGCCCAGCCATTCTGCGCCGCCATCGCCTGTACGTGTGTGTTCATCTGCATGATGCGCGTGTTGATCGCGTCGATGTCGCTGGCCGTCAGCACGTAGTCCGCGGTACCCGGCTCGTCGGCGCAAGTCGCCGTCGTCGGCGCCTTCGAGACGAGCGTGAGCAGATAACCCGGAATGAACAGGTGGTTTGTGCTCGAGTAGCAGCGTTCGCTCACCGTGATCCCGAGCTCGAGGAGTGCGGGCCACTGATTGAAGAACTCCCTCGCTGACCGGATGCTGGGGAACTGCGCCGCGTTGGTTGGCAGGCCGACGAGCACCGCGCGCGCGCCCGTCGACTTCACGGCTGCCAGGACCTGATCGTAGTCGCTCACCCAGTTGTCGTACGGTGTCATCGCTTCGACGCGACCGGTGCTCGCCGGCAGCACCTCATTCGCTGTGAGCTCGACCGAGATGAACGTGGGGTTCTGGTCGAGCATCGCCGTCACCTGCGTCTTCCCCGGCGGAAGCACTCGGCTGTATAGCGTCCCGACGCGCGTGCTCGACGCCATCTTGCTCTCGACCGTGGCGGTGAGCGCATCGTGAACGTCAGCCCCCGATATGGCGACGCTGTTCGCGGGCAGCGTAATGGCTGGGCGCAGCGGCGCACAGGTGTTCATCACTGTCGTCACGAGGTTGTTGCCGAACGCGCCAACGAGCGCCAGATCGGAAGCGAGCGGAGGCAGCAGCGGCGGTCCGCAGCCAGGATCCTCGACGAGCGGCAGCGAGAACTGCACGCCCGCGCGTCGCGCGAGCTCGGCCGGCCATGCCGCCTGCTGCCCCGCGGCGAAGATGCCCGCGGACTGCACGCCCATGCTGTTGCTCGTCCCGAGGGCGACGAACCGCGCGAACACCTGCGGTAGCGTGAGGGGTGTGGTGACGCCCTCCGATTCTGAGGTCGACCGTGGGGAGGAGGGGTCGGCACACGCGGCGACCGCGAGCGACGTGCCGAGAACGACGAGGGAAACGAATCTGCTCATGAAAGCCTGCTCCTGCGGATGCTGCGGGTGCTGCTGTTACTGCGCTTGTCGAATTTATCCGGCGCCCGGTATACTCGGGAACAATCGTTAGGAGACGAGGCTCCCATCCACGATTTGCATCCGGCCCCGGCGGCTATACGAAGCTTGCGTGCGGTCACGCCGCGCGGAATGGTACCGGCGACCGTTCATATCGAGGGCGGGCGCATCAGTTATGTCGGCGAGCTCGACGAGACGCGGCCCGAGGCGAATGTCGTCGACGCGGGCGACCTCGTCGTCATGCCCGGGCTCGTCGACACCCACGTGCACGTGAACGAGCCGGGTCGAACAGACTGGGAGGGGTTCGAGACCGCCACGCGGGCCGCGGCGGCCGGCGGCGTAACGACGCTGCTCGACATGCCGCTCAACTCGATTCCCGCCACCACGAGCATCTCCGCACTGCAGGCCAAGGCGAACGCGGCAGCGGGACGAACATGGGTCGACGTCGGCTTCATCGGGGGCGTCGTTCCCGGTAACGCCGCGGCGTTAGGCAACCTCGCAGAAGCCGGCGTCCGCGCGTTCAAGTGCTTTCTCGTTCCATCGGGTGTGCCCGAGTTCCAGCACCTGACCGAGCCCGATCTTCGAGAGGCGATGCCGGTGCTCGCACAGATCGGACTTCCCCTCATGGTGCACGCCGAGCTGCCGGAGGTCATCGAGGCCGCGACGATCGAGGCGACTGCGCGCGACCCAGCGAAGTACTCGACATACCTGGCATCGCGGCCTGCCTCGGCCGAGCATGAGGCGGTGGCGCTCGTGATCGAGCTCGCCAATGTCACCGGTGTGCGTGTCCACATCGTGCACGTGTCTAGCGCGCGGACGGCTCGCATGGTGACGTCGGCGCGTGCACGCGGCGCGCGCATCTCGGCGGAGACGTGCCCGCACTACCTGTGGTTCGACGCCGACCGG
>JAJKIV010000374.1 GCA_021154285.1 Gemmatimonas sp. | reverse complement strand
GGCGTCGAACAATCCCGATCGCGGGGCGACGATCGTCGTGTCGCTCCCGATCGCCATCGAGCCACGGACGACGTCAGATGATCATCGAGGCTCGTCGCCAAGCCCGAGCACCGCATCGACCGCGGCGGCCAGCGACGCGGGGGTGAACGGCTTCTCGAGCAGCTCGACCGGCTCCGCCATGTCGAGTCTCCCCGCTGGACATCGCTTCCTGCCATCGGGCCAATCCGGCCTCTATCGTTAGGCTTTCGCATAGCTGTCGACCCCTGCCACTGCGATCAATGCGGGTCTACGGCGGTCGGGAGCTCGTACCAGATCTCGACCAGGTGCCCGTCGCGGTCTCGCGCGAAAAGGTAGGGCTCTCCGGGAACGAACTCGCCCCGTTCTTCGACCGACCCGCCGGCGTCGATTACCGCCTTCGCGGCCACGTCGATGTCGCTGGGGTCGGTCAACCGGAACCCGAAATGCGTAATCGGGCCGAGTCCTCGCGCGGGTGCCTCGACTTGCTCGAATACCAGCACGTCGCGCGCCCCGGGCGTTTGCGCCTGAACAAAGTCGTCGCGCCGGTAGACCGCGACCATGCCAAATACCGACTCATAGAAGCCGAACGCGCGCTCGACATCCTTGACGGTGAGTGCGAGGTGCGTGAGGCCGAACGTTCGAACCATGGACCCTCTCATGCCAGCGGTCGCGCGCTCGCGGCGTGTCTATCCGCATCGCTCGACCCACTCGACTTCGGGGACACGGCCGGCGCGGAAACGCGTGACCCGTCCGTTTTCCGTCTCGAACACCATACGCCGCAGGGAGTCCGCGGGCGAGGCGGATCGGACGGTGAGATACTGTCCGCCGGGGAGGTACTTGTGGGGCGTTGCTCTCACGCGCGTCGCGTACGCTTCGGCGACTTTGGCAGCGCTATCGCCCACCGCCACGCCGGCGTCGGAGCTGACGCCTGCGCTGTCGATGTCGACGCGCGCGACCTGTCCGCGAGCGAGCATCACCGCCACGCCGGCCGGGGCGCCGCTGGGCCGAACGTAACTACAGTCGGCGGTGGAATTTGCTCCCGGGATATCGCCGACGGCGCGACGGAGCTCGTCGGCCGTCATGCCTACGCGGATCGCGCCGATGCCGTCGGGCGTGACGACCCACGCGCTGGAGGCCGGTCGCCGTGTCTCGGTCGTACAACTCGCGGCAAGAGTAACCACCATCGCCAGCAGTAATCGCGTGCGCAAGGAAGTTTCGTTGGTAGGGTCGGGCTTGGCGGTGCGATTCCCGTGCCGGGCTCGCACCGAGTGATTCCGGCTGGCGCGTTAGGCCGGTCAACCCCGAAGGCCGACGCTCGATTCTCGATCCGCCCCCGTCGGTGATTCGGTAGCCGGAGGGCGAGGCGGCGCGACCATTGCATTCGGCCGACCCTGCGCTGGTCGCTGCCGATCGACGCACTTGCGTTGGAGCCCTGACACCTCCACGTGGAGCAAGACCGGTGCGACGACTCGCAGCCATCCTCGTTTCGCATCCGAATGATTGCGAGCCAGGCGACGGCCCCATCGCTTCCCTAGCACTGGCGCCTGCCGCGTTAGGTGTAGCGGCCTGCGCCCTCTGTCGTGACCCGGCGGCAGTGCCGGCCCTTGCCGGCGACCGGGCCAAGGGCCCGGACCACCTGTACCTCGTCTGTGACCGATGCGGCGGGCCGTGGCAACGCTGGGACGCGTGAGGACATCGGCGTTCAGATACCCCCTGGCTCGATTGGGTAGGTAGCCAACTTTTCGCGACTCTCGTGACGCCGCGGCCGGCCGAAGGGCGCTAGATTCGGCCTACCGGGGTCAGATCTCGGGGTCAGATCACCGGATCTGACCGTCAGAACTGATTCAGCGCCGACCTGTCCAGGGTCGTCGGCGGTCACGCCCACCATACCGGAGGCCTTCTGACGCGCATTCGAATCACCGGTGTGCCCATGGACCTCGGCGCGAGCCGCCGTGGCGTCGACATGGGACCCTCGGCACTGCGAGTCGCCGATCTCGCGCGACGGCTCGAGGCGCTTGGCCACGACGTCGAGGCAGATGATGACGTATCGGCGGCCCTGCCCGAAGTGCTGCTGCACCAAACCAGTCCGCTTCCCGGTCCGGTGGGTGCGTTCCTGCCATCGATCACCGCCACGTGCATGGAGCTGGCTCGCGTGACGGCCGACGCCGTGATGGCGGGGGCGGTCCCGGTCACGGTGGGGGGTGACCATTCCATCGCCGCAGGGTCGATCGCGGGCGCGGCCGTGGCGGTCGCTCAACGAGGGAAGCGGCTGGGGGTCATCTGGCTCGACGCGCATGGTGACGCGAACACCCCCGAGTCTTCGGCGAGTGGCAATATCCACGGGATGCCGCTGGCGCATCTCCTCGGACATGGGGATCCGATGTTCGCCGGCATTTCGGCTGCGCTTGGCGGTCCGTCACCGGCAGTGCTTCCGGCGCATGTCGCGCTGGTTGGCGTGCGCGATCTCGATGAGCCGGAACGGCGTCACCTTCGCGAGTGGGGGGTCACGACCTTCACGATGCGGGCGATCGATGAGCGCGGGCTGCGGGCTGTCATGCAGGACGCGCTGGCGATCGCTGGGACAGACACCGGCGGCGTGCATGTTTCGATGGATCTCGACTGGCTCGATCCCGTGCACGCGCCGGGTGTAGGAACGCCGGTGGCGGGTGGTGCGACATACCGCGAAGGCCACCTGGCCATGGAGATCGTCGCGGACAGCGGGCGCCTAACGTCGCTCGACGTCGTGGAGGTGAATCCGGTGCTCGATACGCAGAACCGGACGGCCGAGCTTGCGGTTCAACTGGTGTTGAGCGCGTTCGGCCAGCGGATCATCTAACAGCCGGGGACGGGCGACGGGCGGTAACTGCCGGGGAGCGGCGACGGGCGACGGAACGCAATTCGATTGCGCGCGCGGGGGCTGGGTCTATATTCGCCGCGGCGAACACCGAGGCGAGTGATGCACGAAGACGAGACGACGGGACAGGCAAACGAAGGCAGTGCGGCGAACGGCGCGTCGAGCGAGAAAGCGCCCGAGCCGCGAAACGCGCGCGTCACGCGCCGTGGGCTCATCGCTGCGGCGGCTGCGTCTGCCGGCGGAGCTATTCTGGCGCGGCTGCCCGCCGAAGCTCAGGCGCCGGCGACCCGACCCGCGCCGCCGGGCGCAACCCAGCAGGCCCCGAGCCCGCCGCCCTCTACTGGCTCCTTCGACCTCGCCTCCGTTCCCGCTGATCCCACACGCGCGCCCGGACCGCCGACATCGGCGTTAGGCGCCCGTTCCCCGTTCGAGACGCCGGCACGAGCGCCGGTAGGAGTGCTCAGCGGCTCGTCGTACACGCCGCTCCACCAACTCACCGGCACAGTGACGCCGAGCGATCTGGTGTTCGAGCGACACCACGCGGGCGTGGCGCTGATCGATCCGGCCAAATACGAGCTGCTGATTCACGGCCTCGTCGATCGCCCGACGGTCTTCACACTCGATGATCTGCGACGTCTCCCAAACGTGTCGCTCTCGTGCTTTCTGGAGTGTTCGGGAAATGGGCGCGGCGCGTTCAAGACGCCAAAGCGAGAGATGACGCCTCAGGCTATCGACGGCCTGACGAGCAGCGGCGAGTGGACGGGCGTACCAGTCGCGGTGCTGTTTCACGAAGTCGGCGTGCGTCGCGGTGCGTCGTGGTTCAGGGCCGAGGGCGGTGATGCGTCGCGGCTGTCGCGAAGCGTGCCGGTCGAGAAGGGGCTCGGGGACGCCATGATCGCGTTCGCGTTCAACGGGGAGCCGCTGCGGCCGGCCAATGGCTACCCCGCGAGACTCCTCCTTCCGGGGTACGAGGGCAACGCGAACGTCAAATGGGTGCGCCGCATCGAGCTGGCGGACGGCCCGGGAATGTTCCGCGACGAGACCTCCAAGTACACCGATCCACTCGCGAACGGGACGGCCCGGCAGTTCAGTCTCGTGATGGACGCGAAGTCGATCATTACCGCGCCGGCGCATCCCGTGCGCCTCACGCCTAACGTCTGGACGCAGATCACCGGCATTGCCTGGACCGGTCGCGGGAAGATCACGCGCGTCGACGTCTCCACCGATGGCGGAGCGAACTGGCTGGTTGCGGAGCTGCAGGAGCCGGTGATCTCGCTCGCCCACACACGATTCCGCCTGCCGTGGAAATGGGATGGTAAACCTGCGGTGCTCATGAGTCGCGCGGTCGACGAGACCGGCGCGGTGCAGCCGACGCTCGCCGAATTCCGCGCGAAGCGTGGCGCGGGAACGGACTACCATTTCAGCTACGTCCGCGCGTGGGTCGTCGAGCCGGACGGACGGGTGTTCTTCGGAGTGGATGTATGAGCGCGGCGAGAGTCGGGTTGCTCGCCAGTCTTTTCGTCGGCGCGCTGCTGGCCGGCTGCGATCGAGGGCCGCTGGCGGACCGGGCGACGCGGACTAAGCGCGCGTTCGGCGCCATCCGTCTGCCATCGAACGTTCACGCCGCGCCGGCGCTTCCAGTGCGCTTCGACGTCGGCCGTGCGGCGACGGCGGCCGAAATCGCGGCGTGGGACGTCGACGTGACACCAGATGGTCATGGTTTGCCGGCTGGAAGCGGAACGTCCGCGCAGGGCGCCGAGGTATTTGCCGCAAAGTGCGCGGCGTGCCATGGGCCGGCCGCGGAGGGGCAGGTAGGTGCTCCGCCAGCGGGCGTACCTCCGGCGCCGAAACTCGTCGGGCGCGACCCCCGTGAGGGCTTCCCGTTTGGTCAGGATCCCAAGCTTGTGAAGACGGTGGGGAACTACTGGCCGTATGCGACGACTGTCTTCGATTACGTGCGCCGCACGATGCCACTGACCGCGCCGGGATCGCTGACGAACAACGAGGTCTACGCGGTCGTCGCGTTCTTGCTCGCGCAGAATGAGATCATCGACAAGGCCGCGGTGATGGACAGCGCGACGCTGGTGGCGGTGAAGATGCCTGCTCGAGACAAATTTGTGCCTGACGATCGGAAGGGCGGCGCTGCCTTCAAGTGATCATCGAGTGAGAGTCTCTGACTTCGATCGAGTCATCCGACGCAAGCGGCCGGCGGCCTTTGCTCCCATCGCGTACCGCAACTCGAGGAAACGGACTATATGGCATTACCGGGCTGAATCCGCGATGCCTACTCAGTGGGCGCCAATCATCTCGTCGGTCACCAGAAAACTTTACGCATGCCGGTCTGCCCAGGACGCCAGAGCTTGATGTAGATGATCAAGCCTGTGATGCTCAGCACGAGCAGCGCCATGCCCCAGAACATCGCGACCACGAGTCCTCCGTCGCCGAACGCTTCGCCGCTGTGGAGCCGATAGAGCAGCGGCTTATCCGCGTACGTTTCCTCTGACAAGAGCCGGCCCGTTCGCGCATCGAACACCAGCTTGCGGTCCTCGCCGCCGGTGGGTTTGCCCGTGAACAGGGTGACCGTTGGCTGCGTCCCTTTGAACTGCACCTCGAGCTTGTCCACGGGTGCACCGTTCGAGCGTGCCGCCGCCGTGGCAAACGCGCGGGCAATTGGCTCGGACCACAGCGTTGATGCCGACGACACCGTGACGGGACTGATCATGTCGCGCGTCGCTTCACGCAGCGCCTCGTCCGCCCCGAAGAATTCTGTGAACGCGACGAGCACGCCGGTGGCCGCGGCCCAGAGGAGGAAGATGGTCGCCGGCCACGCGATCCAGCGATGCCACTTGCGCCAGAACGCCAGGTTCAGTCCGGGCATAGTCTCGAGACGAGGGTAAGCAGTCGGTTGCCGAGCGCGAATGCTACGGACTCGGCACGCTGGCGACAATCGGCGGATCATCGCACCGTCGAGTCGTTGCGGCCTGGGGGATAGGTCGACCGACCCAAGAGCACGCGACGACGTGTGCGTATCGTCCCCGCGTCGCATGAACGCTCACGATGTCAGTCGTTCTCACCAATCGCTCGCGACCCTCGGTGGCTGAGCGTGTCCGTCATAGGAGAAGCCGCACCATGTCACGTCTGACCAATGCCGCCGCGGCGGCCTGCCTGGCTTTCGCGATCGCCGCCTGTGGTGGCGACGGCGACTCACCTTCCGCGCCCGACAATGGCGGCGGCAATCCGAAGCCTGTCAGCAGCGTGTCAGTCACGCCGGCGACGGCGAGCGTCGTCATCGGAAAAACCACGCAGCTCAATGCCGTCGCGCGGGACGCAGCGGGCAGCGTGCTCTCGGACCGCGCGATCGCGTGGACCACGTCCGCGTCCGCGGTCGCCACGGTGGATGCGAACGGCGTCGTAACGGGCGTTGCCGCCGGCACCGCGAACATCGCGGCGACGAGCGAGGGGAAGTCCGGGCAGGCCGCGATCACCGTATCGCTCGTGCCGGTGGCGACGGTGACGGTCACGCCTAACGCGCCATCGGTGAAGGTCGGTGCGACCGCGACGCTCGCGGTCACGGTCAAGGACGATCAGGGCAACGTGCTCACCGGTCGCGCGGTTGCATGGAGCTCGAGCGCGCCGGCGATCGCTACGGTCGATGGCGCATCCGGTGTGGTGACGGGCGTCGCTGCCGGCACGACCACGATCACGGCGACGAGCGAAGGCAAGACTGGCTCCACGACTGCTACTGTGTCGACTGCAGCCAACGCGGTCGATCAGATCCTGCTCGCGCCCGTGCTGGACACGATCGAAGCGTTCAGCTCCGAGATGATCGGTCGCGTCCTCAAGGACGCGAATGGCCGCGTGCTGACGGGCCGCACGATCCAGTGGACTTCATCCGATCCGGCCGTCGCGGCGATCGACCCGACGACCGGCATGCTCACCGGCGTCGATCGCGGTACCGTCACCGTCACCGCGACCAGCGAGGGCAAGAGTGCCACGGTCACGCGCGTCGTAGTGATCAAGTATCGCTCGATCTCGGCCGGGACCATGCACGCGTGCGACATCGCGAGCGGAGGCATTGTCTGGTGTTGGGGTTTGAATGGGGCCGAAGGTCGCCTGGGCAGCCCGCAGCTCGGTGAGACAGTCATGAGCAACGTTCCGACGAAGCTCCCTGGTAACCTCCGCTTCGCACAGCTCTCGACGTATGGCCGACACACCTGCGGCATCACGCTCGACGGGAAGGCGTACTGCTGGGGTTACAATGGCTGGGGCGCGCTCGGCAGCGGATCGAACGCTACCGAGAGTCCAACGCCGATCGCGGTTGCCGGCAGCATCGCGTTCCGCTCGATCAGCGCTGGATCCGATCACACGTGCGGCGTCAGCACCATGAACCAGGCCTACTGCTGGGGCAACAACGCCTGGCGTCAGCTTGGGAACGGCGGGTCGGCATTCAGCGGAACGCCCTCGCTCGTCGCGGGCGGGCTCGCCTTCGTGAAGATCACGGCTGGAACAGGCTTCAGCTGCGGCATATCCACCGGCGGCGCGACGTACTGCTGGGGCGCGAACAGCATCGGTCAGATCGGAGATGGCGGAAAGATCTCGTACGGCAATGCGTTCGTCGCATTGCCCCAGCAGGTCGTCGGCGGCAAGGCGTTCCAAAGTGTCACGCTCGGCGGCCAGTTCGCCTGCGCGGTCATGATGAATGGCGAGGGCTACTGCTGGGGTAGCAACAACTCAAAACTCGGGAACGGGCCGAGCGGGATTGACTCGTCGTCCCCTGTGCAGGTGGCCGGCGGGCTGTTGTTCCAGTCGATCTCGGCGGGCTACGGCCACTCGTGCGGCGTGACGAACTCGCAGCAGGTGTACTGCTGGGGAATCAACGGGTCGGGGCAGCTCGGCTCGGGCGTCGCGAATGGCTCTACGCCAGTGCGCGCCGGGAGTATTCAGGCGATCGAAGTGGCGGCGAGCGGGATCGGCACTGGAAGCGGCGCGCATAGCTGCGCGATCAGCGCGAACCGTCTCACGGTGTGGTGCTGGGGACGCAATGACACGGGGCAGCTCGGGAACGGGTCAACGACGGCGGGTGCCAGTGCGAACCCTAACCCGAGCATCGTTGTGACACAGAAGCCGCTCTAGAAACCAGTTGTCATTCCGAGCCGGGAGCCCGCCGACGGCGGGCAGATGAGGAATCGCCGTCGTCCGGGGAGAGGGGCCAGTCCCTCTACCGGGATGACGGCGATTCCTCGACTCGCTTCGCTCGCTCGGAATGACAGTGACAGTCGGGCGTCGCCGGCACAACTACCAATTCC